>DVIN01000062.1 GCA_018711275.1 Candidatus Pullilachnospira intestinigallinarum
GCAAGGGGCAACCTTTCCCGCCAGAACGCCGCAACTGTAGCCGAACTTTCCAGGGTGTGCTACAATTCCGGCTGCCATCTGCTCCACAAAGGTATAACACACTAGACTTTCCGGAGGAAAGTCGTGTGCCACGAAACCGCAGGTTTCTTTGGATTCTTCCAGTCAAAGGGGAACTCTATCCCCTCTGAACACCCCAGACAAAGGAGAACGCTGTTCCCCTTTGAAATCCCCTTGCCAACAGGGATGCTGCTCGCCCCTATTGGATGACCCAGAGCAATAAGTAAGCAATTTCCTTTGACAGCAGGCTACATCACAGCCTATCAAATGTTTCGAAAAATGTAGTTGAAAAAACACTGTATCAATCAGCATATTTCTTGAAATTCTCAGCTTGCTCCATTACTTTTTCAAAAACCTCTTCGTCCCACTCAGGGGGATATCCGTTCTGATATAGCAAGACGGTCAATTCCATATTGAGTTGATTTTTAATATCATCTCTGGTAGACCAATCAGCAAATTGGGCTTTATCATCAACAAGTTCCTTGATTTTCTTAGCCAATACCACACATTTTTCATCGGCATACGGAAAACCGTGGTCATCTCGCACTTTGACAAGAATGTCATAAAAAGCCTTCTCTTCAAAACTAATTCCCATCTTTTGAAAAGAGGACTGATCTTCTTGCAAATCCCTTAAAATTTGTAGCAGTTGGTCGGACAGATCATTTACAAAATCAGAAACCACCTCGTTGGTAAATACCAACTTATCTCTGCTGTTATAATCATCAACTACTTTGCGGAGACGCTCATCAAACTCCATAGCTTTCACTTTATTAGTGCGCCCATAAGCGCTAATAGCTTTACGGAGCAATTTCAAGAGTGCATTGAATTTTGTGATTGGAAGCTTTACCGTATTCAGTTGTTCAATAAATTCATCGCTGAACAGGTCAACCGACTTGTGTTCATCTACAACATTTTCAATTCCAGTACAGGCAATAGCCTCGCGAACCATATTTTCTACAACTTGGTTCATCGCTTCGGCGTCAGGGGCATTCCCTTTGGTTTGCTTGTAAATGATAGATCGGATAGCGAGATAAAACTGAGCTTTTGCCGTTTCTTCATCTGTCAGCTCACCAGAGGGAAAGCAGATATTGTAAGCACTTTTCAACCTTCGAGACAATCCCATAAAGCGCGTTTCGGTGTCTTTCCGACTTTGAACGTACTCTGCCGCACTATTTAAACAATTCAGCCTTTCTAGGGGTTCACCAGTAAAAAATTTACTTGCATTAAATCCAAGCAGCAAATCATCAATCATTTTCAAGTGATTGCGAAAAATGCCAATTGTAATATCAAGTTCATCCACTGGACTTTCTTGTTGACCACCATATTTTTTTATGGCTTCCATCATGTCATTCTTGATACCAATATAATCTACAACCAAGCCTTTGTCTTTGCCATCAAAAACACGGTTTACGCGAGAAATTGTTTGGATAAGGGTGTGCTTTTGCAGTGGTTTGTCAATGTACATAACAGCCAAAGATGGCACATCAAAACCAGTAATCCACATATCAACAACAACAGCAATTTTGAAATTGGAGTTATCATTTTTGAATTGCTTGTCCAGCATCTTGCGGTATTCTTTTGTTCCGCAAGCCTCATACAACTCCTTTTCGTCATTAGCCCCTTGTGTTGCAACAAGGTTAATTTTCGGGAGGGGAGACAACTTATCTAGTTGTTCTTTTGTCAGATCATTTTCGTTCTCTGCACGACGTTTTTCTCCCCAGGCAGGGCGAATTGCGAGGATATCTTTTAGAAGACGAAATGCTACACCTCGATCGGCACAGACAATCATTGCTTTTTGTACAACGTGTGGCTTCTCAGCGCAAAGAGCCTCATAATGCAGGACAATATCCTCAGCTAATTTTTTTAGGCGATCCGGGTGGCCTAGAATAGCCCGCATTCGTGCCATAGCTTTTTGGCTTGCTTCAATTTGCTCGGTCGTAGAACCTTGTTCAGCACAACTTTCGTAATATTTCTGTATTTCTTTGGCCTGCTCATCTGAAAGAATAACACGCGCCAAACGCGGCTCATATGCAATGCGAACTGTAATGCCATCGTCACTGGATTCTTTCATAGTATAGCTGTCTACCACATCGCCAAAAACGGCTATTGTCTCATCAATTGGTGTTCCGGTAAAGCCGCAATATGTAGCATTTGGAAAGCTATCTCGCAAATATTTTGCAAAACCATACGTAGTAAATACGCCCTTCTCTGTCTTTTTCAGCTTCGAACCAACACCAGTTTGAGTACGGTGAGCTTCATCGGAGATACAGATGATGTTGCTCCGAGCAGACAAAAGGCCAATCTTCTCACAAAACTTTTGAATAGAGGTTATATAGACTCCACCGCTAGGTCTATCCCTCAATGTCTCAGCAAGATCTGCACGAGATTCAATACTCCTCACGTCATCTTCGTGGAGGTACTTTTTCGCTGTTGCAAATAGTTCCGCTGTCTGCGTATCCAAATCTTCACGGTCAACGATTATTACTATCGTCGGATTGTTAAAGGCATCAGGATCGCGTAGGGCAATCATCCGCGACAGAAATAGCATAGTATAAGTTTTGCCGCATCCCGTTGCACCAAAATACGTGCCACCTTTACCATCTCCTTCTGGCCGGAGATGCCGCTTAATATTTTCCAGCATTTTGTTGGCTCCGAAAAACTGGGGATAACGACAAACAATAGCCTCGCTTTTCTTGCTATCGTCTGGATAAAACACAAAATCGCACAGCACACGAAGGAGGCGCTCTTTTGCAAAAGCACCTTCAATCATCGTAAATAGCGAGCTTACACCGTTTGAAACTTTATCTTGTTCATTGGCTTTATTCCAGGCATAATAGTATGGGTAGGGCGTAAAGATGCTGCCCATTTTTGTGTTGGCTCCATCGCTGATGACCGATAGGAAGCAATACTTCATAAGTTTTGGAATATCCCGAGTATAGCGAATAGTAATCTGTTCCCAAGCGTCATGGGCATTCGCGTCCTCATTGATTGCTGACTTAAACTCAAAAATGGCAACCGGGATACCGTTAATAAACACAAGCAAGTCCGGTCTGCGCAGACGCTCGCCCTGTACGGAGTACTGATTCACCACTTTGAAAATGTTATTCTCCGGGTGGTCGAAATCAATGTAATCAATATGAAGCGCCACCTTGCTCAGATCGTCCCGCTGCAGATCAAACCCTTCATTAACCAGCCAGAAAGCAGCACGGTTTCCCTCATAAAGTGGAGACGCTGGGATGAGGGCCAACTGATTGATGATCTTCCGTGTTTCGGTTTCGCTCAGGCCTTCATGGGCATACCGCCCCTGTAAGAAGGAACGCAAATCCTCTTCCAGCAGGATATCTTCATACTGCCGGTGAATTTTCTCCCCGTGGACATAGATATAGTCTTGCTGCTGGAATATCTCAATGATAGCCGCCTCCAGCTGTGCTTCTGTAAATTGTCCTTTTACAAATTCATAGTCCACGTGATAACCTCCTTACTGCAGATATTGGATTGCCAGAGCAATCAATGACAGGCAACGATTAAAAAAGTAATCGTAATAACGAACATCGGTAATATCTACTCGATTGGTTTCATGGTGCCTAATTCGAAAATGATTTCCGATATCTGTAAGAACTTTGAACTCGGCGTTGAATAGCGACTCATAGGCGTCTTGTCCATTAGACATACTCTGAACGATCTTTTCTATCGACTTCTTCTTGTCTATATCTGTATAGTATGTCTTTAAACGTTCCAGCACATCCCACAACTTTTCAACTGCATCTTTATGCGCTTGTAAATTGGGTTGCATATGGTTTTCTACGGCGAGGTCAAATAGTTCTTTCAGGCCAGGTTCCTTAATCTGTTCACTTAGCATTATGATTTCTGGCGATAAGACTTCGTGTTGGGCCAACTGCTCAACCAAACCACGATCTGTTAAGCGAAAGGAAAGATTATCTTTCTGAAAAGCAGCGTTAATGGCTTCTTGAAATGGTCCCTTTTCTCCCGCAGATAGTTCATCATATTGAAATTCGACTACATCAAAAATAAACGGCGTAAAATAATTGGCTAATAATTCCGATACAGGACAAGGAGAAAACATAGCTCCGCGCAAATCAATTACAGGAATATCCATGAACTCATTTAAGCGGTTGACTGCAACATTTAGTGCATCCGTTGTTTCTGTCCAGTTGTCATATCGATTAGGACGATACAATATTGGTTCTGCAAAATCTGTCATGACGCTGCAAATATGCTTCTTAGCCTTATAATCAACATGGTTACTAATATTATCAACCGACTGACCATGTCCATAATCAATCAAGTCTTTGTATCTTTCTGAAAACAAATTCTCCGGGAGCAAAGGTCTATCCGGCTCAACATATTCTCGTGCTCCATAGACATCACGACCTGATATGTGCTGTGCGGGATACAACTCATAGCCATCAACTCGAAGTAAACTATTAAATTTTTGAAGATACTGTTTCCATGGAGCTTTCTCATTTCTTACTGCAGGATGAAGCATTTCACACATGAACCGTAGTAATGTCTCATCGCCATCGCCCGGACGTAAGTTGAATCGCTCGTCCTCAAAAAACCAACACTCTTCTTCATAATCCCCCCATCTGAGATGACAACTGATATCATCATATGCAGTTCTGTATCGACTATCATGGGATGGCAATTCTTTCAAATTGTAAAGTCTGGATAAAAATCCGAGTGTATCAAACCGTCCAAAATATGGCATCACCACTGTACGTTCAGTAATATATTCTCCAGAACTGCTATCATATTCCTCTTCATCTAGTTCTACCGAGAAACCGCTTTTAATAATATCTACAATATCTCGTCTTGTAATTTCAGATATTTTATCCATTCTCTGCCTCCTCCAATGAACCTTTAATTAGGATCGGGCATACATCCTTGACTTGTGTTTTAAGCTGTTCATTAATTTCCTTGCGCAATAGATAGGCAGTATAAATATTAACAATATACTGCTGAATTTTAATATCTGGAATGGGAATCTGAACATCACACATTTCGGACCAATCAAATGTTTCCCGGGCACTTCCCCATGAGTGGAAGCGAGCATAACGGTCAAATTCACTTCGCACAAAGAAGAGCATCAAATACTCAGGCAAAAGTACATCTTTTTGTGTATCAAAAACAATCGAGATAGAGGAAACCAGATAAGTATTTTCTGAAATATTCAACGCTAACGATATTTTATCTCCTCGTCTTGACGTATCTGGAACATATGCAAATTGACCTGGAGCAACAACTTTATAATTATTAAGTCCTACTCCTTCCATATCTGCTTTTGTATTAATAAATTCTTTGCTTGTAGCAATTCCTCTAACAGAGGATACGCCTAAAGAACCGTCATTTCTCAGATCTCTCTGAAAAATAAATTGTCCGATAGTGACACTTTGGTAATCTTTACTTAGTTCTTCAATGTAGGCATCACAGACTAATTTTAAATCCTCCAGTGCACTTTCATAGCAGCGTTGATTTTCCAGCATGGCATTGTAGATGTCAACGTATTTTTGCTGTATAGCAATATCTGGAAGTTCAATGTCAATATCACACATTTCCTCCCAAGAGAAAGTCTCTCGAGCAGAACCCCAAGAATTGTAACGGGCATACCGATCAAACTCGGAACGTTTAAAATACATAAAGAGATAGTCCGGTAGCAATAAATCTGTTCGTTTTACCCTAAAAACTATATAAGAGGAAGAAATAATATATGTGTTATTGGTATTATTATGTGCAATTGTGATTTTTTCGCCATTTCGTGATGTCACGGTTACATAAGCAAAACAACCTGGCTTTACTAAAATATACGGTTTAAGCGAGACTCCAGACATATCTGCTTTAGTTTCAATAAATTCTTTTTGTATAGAAATCCCTTTAACATCGTTCAATCCATATGCGAGTTCTACATTTCTCTCGTCATGAATTTGAATAAGTTCTCCTAGTTTGTACTTACCCAATCCCATAACCAATCCCCTTAAAAGCATCTTTCAACATAGACTGCGAGAGTTCTTCTGAAGCCAGCAGCAGACGCATTTCATCCTGAATTCGAGCCATTTCTTTTTTGTAGTCGATGTCCAGATCATGATCAATAAATTCGATATACTTGCTGGGCGCCAAGGACCAGTCTTTATCCTCGATGGAAACATCCTCCGGGTTGACCTTGTCTTTCTTCAGCACTTTGACCGACTTACAGAATTCCGGCACATCCTGATAAAGCGTTGTGTCCACGGACTGCCAGCTATTATAGACGCGCTTAACTTCTGCTATTTGCTCGTCGGTCAGAACCGTCTTCTTCTTTTTCTTGCCCTTGTCGATAACAATTTCCTCGATATTGCTGTCCCACCGACGCAAATCCATAAAGAGCACTTCACCGCTGCGGTCACGAACTTGCCTGCCGTTCACGGTTCCAGCCTTTTTGTTCATGTTTACAATCCAGAGGGTTACGGAAATATCGGTGGAATAGAACATATCGCGCGGAAGAACGATAATTGCTTCCACTTTATCATTCTGAAGCAGTCGTTTCCGGTTCTCATATTCATCGGGATCGTTTAATGCTCCGTTAGCCAGCAGGAAACCTGCAATACCGTGGTTTACATCCAGCTTGGAAATCATGTGAAGAATCCAGGCATAGTTGGCATTGGAAGTGCGGGGAACTGTGTAGCCATGCCAACGCGGATCATCCGTCAGCTCGTCTTCGCCACGCCAGCCTTTGAGGTTAAAAGGCGGGTTTGCCATGATGTAATCGAACTTTCGATCTTTGTGAAGGTCATTTGTAAACGTCGAATCGTTCTTTTCTCCCAGGTTATGAGAGATACCGCGAATAGCCAGGTTCATTTTGCAGAGTCGCCATGTATCCGGGTTGCTTTCCTGACCAATGACAGAAATATTTGCTCTGTTGCCCTGATGACGTTCCACAAATTTATGCGATTGCACGAACATGCCTCCAGAACCACAGCAGGGATCATAAACCGTCCCGCTGAACGGTTCAATCATTTCTGCAATCAGCTTCACCACGCAGGCCGGTGTATAAAACTCGCCATCTTCTTTGGTTCCACTTGCCGCATACACCTGCAGAAAATACTCATATACGCGGCCAATCAAGTCTTCTTCATGAAAGCGAGATTCGGAAATTTTATTTACTTCATCGATCAGTGCCTTGATTTTCTCCTTAGGTGCGCCCAGGGTGGCATAAAGATTCTGTGCGAGAGCGCCTTTCAGCGAAGGATTATCTACCTCAATATCAGACATCGCCTGATCCAGGATCACAGCAATTTCATTTGATCCCGCATTTTTGACGATGTAAGACCAACGTGCAGTCTCCTTTAAATAGAACACGTTCACCGCATTGTAAAATGAATGCTTCTCCAAAAACACGGGAATATCACCGTACTGTTCTTTGATTTCTGCACGGCGCTTTTCAAATTTATCTCCGGCAAACTTCAGGAATGCCAGACCAATGACGGCATCTCGATTCTTTTCCGTACTGCCAACACCACGCAAGGCCACGCGGCAGTTCCATAGAACTGTTTCCAAAGTTACCTCTTTATCTTTTTTAGTGGCCTTAGCCATAGTTTAATACCTCATTTCAACTTATTATAACAATCCAGTATAATTGTACCCTAGATAAGCGCGACCGTCAACAAAGGGAATCAATCGCAAACAATTCTAAAATCATACCATTTCACTAGTAATACCGGCTTGAATTAAAGACCGACCGCCATCATAGCAGTTGGTCTTTAATTAAGAAGTGGTCCCTATTCAAGCATTTGAAAATGCTTCAGTGCATCCATAATCGCCGCTTCCTTTTCCGGCGGGCACTGCGGCACTTTGGCATCTTCCTTCTTCGACAGATTATAGTTCTGCCCAACATCCAGCCCACATTTCCGCTTGACCTGGGAGATGTACAGAGAAGATACCTTCAAGCCAGTATGTTTCAGCACATACGCTTTGATCTGCTCATAGGTCGCACCCTTCTGGAACCCGGACATATCCATTTCCTCAAGAGAGAACTCCACACGAACCTTCTTCGAGTCGATTTCTCCCTTGGAAAGCAAGACAACCGTCTCCACATGCACCGTCTCCGGAAACATATCCACCCCCTGCACCTTCTTTACCTCATATCCTCTCTCCCTCAGATACTTCAGATCCCGCGCCAGCGTCGCCGAATCGCAGCTCACATACACGATCCGCTCCGGCCCCATCTTCACCATGGTGTCCAGCACGCTCTCCTCGCACCCTTTCCGGGGCGGGTCCACCACAATCACATCGGCATGGATTCCTTCCCTGGCATACTTCTCCGGCAGCACATCTTCCGCCCGTCCCACGAAAAATTCCGCGTTCCCGATCCCGTTGATTTCCGCATTCTTCCTGGCGTCCGCGATGGCATCCGGCACAATCTCCACGCCATACACCTTCCCGGCCTTCTGTGCCAGGAACAGGGAAATGGTTCCGATTCCACAGTACAGATCCCAGACCGTCTCGTTGCCGGTCAGACCCGCAAACTCCAGCGCCTTTCCATAAAGTTTCTCCGTCTGCACCGGATTCACCTGGAAAAAGGACAGCGGCGAAATCTGATACCGGATCTCACCGATAAAATCCGTGATATACCCCTGCCCCCACAGCACCCGGATCTCCTTCCCGAGAATCACATTGGTCCGTTCCCGGTTTACATTGAGCGTAATACTGGTCATTCCCTCGATTTGCGCCAGGCGGCGTACCAGCTCCTCCTGACGGGGAATTTTCGTCCCGTTCACCACCAGACACACCATCACTTCACCGGTACGAAACCCATAACGGATCAATACATGACGCACCAGTCCCCGTCCGGTATCCTCCTGATATGCCGTCACGCCATACTCTTCCATGAAATCCAGCACCGTGTCCAGTATGGTTTCATTCACCGGAACCCCCAGCAGACATTTCCGGTTGGGAATGATGGAGTGGGTTCTTCCGGCGTAAAAACCTGTCACCAGATGGCCCTCCCGATCCGTTCCCACCGGGAACTGTGCCTTATTCCGGTATCCCAGAGGATGTTTCATGCCGATCACCGGCTCCATGGGAATTTCCGCATCGGAAAATCCGCCAATCCGCTTCAGATTATTCCGGATCTTACGCGCTTTATACTCCAGCTGCTTTTCATAGGAGAGCGCCTGGAGCTGGCAGCCCCCGCAGGGACGGGCAAAAGCGCAGGGAGGCTCCACCCGGTCCGGGGAAGGAGCGAGAACTTCCATCAGACGGCCGTACCCGTAATTCTTCCTGGTTTTCATCAGTTTTACCCGCACGGTATCTCCGATCACCGCGTCCTTGACAAACGCCGTATAGCCCTCGTATTTCCCGATACCCTCCCCGTCGTGACCCATATCCTCGATGGTCACGGTCAGAAGATCATTTTTCTTAAACTCCATACCTGCTCCTTTTTATATGCTGATTGTATTCCTGCTGTTCGATGGCGGCCATATGCCTGCATGTACCCGAATACCGCCGGCAGTTCCGCATCACTCACAGATTTCTGTAGGCTTCCGCAATTATTCTGGCATTTTCCTCCGGAAGCGTGGTTCCATCCAGCCGCAATATGGGGCAGGTCATCTGCTTCATCCATGTTTCATGCTGCTGCCTGGTGCTGGAACCGGTTCCATCCTCATAACCGGCCACATCCCGCAGGAAATCCTGATGAGCCTGGTACATATCGCCGCCCGGCAGAACACGGCTGCCAAATTCCCTGATTTCCCGTTCATGCGCACGGGCTGTTCGGATTCTCTCATCCACATCCAGAAATACTGCCAGACGGAAAAAATGGTCAAAATATTCATGGAAACTGCTCATGGAACCCGCCATCACAAAATTTTCCGCTTCTTTTACCGCCGCCATCAGACGGCTGATCTTTTCTTCCCTGGTATACAGGACTGTAAACGGCAGTTCCGTATCCTTATGCCAGATAAAATCATCAATATCCAGAAAAACAAAGCCCAGTTTCCGCGCGACAATTCTTCCCAGCGTCGTTTTCCCCGCTCCTGAAGCGCCCAAAATCATAATCCCTTCCGGCATATCTTTCTCCTTTTTCCCTGCCTGGCAACCGCCGCATTTCCAGGAATACGGCGCGCCAGCCCGCCCCGTATCCTGTCTATCCTACAGACTGCTCTTCCTGATATTCGACTCAAAGATCCGGTTATACCCCAGCCATCCGTTCTGATCTCCGGCCGCCTCCAGAATCTCCCGGAAAGTCTCCATCCTGGCGTCCGTGTTGTCCGCCAGGTTCAGGGCCGCCGCCTCCATCAGCGCCGGTTTTTTGGGGGATCCATATTCCAGTTCCCCGTGGTGAGCCAGAATGCAGTGTTTCAGTTCACTTTCCAGCTTTGCCGGGAACCCACCTATCTTCCGGGCCGCATCATGTATCATCTCCGCCCCCATCATGATATGTCCCAGCAGCTGGCCGTCATCGGTATAGTCATTCGCCGGAAATGCCGACAACTCATGCGTTTTTCCGATATCATGCAGAATCGCCGCTGTAATCAGCAGATCCCGGTTCAGAAGGGGGTAGGAAGCGGTATAGTAATCGCACAGCTTTGTCACGCTCAGCGTGTGCTCCAGCAGCCCGCCCACAAAACCGTGATGCACGCTTTTTGCGGCAGAGCTGAATTTGAATTTTTTGACAAACGCCTCATTTTCCACAAAATACAGCTTCAGCAACTGAGAAAGATGCGGATTTTTCACAGAATCCACAAATCCCAGCAGCTCCCGGTACATCTCCTCGATATTCTTGCTGCTGACCGGCAGATAATCCACCGGCACATACTCTCCTTCCTGGGCTTTGCGGACCCGCTTGATACTCAGCTGCAGCGCTCCGGCAAAACTGCTGACATCCCCCATAATATCAATATAATCCATGGCGTCAAATTCCTCGATTCCCTGGGAATTGGGGTCCCAGATTTTGGCGTCGATGGTTCCCGTTTTGTCCTGGAGAATCACATTTTCATAGGGTTTCCCGTTTTTGGTCACCGCGGACTGACGCTGTTTGCACAGATATACGCCGGCAATTCTCGCTCCCTCAAAAAAATCCTTGATATATTTCATAATTGTATACTCCTTTTCTTATGATCGGCCCCCTGGCCATAAAAGTATCTCTTCGAGATTTTATCCCTGTCCGCAGAAATAACCAGGCCTCAGGTTGTGGTCTGGTTATCTGCTTCTGACATTCCCGCAGGTCTGCCGTGTGTTCTATTTTATAACGCGCCAGGTGTTACGTCAAATACTATTTCCACATAACCCTCCGCACCTTTGCGCATAGCCGCCACCTGAACTCTCCGTCCCGGCTGGCAGCTGTCCAGCGCTGACTTCAGCTGTTTTAAAGTGGCTACCTCACTGCTTCCGATCCGGACGATCACGTCGCCGTTCTGGATCCCCGCCTCCATGGCCGGAGAATCTTCGCTGACCGCATTGACATAGACGCCCTTGGGGATGCCGGTCTTTTCCGACAGCTCACTGCCGATATCCTGTCCGGTGACCCCCAGATAAATCAGATCTTCATTGTTGGACAGCTTTTCAATGAGGTCTTTCAACTCTGATATGGGAAGCGCAGTCACCACATTCTTGTCATCTTCTATGGAAAAGGACTGGGCGATGATTCCCACGATTTCTCCGTCCAGATTCACCAGGATACCGCTTCCCTGCTTATCTCCCATGATGTCGGTGGTAAGCAGATGATATTCCGCGTCCACCGTGGCTTTCGTATTCGTCACCGATGTCACCATCCCCCAGGCCACGGAATCTCCGTAACCGGCCGGGCTTCCCAGCGCCAGCACCGGCGTTCCCCTGGAAACCGAATAGGAGCTTCCCAGTTCGGCCACTTCGATCTGATCCTTCGTCTCGTTATCCACATCCGCCTTGGCAATTTTCAGAACTGCCAGACCGGTGTTGGGATCCTGCTTCTGAAAATTCGCGTCCACTGTGCTTCCGTCCTGGAAAGTCACCAGAATCCGGTCCACATCCGCAACCACCCGGTATTCCGTCAGAATAAAATATTCACGGCCGTTATCCGCGGCCAGAAGTCCGGAAATGGTCTCTCTGCTGCCGCCCTCCGCCAGCCACTCTTCCCCGCTGGTAAATCCCTGTACGCTTACCAGCGATTTCTCCGGTTCCTCCGCCACCTCCATAACCCGGTCAAACATTTCCTGGAAATCCTCCAGCTGTGGCGTGTCGTCCGCCGCCTCCTGCTGAGGAGTTGGCTCCTGGGTAACCTCCGGCGTGGGAGAAGCGGTAGGTTCTTCCTCCGGAATGGTGACCCGGGGCGCCGGTTCCTCCTCCCGAAACACCGGCTCTGTCTTCGCAAAGACAAATGCCGCCACCACGCCGAACAACACGGCGCCGGCGACAATCCCTCCTGCCCGCACAGCCAGTTTCTTTTTATCCAGAGGTTTCTCCTTGATTACTTCCCGCAGGAAGTAATAATCCTTTTCTTCCTGTCCCGTCCGGGGATCCTCCTTCCGGTCATCATTTTTCGGACTGCGATTGTTCTTCTGCACCATCATCGTAATCTCCCGGTAACCACCCGGTTCCGCCCGCAAGGCGTCTCCCCGGGAAGTTACATTTTCTGTAAAAATTGCCTGACTTACTTTTTTATTTTACAATAAACTTATGAACTTTTTATGAAGAAATAAAAAATTCTCACTGCTTTCTCTCCCTGATGAGGTAAAATTATCCCTTTTCTTTCTCAGATATATGGGGTAAAATGAATCTGTATGAAAAAATTTGTGCCGGCAAGAGGAAAGCGCTAACCGTTTACCTGAATCATCTCCGGTCTTAAAGCCGGCATTTATCTCATGAAAAGGATTAATTACATGAATGAAAAAGCACTGAAAACGTTGGAATACGATAAAATCATAGAGCAGCTGACCAGTCGGGCCTCTTCCCTTCTGGGAAAGCAAAAATGCGCAAGGCTGCAGCCCTCCTCTTCGCTGGGTGAAATCGAGCATCTGCAAAGACAGACGCAGGATGCGCTTACCCGGCTTTTCCAGAAGGGGACCATCTCTTTTGGCGGCGCCAAAGATGTACGGGGTTCTCTGAAACGTCTGGAAATCGGCAGCAGTCTGGGAATTTCGGAACTTCTTTCCATCTGCTCTGTGCTGGAAAACAGTTCCCGGGCCAAATCTTATGGCCGCAGGGAAAACAGCGATATCCCCAAAGATTCTCTGGATGATCTCTTTGACGCGCTGGAGCCGCTGGGTTCTCTTTCCGCGGAAATCCGCCGCTGTATCCTTTCGGAGGATGAAATCAGCGATGACGCCAGTCCTGCTCTCCGGCAGATCCGCCGTTCCATAAAGATTACGGGCGAGCGAATTCACACCCAGCTGTCCGGGATGGTAAACGGCGGCGCCCGCTCCTACCTGCAGGACGCCGTCATTACCATGCGCAACGGCCGTTACTGTATCCCCGTCAAAGCGGAATACAAAAATCAGGTGCCCGGCATGATCCACGATCAGTCTTCCACCGGTTCCACACTGTTCATTGAACCTACGGCGGTGGTAAAACTGAACAATGATATCCGGGAGCTGGAGCTGAAGGAACAGGCGGAAATCGAAGCCATCCTGGCCACCTTGAGCGAACTGGCCGCCCGGAACCGGGAAGCCATCCAATACGATCTGGAAACGCTCACCGAGCTGGATTTTATTTTTGCCCGGGCATCTCTGGCCATGGACCAGGAAGCCACCCGTCCGCTGTTTAACACCGACGGCTATATCAATATTCGAAAGGGCCGCCATCCGCTGATTGACAAAAACCGGGTGGTCCCCATTGATATCCATTTGGGGAAAGAATTTCATCTGCTGATTGTCACCGGTCCCAATACGGGAGGAAAAACCGTTTCCTTAAAAACCGTCGGACTGCTGACCCTGATGGGCCAGTCAGGGCTGCATATTCCCGCGCTGGACCGCTCTGAGCTTTCTGTTTTTACAGAGGTGTACGCGGACATCGGCGATGAACAGAGCATCGAACAGTCGCTGAGTACCTTCTCTTCCCACATGACCAATGTGGTCTCCTTCATTGAAAAGGCCAACCGGGAAAGTCTGGTGCTCTTTGACGAGCTGGGAGCCGGTACGGATCCCACCGAAGGCGCGGCCCTGGCCATCGCCATCTTAAATTATCTGCAGAAGCAGGGGATCCGCACCATGGCCACTACCCATTACAGTGAATTAAAGGTATACGCGCTTTCCACCGCTGGGGTGGAAAATGCTTCCTGCGAATTCGATGTGGAAACCCTGCGTCCCACATACCGGCTGCTGATCGGCGTTCCCGGAAAGAGCAACGCCTTCGCCATCTCCGGGAAATTGGGGCTGCCCGACTTTATCATTGAAGAGGCCAGAAAACAGCTCAGCCAGGAGGCGGAATCCTTCGAGGATGTGATTTCCCAGCTGGAGGAAAGCCGGGTAACACTGGAGCGGGAACAGGAAGAAATCACCCGTTACAAAGAGGAGATTGCAAGGCTGAAAAAGGATCTGGAATCCCGGCAGGAGAAGCTGGATTCCAGAAAGGAAAAAATTCTGCAGGATGCCAACGAACAGGCCCATGCCATTCTCCGGGAAGCCAAAGAATATGCGGACAAAACCATGAAAGATTTCCACAGGTTCGGAAAAGAAAACATTTCCGTAAAGGAGATGGAGCAGGAGCGGCAGCGCCTGCGGGAAAAGATGAACAAAGTGGAAAAGAAAATGACCATAAAGAAAAAAGAAGCGCCTTCCCGGTCTCTGAAACCTTCCGATCTCCATCTGGGGGACGGGGTAAAGGTGCTGAGCATGAATCTGAAAGGAACGGTAAGCACCCTTCCGGATTCCAGGGGATATCTGTTTGTGCAGATGGGGATTATGAGGTCCAAAGTACACATCTCCGATCTGGCGCTTGTTCCCGACGAACCTGTGATCACCGCCCCCCACATGCAGCGGACGCAGACCGGAAAAATCAAGATGTCCAAATCCGCCTCCGTCGGGGTGGAAATCAATCTGCTGGGGAAAACGGTGGACGAAGCCATCGCCGAGCTGGATAAATATCTGGACGACGCGTATCTGGCCCATCTTCCCAGCGTGCGGATTGTACACGGGAAAGGAACCGGCGCCCTCCGGAAAGGCATTCACCAGTATCTGCGCCGCCAGAAGCATGTGAAATCTTTCCGTCTGGGCGAATTCGGTGAGGGCGATGCGGGCGTTACGATCGTGGAATTCAAGTAGGCCTTTTGCGGCGGCGAATGCCCGGAAGGAGCTTTTATGGCCAAACGGCCAGGAATATTGAAAGGAGTGTCCATATGGTTGCGAAGCAGAAGATTCTGATCGTAGATGACGATAACAATATAGCGGAACTGATCTCTCTCTATCTCACAAAAGAATGTTATGAGTGTCAGATTGTCAATGACGGTGAAGAGGCGTTGAAGGCTTTCTCTTCCTTCCAGCCCAATCTGATCCTGCTGGATCTGATGCTGCCTGGAATGGATGGGTATCAGGTGTGCCGGGAGATCCGTCACAAGTCCAATGTGCCAATTATTATGCTTTCTGCCAAGGGGGAGATTTTTGATAAAGTACTGGGACTGGAGCTGGGGGCCGATGACTACATGATCAAACCCTTTGATTCCAAGGAACTGGTGGCCAGAGTGAAGGCGGTTCTCCGCCGTTTCCAGCCCGCGCCGGCGCTGGACTCCAAACCGGCCGGAAAATATGTGGAGTATCCGGATCTCATCATCAATCTCACCAATTATTCGGTGATTTACAACGGCGAGACCATTGATATGCCTCCCAAGGAGCTGGAGCTTCTGTATTTCCTCGCTTCTTCCCCCAACCAGGTTTTTACCCGGGAACAGCTTCTGGATCATATCTGGGGGTATGAATACATAGGAGACACCCGAACCGTGGATGTGCATATCAAACGGCTCCGGGAAAAAATCAAAGATCACAAATCCTGGTCCATCAGCACTGTCTGGGGTATCGGATACAAATTTGAGGTGAAATAGCCTGTGAAAAACGCACTGTACTTTAAATTCGTCCTGGCTTATGTGCTGCTGGCCATCCTGGGACTGATTCTGATATCCACCGCAGGCTCCGCCGTTATCCAGCGGAAGATCCTGGATAACACCGGGGAGGAACTTTACAGGGAAGCCACTTCCCTGTCCTATTCCCAGGCTTCGCAGGATTATGACAGTACCACCGATCTGAAAGAGATCTATGATATCTGTCTGGCTCTGGCGGATTATGAGAGCGCCCGGATTCTTCTGATCAATCCCCGGGGAGAACTCTATTTTGATACCGGCTCTTCCTTTCAGGATTCGGAAACCTCGCTCTCCGGTCTGAAAAATTTCGATCCGGCATCTCTGGGGGCCGGACATTACGGGGTGGGAAATTTTTATCATTATTTTGATCAGGATATGGTAAACGTGATGGTCCCCGTCACACAGAATCTGTATACCAAGGGGTATTTTTCCATTCACCTCCCCATGACGGAGATCATTGCCCGCCGGGAGGCCGTTCTGGGCCCTGTATATCTGATTTTTGCCGTGCTGTTTCTTCTTTCTCTGGGGGTTCTGGCGCTGTTCTCCTTCAGTGTTTACCGGCCGCTGAAGAAGATTACCGTGGGCGCCACGGAATACGCCTCCGGAAATCTTTCCTACAATATTCCGGTAACCACGGAGGACGAGATGGGATATCTGGCCACCACACTGAATTATATGTCGGACGAGCTGGCAAAAATGGGGGATTACCAGCACAAATTTGTAGCCAATGTCTCCCATGATTTCCGCTCCCCCCTCACTTCCATCAAAGGGTTTGTGGAAGCGATCATGGACGGCACCATTCCTCCCCAGATGCAGGAAAAATACCTGAAAATCGTGATCAATGAAACGGAGCGGCTGGAAAAGCTCACCCAGAGTCTTCTGACTCTGGACAAACTGGATGCCAAGGGCCGACCCATCCACAAAACGGATTTTGACATCAACCGTACCATCAAAAATACGGCGGCAGCCTTTGAGGCCATCTGCCGGCAGAAATCCCTGGTCATCGAACTGCATCAGGAGTCCGAACAGCTGACCGTCCATGCGGATCTGGAGCAGATTCAGCAGGTACTTTACAATCTCATTGACAATGCCATCAAATTCAGCAGCGATCATTCGGTTATCAAGGTGGAGACTTCGGAAAACCACGGGAAAGTTTTCGTCTCCGTTAAGGATTCCGGTACCGGCATCTCCAAAGAAAGCCTTCCCAAAATCTGGGACCGGTTCTACAAACAGGATTCCTCCCGGGGAAAAGACCGTCGGGGAACCGGGCTGGGGCTTTCCATTGTGAAAGAAATCATCACTGCCCACAATCAGAACATCAACGTAATCAGCACGGAAGGGGTGGGCACCGAATTTATCTTCACCCTTGACCGGGCAAAATAATGGCGTCCGCCGTTTTTCGTTCTTATCCCGCAAAACAAGCCTGCCAAATACCGTTTCTCTCACCGGATGATACGGTATTTGGCAGGCTTGTGATTACCAGAGATATTTTGTCAGCTGTCCTTCCAGCTGCATATGGTCAAATCCGTGCTGCCGCAGCGCCTCATACAGCACTATGGCCACAGAATTGGCCAGATTCAGCGAACGGATGTCCGAAAGCATGGGGATCCGCACTGCCCGCTCTTTATTTTCCAGAAGAATTTCTTCCGGAATACCCGCGCTCTCTTTTCCGAACATGATATAGCAGTCCTCTTCATACCGCACATCCGTATAGAGTTGGCGGGCTTTTGTGGTGGCCATATAAATCTTTGCCCCCGGATTTTTCGTAAGAAAATCCTGATAGTCTATATATCTGGTCACATCCAGATGTTCCCAGTAGTCCATTCCCGCCCGGCGGATGGACTTTTCGTTGAGCCGGAATCCCAGCGGCTCAATCAGATGCAGTCTGGCCCCGGCCGCCACACAGGTCCTTCCGATATTTCCGGTATTGGAGGGAATCTCCGGTTCCAGAAGCACAATATTCAGCTTTGCCATGAATATCTTTTTCCTTTCCGTTTTTGCAGCCTGTTTCCGCTGTCATGCCTTCTTTCTGCTGCCCGCTTGCGCGTCAGCCCAGCACCTTGTACAATTCGTCCGGCTGCGGTTTGTCCAGATAACGGACGTCTTCTCCGTTTCTCAAAATCCGGTCGTTACCGTCCGTGGTTCTCCCGATGACGGTTCCGTGGATTCCTTCATTTTCCAGCCTGCGCACCAGTTCATGGCCCTGATCCGTGACAATCATCATGGAACCGCTGGACATGATCTGATAAGGATTTAAGCCGAAATACTCACAGATCTCCACGGTTTCCTGGCGGATGGGAATCTTTTTCATGTCCACCTCCAGACCCACGCCGGCGCCGCCGGCCATCTCCCAGAGCGCTCCGAATACACCGCCCTCCGTGATATCATGCATGGCGGTCACTCCGCAGGATACGGCGATCCGCGCGTCCTTCACCACGGACAGATACCGGTCAAAGCTTTTTGCCACATCCACCAGGCCGGCCGGGAAACGTGCCGTAAGTTCTTCCTCCCGTTCTTTTGCCAGAATCGCCGTGGCTTCCAGACCAATCCATTTGGTCACCACCACGTCCTGTCCCGGCTTTATCTGGCGCAGCGTACTCAGCTGACTGCGTAGAATCTTTCCCACACCGGTGACGGAAACCAGCGGCTGGCGCACCACATTGGTGATCTCCGTGTGGCCTCCAAGAATTTCAATGTTCAGCTCCTCGCAGGTTTTCTCCGCGTCCTGCATCAGACGCCGCAGCTGCGGTTCTTCCATGGAATCCGGAAGCATCACCGTCAGCATTACCCCCAGCGGCTCCGCTCCGGATGCCGCCAGGTCATTGGCCGTAATATGAATACAGTGACTTCCCATATCCTTCACCGTTCCTGTGATGGGGTCTGTGGACATCACCAGGACTTCCTCCGGCCCCACCTGAAGGGCTGCGCAATCCTGCCCCACAGAAGGTCCCACCAAAACTTCCTCTCTCCGATGTTTCACCTGTTTCAGTACGGAGCGGATCAGTACCGGCTCCGGCAATTTTCCTATCTTCATCTCGTCTCCCATCAATTCCGGCGTTTTGCAATCCCTGGCAAGACGCCTGTTTTATGTCAATTCGCTTCGCGGCTTTCTTTTCAGGAATACTGCTGCAGCACTGTATAGACTTCATTGAGGTCGTTGGTGCTGATGGCGTTGTACATGGCCTGGGCGGCCTCCTGACTGTCCGTCTTCACTCCCACCTTATACCGGTTGGGCGTCATCTGATAATTGCTGTTGTTGACCTCTGTGCGGGTCTCTTCTCCGTTTTCCGTGACCACCTTCCACAGTTTTGCCACATATCCTTTATGCGCCGACTGTGTCTGCCGGACAACTCCCAGCGCCGATTCCGTATCTGCCACCAGCTCCGTGGTGGGTTCAATCTCCTCCAAAGTCTCGCTTTCGTATGTCACGGAACGGTTTTCCGGCCGGTATTCCTGTCCATAGATGGTAAATACCAGCGTACCCGCATAGGCCACCCCTTCAATATAAATGGGGGCCTCCAGATTATTGGTAAATTTGAGATCCTTGGATCCCTCGGCGATGGCGGCGTCCATGGATGGTTTTACATAGGTGACAATCATGGAATGATTATACCGTTCCGTCACCTCCAGCTCTGACCGCAGGACGGCCAGGTACAGGGTGGTGGACACCTGGCAGATTCCTCCGCCAAAAGACTCCACCACGCTGCCGTTGGAATAGGAGGGCGCCATCTCATAGCCGTTCTCTTCATCAAAAGGCACCATCTGATCACATACCGACAGGGAATCGCCCGGATAAAGCACAATGCCGTTGAGCTTGGAAGTGCCGTTTTTGATATTGGTGGCTCTGGCGGCGCTGCTGGCCGAATAGTCCGTGCTTCCTGTTCCCAGCACATCCTGCACTTTCTCCAGTTCCTCTCTGGATCCCTTCGGCTCCACAAGCTCCACACTCAGTTCCACGGATCCGTTGCCGTCCCGCCACACATTGGTGAGATAATCCGTGACAATCTGTATCGATTCCTCTTCATTGAGCGTGATGCCTCTCTGGCCGTTTACCACCTCAAATTCCCCGTTCTCCCTGGTCAGCCCGTAATTGGAGACCTCCCGGTTCAGCGGCACGCAGTACGTCTCCAGCGCTGCCCGCATCGTCTCCTGGTCCACCTGATAGGTGAGCGGCAGCTGAATGGATTCCTCCTCCAGCTCTTTGCGGGCCTTATACCGTTTGATTACATTCCCTGTCTGGCCGATTCTGGCGGCATACTCCACCATTTTTTCATTATCCCCGGACAGGCCCAGTTCCCCTGCCGGGACGCCCACCGACTCGTCATCCATATGGAGCGTGATCTGATAGCCGCTGATCTCCTCCATTCTTCTCTGTACGGCGGCATCCGCTTCCTCTTTCGTCATTCCCGAAAGGTTCACACTCTCAAGATATACCTGATCCAGCACCGGAAGATCCACAGACGGCGCATTGGAAGACGGCTCCGTGGGGGCTGCCGCTGTCACCTCCGGTTCCTGGGCGGTGAGTACCTGCGGCTCACTTCCGGATACCGCCGCCGGAACCGCCAACAGCAGTCCCAGCCCCAAAAGGCCTGTCCATACATTTCTACCCTTCATCTTCTGTCCTCTTCTCCAAAATTCCGTACTGCCGCCCGGGGCAGAGTCATCGGTTCCCATCTGTTTTCACACCGCAGAACCGGGGTGCGTGCTGCGCACCCCGGTATCCAATTCCTCCCGCGGTTTTCTCTTTTTTACAATACCAGATCCAGCATCATGGGAACTACCATGGCGATGACCAGAAGAATTGCGATTACAGACGCGACAATCCGCTTTGCTTTATTATTGAACATTCCATCACCTCATTATTCTTCCATAATTCATGATTATTCTGTCAATCTGTCGGGACGCCTCACTTTTCGTAAGGCTGTCAATTTCAACGTCCAGCTCTATTCTATGATATTTTGCCAGATCCTTCAAGTACCGTTTTTGCGAATCCGTAATGGGGCTGATCTTTTTTGCCCGGTAAAACAGCGGCGCCGGTTCAAACAGCCCGCGCGCCTCCTCTCCCGCTGTCTTCTGCAGACACTGGTACAGCTGATGCGTAGCCAGGGCGTCATGAAGCGCCCGATGTGCCCGGCTCCGGTCAATATGGAAGTAATCGCACAGACTGGTAAGGCTGCGGCTGGACAGACCGTCCAGCAGGCAGCGGGCAATTTTCAGCGTGTCGATGCCCCGTTTTTCAAAGGGCAAATGCTGTATCACCGCCTGCTGTTTCAGAAATCCATAGTCGAACGGCAGATTATGGCCCATCAGATCGTCCCCCTTGCAGAACGCGAGAAACTCCTCCAATGCCTGAGCCGCCGTCCGCTGGCCCCGTACCATCTCATCGGTAATTCCCGTCAGATTCCGGATCGGCTCCGGTATGGGGCAGCCGGGATCCACAAAAACCGCATAGGTATCCGTCACCTTCCCGTCCCGAACTTTCACCGCTCCGATTTCCAGTATATGATCCTCCCGCGGCGACAAACCTGTGGTTTCCAAATCCACCACCACATAAGAGTCGGGAAATCTCTTTTCTTCCCTTTCTGTTTTTTCCGTCATCGTTCTTTCTTCTCCTCTGCCCCGCAGGCGGCTGCCCGCACAGCATCCGTTACCTCTGTACAGGCGGCTGCCCGGGTAACGGGATCCCTCCTCCGATAGTCGAACAGCCAGTAGCGCGCTTCTCCGGGGTTCCGGCTCCCGGTTCTCTCCAGATGCGTCATCCGTCTCAGCTGTTTTTCATCATAACCGCCGTATTCCGGCAGATACCGGTGAGTAAGCGCCTCCTGTTCATAAAAGCTTCGGATCAGGCTTCGACAGTCTTCCATACTGTCCGCCCAGTTCGGCCGCAGCTTGAGGTTTTCGCGGGCATAAAGATCCATCACCATTTTTTCCCGCACAGTATCCCGAATATCCGGCCATCTGCCGGCAGTACCCGGATATTCTTTCAGAAACTCCTCCAGAATCTCATACCGGCGGATTCTGGTATGGGAAATCTCCAGATATCCTTTCCGGTCATAGAACTCTCCCAAGCTGCTGTAAAGCGCAAAGGGGTCGGGGAAATATTTTTCCATTTCCTCCACGGTCCGGACAAACTGGCCGCTGTTGTAGTATACTTCCACCATTTCCTCTGTCTGCTTCAGCTGCAGGATCTCTTCATAGGAAATCCAGCGGGTAAACAGAACCTCATAGGGCTCTTTTTCCCGGTAAACACATCCGTACTGCTCCGCCTGCTCATGCATGAAAGAACCCTTGAGCACTTTCAGAAATCCCAGCTGCAGCTGCTGCGGCCGCAGCGCGTACACCTGATTAAAGGAGCGGCTAAAAGAATCAAAATCCTCCATGGGAAGTCCCGCAATCAAATCCAGATGCAGGTGAACGTTCCGTCCGGCCGCCAGCCTCCGCACAGTATGACACACCTTCTCAAAATCCATTTTCCGCCGAATCATGCGGATCACTTCCGGGTTGGTGGACTGTACGCCGATTTCCAGCTGAATCATGCCGGGACGCATGGAGGCAATCAGGTTCTGTTCCTCCTCATTCAGCAGGTCCGCCGCTATCTCGAAATGAAAATTTGTCACACCGTTGTCATGTTCCACCAGATACCGCCAGATTTCCATGGCTCTTTCATGACTGCAGTTAAAGGTCCGGTCCACAAATTTCACCTGGGGTACCCGGTGATCCAGGAAGAACTGCAGCTCCCGCTTCACCAGTTCCATCTTCCGGAAACGCAGTCTCCGATCAATGGAAGACAGACAGTAACTGCAGGAAAAGGGGCAGCCGCGGCTGCTTTCATAATAGAGGATCCGGTTGTCAAACACCGAGAGATCCTCATAAATAAACGGTACCGTATCCAAATCCACCGGCTGACGAAAACCGGTATCCCTCACCGTGCCGTCGTCATCCCTCCAGGCAATCCCTTCCATTTCGGAAAACCGCGGCTTCCCAAGGACATAATGGCGCACCAGTTCCCGGAAGGTTTCTTCGCCTTCCCCCTTCATAACGCCCCGGATAGCAGGATTCTGCTCCAGCACCGTTTGGGCATCATAGGATACCTCCGGGCCTCCCAGCCAGATCTCCGTATCCGGAAGCACCTGGTGTACCTCCCGCGCCAGTTCTTTAACCAGAGAAATGTTCCAGATATAGCAGGAAATGCAAAGGACTTCCGGCTTTCGCCGGAAGATTCCTTTCAACATCACATCGATTGACTGGTTAATGGTATACTCTGCCAGAGAGATCTGCTCCTGAAATTCTCCGGCATACGCCCGCAGACTGTATATGGCGGGATTGGAATGAATATATTTGGCATTTATGGCTGTAAGCAGAAGCTTCATAACTCGTTCATTACCTGCTCCAGTGTGGGCATGGCCGGGATCGCGCCCCGTTTTTCCACACAGAGACCTGCTACTGCGTTGGCAAACTTCAGATACTCCCTGGCCTGCGCTTCCGTAAGATCTCCGGGCTTCACATGATTCAGCGCCAGGCGTGACAGCAGTCCTCCCCAGAAGGAGTCTCCGGCTCCGGTGGTATCCACCACGTTTCTGGACTTTCCTTTTTCCTGTACTTCAATCTGCTTTGTCATAAGAAGCGCGCCGTCTCCGCCCAGCGTTACCACTACGCAGGATACCCCCGCGTCCAGCAGAGCCTTCGCCGCCTCTCCCGGCTCCTCTTTTCCGGACAGCAGCATGGTCTCCTCATCGGAAATCTTCATGATATCCGCATAGGGAACCATGGAACGCATATGATGGATGGCAGTCTCCTCATCCTTCCACAGCAGCGGACGGTAATTGGGATCGTAAGAGATCACGGCTCCCGCTTTTTTCGCCTCTTCCACCGCATAAAAAGTTGCGCTTCTGGCCGGTTCATCGGTCAGGGACAGGGAACCGCAGTGGAAAATCTTTGTATTCCGCACGATATCCAGATTGACTTCCTCACGCTTCAGCTGCGTGTCCGCTCCCGGTTTTCTGGCAAAAGAAAAGCTCCGCTCTCCGTTATTCAGAGACACAAACGCCAGCGTGGTGAAAAAATTCGGATCCACCACCATACCTGTGGTATCGATTCCCGCCGCATCCAGCGTTTCCTTCAGCAGTTTTCCGTGCATATCGTCTCCTACTTTTCCGATAAATGCGGTTTTTGATCCCAGATTTGCCAGCGCCGCCAGTACATTGGCAGGAGCGCCTCCCGGATTCTGCTCAAACAGAGCCATCCCCGCCTCTGATTTTCCGCAGGGTGTAAAATCAATCAGTACTTCTCCTAATGCAGTTACGTCAAACATGGTAATATCCTCTTTTCTCTCCGAAATTTCGCGGTACACAGAATACTTTCTGCGGCTCCCCTCAAAAAAGTACCTGCGCATAATATAACAGCCGCTTCTGCGGCTATTATATCATGCCCCCATCTCTTTCTCAATGGATATTTCTCATGAAAAAGAAATGGGGGCACCCATGCCGCGGTTCTTTGTCCGCAGCGCTCATTTTTATCTTACAGACCGCAGTTTACGCATTCAGAGGATACTTCTCTGTCAGCTGCTTCACAATCTGTCTTGCCGTCTCCTTCTCCTGGGGACGCTGGATCACAATGGAGATCGCCTCGGCAATCTGCTCCATATCCTCTTCCTTCATGCCACGGGAAGTAACTGCCGCGGTACCCAGACGCACACCGCTGGTAACAAACGGAGACTGGGGATCATTGGGAATGGCATTCTTGTTGCAGGTAATGTTCACCTCGTCCAGCAGATTCTCCATCTCTTTGCCCGTCACGCCCGTATCTCTTAAATCCACCAGCATCAGATGATTGTCCGTTCCTCCGGATACCAGGCGGATACCTCTTCTGGTGAGACCCTCAGCCAGTGTACGGCAGTTCTTCACCACCTGTTCCTGATACTCCCGGAACTCCGGCTGCAGCGCTTCCTGGAAGCAGACTGCCTTTGCCGCAATCACATGCATCAGCGGACCGCCCTGGATTCCCGGGAATACCGCTTTATTGAAATTGAACTGCTTGGCGATTTCCTGGCTGGAGAGAATCAGTCCCCCTCTGGGGCCTCTCAGCGTCTTGTGGGTGGTGGTGGTGGTCACATGCGCATAGGGAATGGGGCTGGGATGCAGTCCTGCCGCCACCAGTCCGGCAATATGCGCAATATCCACCATCAGATAAGCGCCTGCCTCATCGGCAATCTCACGGAACTTTTTAAAATCAATGATTCTTGCGTAAGCGCTGGCTCCCGCCACAATCATTCTGGGGCGATGCTCCAGCGCCAGCCGGCGCACCTCCTCATAGTCGATAAATCCCTTGTCGTTCACACCGTAGGGAACAATCTTAAAATATGCTCCGGAAAAGTTGGCCGGGCTTCCATGGCTCAGATGACCGCCGTGAGCCAGATTCATTCCCATCACAGTATCTCCGGGCTTCAGCATGGCAAAGAATACCGCCATGTTGGCCTGAGCGCCGGAATGAGGCTGTACATTGGCGTAAGTGCATCCGAACAGCTTCTTGGCTCTCTCTATCGCAAGATTCTCCACTTCGTCCACACATTCGCAGCCGCCGTAATATCTTTTTCCCGGATATCCCTCCGCATACTTGTTGGTCAGCGGGCTTCCCATGGCTGCCATCACAGCCTTGCTCACCCAGTTTTCAGAGGCAATCAACTCAATATGTGAGTTCTGACGCTCGATCTCCTTCTGAATCGCGGCAGCGATTTCCGGGTCGGTTTTCTCAATTTCGTGAAAAGAATACATGATAGGCTCCTTTCTTTATCACATCTGCGTGTTATAAGAATGAAGAGATTATACCACACCCTTTTTCCCCAACACAAGACCAAATCCGCAGGAATTGTAATTTTCCCCTTGAAATCGTCACGAAAATATGATAAGATTCATTTGTTCTCGCCCAGATAGCTCAGTTGGTAGAGCAGAGGA
>DVIN01000063.1 GCA_018711275.1 Candidatus Pullilachnospira intestinigallinarum
ACGATTTCGCTATCCCTTCTTCTCGCCTGTACCTCACGATACAAACCTTGGGAGTCGCTATAGGGTTCGTTGACAACTACGCCCCCTGTGGACTTTCACCACAGACTGACGGCATGCCCGTCATACAAAAATAAGGCGAAACACAGGTTCTGCATTTCGCCTTGTCCGCTGTACAGGCGATTAAAGTCATTATAACCCTGCCTGCGGCAAATTACAATCTCTTTTCGACATTTCTGGTGGCCACAATCGCCACCCCTGTGCCGGCCACATTCTCCGCCACCACCTCTCCGATGGAGACCGGCGCCGCCACCTGGATACTCTTCAGTGCCAGCACACATTCGCGGATCTTGTTTTTGGGAATGTCCGAGGCTGTTTTCACGGATACCACCGGCAGTTCGCCTCCTGTCACCCTTACCGTGGAGGTGACGATCCTGGTGGGATTCGTCACTTCCTTGCGGGCATAGACGTCTCCCCGCTTACAGGTATTTCCCTCTACCCGGCGGATTTCCCCTGCTTCCATGGTTACCCGCACCTGACAGCCCATGGGACAGCCGATACATGTCAACTCTCTGATTTCCACAGCTTCTCCCTCCTATTCCTGCTCAATCCTGACGGTGATTTTTGAGGGAACGCCCCCTGCCGTCAGCTGTTCCTTTTTAAGTATAACCGTTTCCATCTCCCCGGGCGCCAGAATCCGGCATTTCCGGTGAAGAATCCGTTGTTCATCCAGATAAACACTGATATAACAGTTCTGGTACACAGCGCCCACCCGGAACCGCACCGGCAGTTCCTCTTCCATATGGCCCGGCCGGATGAAGGAAGGTACCGTATAACGGACGCCGCTTTCCGCGCAGACCGGAATAACTGTACGGTCGGCCTCTCCGCTTTTTTCTGTTTTGGCATAAGCGGCCGCATAGTTGGCCGCATAGTTGCCTGCCAGCGCCGCTTCCTGGGATACGAAATCCACCAGATCATGAACATGCAGTACATTTCCGCAGGCAAACACACCGGGGATACTGGTCTCCAGGCTTTCATTGACCACAGGGCCGCCGGTGACAGAGCTCAGGCTGACGCCTGCGGACCGGGACAGCTCATTTTCCGGAAGCAGACCCACACTGAGCAGCAGCGTGTCACAGGAATAGGATTCCTCAGTACCGGGAATGGGCTTTTTCTGCTCATCCACCTGAGCAATGGTGACGCCCTCCACCCGCTCTTTTCCCTGAATATCCACCACCGTGTGGCTCAGTTTCAGAGGAATTCCGAAATCATCCAGGCACTGGACGATATTTCTCTTCAGGCCGCCGGAATAAGGCATCAGCTCAGCCACCACCTTTACCTTCGCCCCTTCCAGGGTCATTCGTCTGGCCATAATCAGTCCGATATCACCGGATCCCAGGATCACCACCTCCCGTCCCGGCAGATATCCTTCCATATTTACCAGCCGCTGGGCAGTTCCCGCGGAGAAAATACCCGCCGGCCGGTAGCCGGGGATATTCAGCGCGCCTCTGGACCGCTCCCGGCAGCCCATGGCCAGCACGACCGCCTTCGCCTGCACCCGGAACATGCCTTCCTGCCGGTTCATGGCCGTTACCACCTTGTCCCGGGAAATGTCCAGCACCATGGTATTCAGAAGATACGGAATCTCCCGCTGACGCACCTGACGGATAAACCGGTCGGCGTATTCCGGGCCGGTAAGCTCCTCTTTGAAGGTGTGCAGACCGAATCCATTGTGAATACACTGGTTCAGAATACCTCCCAGTTCCCGGTCCCTCTCCAAAATCAGTATTTCTCCGGCTCCCGCGTCATGGGCCGCCACCGCAGCCGCCAGTCCTGCCGGCCCGCCTCCGATAATTACCACATCCGCATACTTTTCCATTGTCAATCCTCCTCGTGCAGTCTGTCTTTATTCACACCCAGAATCAGCCGGGAATTGCCCCCGCACTTTGTGATCTGATCCATGGGTACCTTCCATTCCCTGGCAAGAATCTCCATGGTTTTCGGAGAACAGAAGCCGGCCTGACATCTTCCCATGCCTGCCCTGGTTCTCCGCTTTACCCCGTCCAGGGATCTTGCTCCCAGCGGGCGGCGGATAGCGTCGATGATCTGTCCCTCCGTCACCGTCTCACAGCGACAGATCACATTTCCGTATTCCGGGTGTCGGCGGATCAGTTCATTCCGTTCGTCATCGGGCAGGAGGAAGGGATTCACCACATCTTTTCTTGTCTCCACAAAGGTTTCTTTTTTCTCCGGATGCAGTTTCTCGGTCACCAGCTTTTCCAGAAGCTTTCCCACAGCAGGCGCACTGGAAAGTCCCGGTGATTCCATACCGGCGCAGTCAAAAAATCCCGGCGCCTCACTGACTTCTTCCACAATAAATTCGGAGCCGTCTTCATGGGCTCTCAGTCCCGCAAAAGAAGTGATCACCTGGCGCAGCGGCAGTCCGTCTACACTGCGGGCCGCTTTGACCGCCACCTCCTCCAGTCCCTGACGGGTGGTATTGGTGCCTTCTTTATCAGAAATATCCGTGGCTGTGGGGCCCACCAGAATATTTCCATGTACTGTGGGGGTCACCAGCACGCCCTTGCCGAATTTGCCCGGCAGCTGAAAAATAGTCTTATCCACAAAATCGCCGGTGCTCCGGTCCAGCAGATAGTACTCTCCCTTCCTGGGAGTAATATGAAGCTTCTTTTCACTGACCATGTTGTGGAATACATCGGCGTAAACCCCGGCCGCATTGATGACGCATCGGGTTTCATAGGTCTCTTTGTCTGTCACCAGCCGGTAGCCTTCTTTCATTTTTTCCACCTTCTTCACTTCGGTGTTAAAGAAGAATTCCACGCCGTTGGTACAGGCATTCTCCGCCAGGGCGATGGTGATTCCGAAGGGGCAGACAATGCCGCCGGTGGGCGCATAGAGCGCTGCCGTCACTTCCCGGCTCAGGTGGGGCTCCATGGCCCGCGCCTCATCTCCGGACAGAATCCGAAGGCCGGGCACCCGGTTGGCTTCCCCCTGCGCTCTCAGTTTTTCAAGCACCCCCTCGTTTTCTTTCTCAAAGCACAGCACCAGGGAGCCGTTTCTCCGGAAAGGAAAATCCAGGGTTTGGGAAAGCTCTTCCATCAATGCATTTCCCTCCACGTTCAGCCGGGCCATCAAAGATCCCGGCCGGGCGTCAAATCCCGCGTGAACAATACCGCTGTTGGCTTTTGAGGTGCCGCTGCACACATCCTCTCCTTTTTCCAGAACGCCGATTTTCAGCTTATATCTGGACAGCTCTCTTGCAGCCGCGCAGCCGGATACCCCGGCTCCGATAATCAGTACATCATACATGGCAATCTCTCCTCTTGTTCATTGTGATGGATCATTCGCAGAACGCTTTTCCATCGCATAATATGAAAAAAAGACAGGCCGAACAGCATCCCTTTGAGGGATGCCGCTCATTGCCTGTCTCCATTCTCCGCAATGCATTTTATCAGTTTCCGTCTTCTTTGGCCCAGCCGAAGGCATATTTCACAGCCTTTTCCCAGCCCTTTACCTTTTCCTGCTGCTGGGAGGGAGTAATCTGAGGCAGGAACGTCCGGTCAATGGACCAGTTTTTCCTTATCTCTCCCTGTCCGGACCAGTATCCCACTGCCAGTCCTGCCAGATAGGCGGCTCCCATGGCCGTGGTTTCCACGCAGGATGGCCGGTTCACGGGTCCCTGTACCATATCCGCCTGAGTCTGCATCAGAAAATCATTGGCGCTGGCGCCCCCGTCCACCTTCAGGGATGTGAGAGAAATCCCCGCGTCCGCCTCCATAGCCTTGATGACATCATTCACCTGATAAGCGATGGACTCCAGTGTCGCCCGGATAATATGGTATTTGTTTACCCCCCGCGTGATTCCTACAATAGTCCCCCGGGCATACTGATCCCAGTAGGGCGCGCCCAGGCCCGTAAAGGCCGGCACCACATAACAACCGTTGGTGTCCTTTACTTTTCTGGCCATATAATCGGAATCCATGGCTGAATCAATCAGCCGCATCTCATCGCGCAGCCACTGGATGGCGGCGCCGGCCACAAAAATAGAACCTTCCAGGGCGTAATTGACTTTTCCGTCAATTCCCCAGGCAATAGTGGTCAGCAGGCCGTTTTTAGAGTAAACAGGTTTTTCCCCTGTATTCATCAGAAGGAAGCAGCCGGTTCCGTATGTATTTTTTGCCTCTCCCGGCTCAAAACAGGTCTGACCGAACAGGGCGGCCTGCTGATCTCCCGCCGCTCCTCCGATGGGAATCTCGCCCCCGAAAAACGAGGGATCCGCATAACCGTAAATACAGCTGGACGGTTTCACCTCAGGCAGCATGTTCCGGGGAATATCCAGTTCCCTCAGAATTTCCGCATCCCACTGCAGCGTATTGATATTGAACAACAGCGTCCGGGAAGCATTGGAATAGTCCGTCACATGCACCCGGCCTTTGGTGAGCTTCCAGATCAGCCAGGTTTCCACCGTTCCAAACAGCAGTTCCCCCCGCTCTGCCTGCTCCCTGGCGCCCTTTACATTGTCCAGAATCCACTTTACCTTCGTACCCGCAAAGTAGGCGTCGATCAGAAGTCCTGTTTTCTGTCGGAACATCTCCGTCAGCCCCTTCTCCTTCAGGGAATCGCAGTATTCCGATGTTCTGCGGCACTGCCAGACGATAGCCCGGTATATGGGTTCTCCCGTCACCTTGTTCCACACAATGGCGGTCTCCCGCTGATTGGTGATTCCGATGGCCGCGATATCATCCGCAGTGGCTCCAATCTTGGACATGGCCTCCACCGCCACCCCCAGCTGTGTGGACCATATCTCGTTGGCGTCGTGCTCCACCCAGCCCGGTTTTGGAAAATACTGGGTGAATTCTTTCTGGGCGACACTGCACATCTCCCCCTTTTCATTGAACAGGATACACCGATTGCTGGTGGTACCCGCATCCAGTGCCATTACATATTTTGCCATAAAAACCCTCCTTGACACGGAGACGGCACGCTCCTGCGTTCACTTGTGCCTTCGCGCAGCACACGGTAAATCCGTTCGCTGCATCGTTGCCCGTCGGATGCCCGCTGGTGCAGACACGGCGGTTGTCCTCCGGGCGTATCGCCCAAAAAGAGCAGGCTGACAGAACAGCCTGTGGCTGCCCGTTGTCAAAGCCTGCTCCCGTCTCCGCTTTCGTTTTCTTAAACTGTTATCAGTCTACCACAAACCGGGGAAAATGGCAAGAAAGATCCTCCAATTTATCAGCACCAGCTCTTTACGATCACCTGCAGATTTTCTCTGCCCTGGTACTCATCGATTTCCGGATAGTACAGTACGGAGATGGTATCCCTGTCCTGCACACTGCAGACAAATTCGTCTCCATCTCCAAAGTAAATGCCGGTCATGGCAAAACCGGCTGCATCCGTCAGCTGCATCCGAACCACATTTCTGTTTTTTCCCAGCACCCGGAGTCCGCGGGGGTGAAGCCCTTTCTGAGCGAACAACGGTTTTTCGTTTCCTTTGCCGAAAGGCTCCAGAAGCTTCATCTCCCGCACCAGATCTTTTCGTATGTAAGACAGGGGCATGGGGACATCAATGGTGATCTTTTCCACAAAGTCTTCCTCCGTCAGCCCGCATCTTTCGTTGAGCGCCCGCCGGAAAGGCTCCACATTTTCTTCCGGCAGGGAAAGCCCTGCCGCCATGGGATGCCCTCCGAATTTTGTCAGATATTCCCCACATTCACAGAGCTTCTCGTACATGGAATACGCTTCCGTAGAACGACCGGATCCCTTCACCTGTTCCTCCCCCCTGGTAAGCACAAAGGTGGGGCGGTGATATTTTTCCCGGATTCTTCCGGCGATAATTCCCGCCAGACTTTCATGGCAGTCCGGCAGAAAAATCACCAGAACGCCGTCCCGCGTCATATGCCGTTCTTCCACCTGACGGACAGCTTCCTCCACCCCCTGGGCGGTCATGTCCTTTCGGCTGTCATTGAGATTCTTCAGATCCCCCGCCAGACGGGCTGCCTCCTGCCGGTCTTCGGCACACAGAAGAGCCAGCGCCCGCTGGGCTGTGTCCAGACGGCCTCCGGCATTGAGGCAGGGTCCCAGCACAAATCCGATATGATACGCACTGATCTGCTCCGGCACAAGACCGTTGACCCGGATCAGTTCCTGAAGGCCCAGATTGTCTGTCCTGTGGATCCGTTTCAGTCCTTCCTTCACGATAATCCGGTTTTCTCCCACCAGATCCATCACATCCCCCACCGTGGCCATGGCCGCGTAGGGAAGCATCCGGTCCACCAGATCCACCCCGGGCTTTTCTGCCCGGTACAGGGCTTCCATCACCTTCATGGCCACCACAGCTCCGCAGATTCCGGGAAATCCATACCCGCAGTCTGCCTGCCTGGGATTCACCACCGCGTCCGCCGGCGGAAGAATTTCCCTGCGTCCTTCTGGTTCTTCCACATAAGGCACTTCATGGTGATCCGTGACGATCACCGTCATGCCCTGTTCCTTTGCCAGCCGGATCTGATCGGCAGCGGAAATACCGTTGTCACAAGTGAGGATGGTATCCACGCCTTCCTCCCCCGCCTCCCGGATCAGATGCTCATTGATTCCATAGCCGTCCCGGATCCTGTGGGGAATCCGGCAGTCCACCTGCGCCCCCAGTCCCAGAAGGCTTTTATAAAGAATGTAGGTGGACATAACCCCGTCGATGTCATAATCGCCGATGACACGGATCTTCTTCCCCGCGCCGATTTTTTCACCGAGAATCTCCACCGCCCGCCTCACATCCTTCATGGCCAGCGGATCCCCCAGATCTTCTCTGGTGCCGTACAGATACTGCCGAATCGCCGTATCTCCCACGATATCCCTGTTGCGGATCAGCCTTGCGGTCACCGGATCAATGCCGAAGGTCCGGGCAATCCCCGCGAAGTCCGCCCGTTTGGCGGCCACCACCCATTTTTCCATGGTCTCTCTCCTCTCTTTTGTCTCTGCCGCAGGATTCCTCGACAGTTTTTTATTATTTTCCGAAATCCGGCAGTACCGTTAACAGGTATGCCATCCGGAAAAAAGGGAGAACCCTCTGGCCCTCCCTTTTGGTGTGTTATGATTTTTTTTCTTTCTTTTTGCCCTGTCTCGTTTTCATCACATACCACAGAGGGCCGGTGATGCATACGGAAGAATAGGCGCCGCAGACAATACCCACCATAATCGGCATGGCAAATTCCCGGATGGAAGCCACGCCCAGAAGAAACAGCACGAAAATCGTGATAAAGGTGGTCAGCGAAGTGTAAATACTTCTGGTCAGCGTCTGCGTGATACTCAGATCCACAATCTCCGCCAGATCCTGATTTTTCTTCATGGATCTCATATTCTCCCGGATACGGTCGAAAATGACGATGGTGGCGTTGATAGAGTAACCCACAATCGTCAGCATGCAGGCGATAAAGGTATTTCCCACTGAGGTTCTGGACAGTACATAAAAGGCAAATACCACCAGCACATCGTGAACCAGAGCCAGCACAGCACTGGAAGCAAAGCGGATATCCTTAAACCGCAGCCAGATATACAGCAGCATGCAGACGGTGGCGATGGCCACGGCCACCAGCGCATCACGGCGCATCTCAGAGCTTACCGTGGAGGAAATGCTCTGTGCCGTAATATCCCCTTCCACTCCAAAGTTGTCTCTTAACGCCTGATCCAGAGCTTCTCTTTCATCCACATCCAGCGCTCTGGTACGGAAATTCACCTGATTGCTTCCCGCGACCTTGGAGGCCTGAATCTCAGCGTCTCCGATCACATCCTGAATCACCGGTTTAATCTGCTGATCAATCTCTTCGATGGTGTAATCTTTCTCAAAGGTGACTGTGGTGGACGTACCTCCCTTAAACTCCAGGCTGAAGTTCAGCGGTTCGCCCTGGGTGGCCTGAAACGCCGCCATACCGGCCGGCCCCAAAAGCACCAGGATAATGGAAATCGTAAAGAAGATTTTTCTCCTCTTTACAAAATGAATGGTTTTTCTTTCTTTCTGTTTTCCGTAAAACTTCTCATCACGCAGGCCCACGGCATAGAAAGCATTGACAATCAACCGGGAAATCACCAGGGCCGTGAACATGGACAGGACAATACCAAGAGCCAGCGTCATGGCGAAGCCCTTCACACTTCCGGTACCCATCAGCCACAGCACGGCTGCCGCGATCAACGTGGTGATGTTGCCGTCAAGAATGGCGGACAAAGCCTTCTGGAAACCGGTTTTGATGGCGGTGCGGACGCTTCTTCCCTCGCCGATTTCCTCCCGGATTCTGGCGTAAATAATTACGTTGGCATCCACTGCCATACCAATGGACAGAATAATACCGGCAATACCCGGCAGGGTCAGAGTCAGATCAAAGGCGTTTAACATCACCAGCTCCAGACCCACATAAATAATCAGGGCAAGGGCCGCCGCCACTCCCGGCAGAGCGTAAACCACAATCATGAAAACAGCCACCAGGGCAATACCGATTCCTCCGGCAATAAGGCTGGTGGTGATGGCTGCCTGTCCCAGCTGGGCGCCCACCACATTGGAGCTCAGTTCCTCCAGTTCCACACTCAACGCACCGATTCGGATGGAGGAGGCCAGCTGACGGGCTTCCTCGATGGAGCTCATGCCGGAAATCTGTGCCTGTCCGTTGGAGATCACATTGTTTACGGTGGGAGCGCTGATGGTCTCCCCGTCATAGACAATGGCAATCCGCTTATTCAGATTTTCCTCGGTGGCTGTGGCGAATTTTTTCGCGCCCTCATCCGTGAGCGTCAGCTCCACCACATACTCTGTGGCGCCCGTGGTCTGATTCTGGACGGCGCCTCCCTCAGCGCTCTCCACATCGGTGCCCTCCAGCACCACGTTGCCCTCTTCATCCTGAAATTCCAGAGAACCGGGCTGTCCCAGTTCCTCCAGAATCTGATTGGCGTCAGAAACACCGGGAATCTCCACCGTAATCCGATCCGTTCCTTCCTGGAATACCTGAGATTCCTCACTGTAGCTGTCTACACGCTGCTGCAGTTTGTAGACCGTGTCATCCATATCTTCCTGAGAGATATCATCTCCCACCGCCTGGTAGGTGATGCTGACACCCCCGGACAGATCCAGACCGGTTTTGATGTTCTTCGCGGAACCTGTACCAGTCTTACCGAACCCTACTGCTGAAGTGAAAGCCAGAAGGCCAATCAGGACAGCGGTAAGAATCAGCACGAGAATTCCTTGATTTTTCTTCATTTTGTTACCTCTTTTTAGTTCATATTATTCTTCTGCCATAGCTGCCTTGATCATCAGCGCGCACTCCACACGCTTCTTCTCCATCTCACAGCCCACCTCATAGACTTCATTGATTTTTCCGTGGAAATTATAGGAATTCGCTGCGCATCCGCCGCTGCAGTAGAACCGGGCAAAACAGTTTTTACAGGCATCTTTCGCATAGACGTTGCACTCTTTAAATTCTTTGCAGATCTCGGGGCACGTAATACCCTCGTCCACATTTCCCAGCAGAAACTTTTCCTCACCTACAAACTGATGGCAGGGATACAGATCTCCCCAGGGCGTCACCGCCAGATACTCGGTTCCCGAGCCACAGCCGGAAAGACGTTTATATACACAGGGACCGCCGGTGAGATCAATCATGAAATGGAAGAAATTAAAACCTTTTCCCTCTTTATTTCTTTTTACCATCTCCCGGGCCAGCAGGTCGTACTGTTCAAAAATCCGGGGAAGGTCCTCTTTGCGCAGCGCGTAATCCGCTTCCGGGGGCGCCACCACCGGCTCCACGGAAATCTGTTTAAATCCCAGATCCGCCAGATGCAGCACATCCTGAGCAAAATCCAGATTATAATGGGTAAAGGTTCCCCGGGCATAGTACTTGTCCTGATGCCTGCTGTCCGCCCATTTCTGAAATTTCGGCACAATCAGATCATAGCTGCCCGCTCCCTTCCGGAACGGGCGCATCCGGTCGTGAACCTCTTTTCTTCCATCAATGCTCATGACCACATTTCCCATCTCACGGTTGCAGAACTCCATCACCTCATCGTTCACCAGCACGCCGTTGGTGGTCAGGGTAAAACGGAAATTCTTGTTGTGGATCTTCTCCTGTTCTCTTCCATAAGCCACCAGATCCTTAACCACCTGCCAGTTCATCAGCGGCTCTCCGCCGAAGAAATCCACTTCCAGATTCCGTCGGTTTCCGGAGTTGGCAATCAGGAAATCCAGCGCCTTTTTCCCCACCTCAAAGGACATCAGCGCCCTTCTTCCGTGGTACTCTCCCTCCTCCGCAAAGCAGTACTTACACGCCAGATTACAGTCGTGGGCGATGTGCAGGCAAAGAGCCTTCACCACAGTGGGACGGTCTTTAAAATGCTCGATGGCATTTTCATAAATATCCTCTGTAAACAGCATGCCCGCTTCCGTCAGTTCCCGAATCTCCGCCATCGCTGCCTGCACCTCATCGGCCGGAAAGTCTGCGGAAAGCTTTGCGGCGGCTTCCTCCTCACCTGCGCCCTGATCCAGCAGCGCGATCAGATCATAAACCAGATCGTCCACCACATGAACGGAACCGCTGTTCACATCCAGCACAATATTATAGCCGTTGTTTTTATACTGATGTATCACGTCAGTCTCCCTTCCATTCTTCTTTGGCGGCCTGCCGGCCGCCGTGGTATACCGTAACACTCAAACAATGGAAAGTCCGCTGCGCAAACTTTCCATTGTCATGAAAAACAAGCAGCGGTAGCAACCGCTGCTTGCCATCTGTTCTTTCTGAGAATTATTACTTTGTATTCTCGCAGCTCTGATTTCCCACGGTGCAGGAAGTCTTGCATGCGGACTGGCAGGATGTCTGACATTCGCCGCATCCGCCTTTTTTTACTGTGTTCTGCAAACTTTTTGTATTTAAAGTTTTGATATGCTTCATCGTATCTTCCTCCTTCTGTTTTTTAACTACAGCCCATTATAGCATAGGCGTACGGATTTTAAAAGAGTTTTTTTCACGACAGCATTCCCCCCATCATTCCCGCTCCCATGCACATGACAAAGGATGTGATTACTGAGGGCGCTCCGGAGGAAATCCCGGGTCCGGTAAACGCGGATACCGCCGTCAGCAGCAGGACGTAGGCCAGGCCCAGCAGCAGGCCCCACAGAAATTTCCGGCTGCCCGCCCGTTTTCCCGCCAGCAGGCCCCCCAAAAAGCAGGAAAGGATGTAAATAATGATAATCCCCGCCGTTATCTTTCCTTCTGTCAGATCCAGCTTAAAAAGCAGCAGGGCCAGAAGCAGAAGCAGTCCTCCGGTAATCGCATAGGCAGCTACCAGCCCGGTAAGCAGGGCCGTTATCTTCTGTGTCCGTCTGGCTGTTTTTTCCATAAAACTACCCTCCCATACTTTACTATAATATATGGGAGGGTTGTACCTTCTATCACTCTTTTATATCTTCTGTTTTTTTCCGGCTTCCTGCGGATTTTTTCACACCCACGGCAGCTCCTGCCAGGATGATCAGCGCAGCCGCGCCCACACCCACATAGAGCAGAGGATTCTGGGGATCATTGGTGGCAACCACCCGGTTTACCCGGGAAGACGTCTTCTGTGTCCCCGTACTCTGGCTTTGGGTAGCGGGTGATGTATTTCCGGTCAGTGTCTGTGTCCCTTTGCCCGTGGCGCCGCCCCGGCCCGAGGAAGAACTGCTCTGTCCTGTCTGGGTACCTGCCGTCGAAGCGGAGGGGGAAGCGCCTCCCACCACTGCCGGCGTATACAGCCAGTTGGTATTCCCCACCAGTACCTGACTTCCCGCCAGATTATAGGGGCTGAAGGAAGTGGTGAGGAAACTGATGGTGCCGTCCCCGTTATTAACCGGAGTGATATACTCCACACTTCCGTCTTCCAGATAATGAAGAACCACCAGCTGACTGAACATACTCATGTCCGGAGCCGGCATGGTAATCCGCACCTGCTGTCCCTTCAAATGATACTCCTGCTGATTCATCAGGTCCCAGAGACGCATATCATAAGGCGCAATCACCGTATCTACCCCTGCACTGCCGGGAAGCTGAAGCTGCTCCTGCTGGCTGTACGGAATAGCCTGGAACTGTACATACCAGGGGAAATCCCCTTCAATGGAGACCTCACCCGAAGTACGGTTTAACACCGCCGCCTGCTGCTGCAGATTCTCCAGGGACTTCACAGAATCGCTGTTCAACAGTTCTCTCTGAGCATCGGAAAGACGCAGATAGGCCCTGGTTGCTTCCACCACCAGATTTACCTCATCAAAAGAGGTGACCTGCCCGGGAAGCGCATCCAGCTGTGCCTGCACGTTCGCCGCCTGCTGCCGATCCCCGGCGTCCGATCCCATATTCTCCTGCAAATCGTCCGCATCAGCCGTCTGGTCTTCCTCGGAACCCGTATCGCCCCCCGGCTGCTGTACGCCGGCATCCGGCGTCTCTGCTCCGTCAGCTTCTGTCCCGGATTCCCCGGTCGGAACTTCCGGCTGCTCACCGGGAGTTTCTTCGGTTCCCGTCCCGGGCTGCTGTCCGATTTCCTCCGGATCTTCGCTGTCACTGTTTTCACCGGCAGGGACCTCCTGGCCGTCAAAAGTGCCGTCACCGTCCGCTGCCGCTTCCCCGGATGGCCCGTCTTCCGCGGACTGGCCGTTGTCTGACGGCTGATCCTGATTGGATGTCTCCGCATCCGGTTCCTGAACAGTATCCTCTTCGGATCCCGGCTGCTGATCCGCACCCGTCTCTCCGTTCTCCGGTGATGTGTTCTCTTCCGCTCCGTCTGTTTCCGCTTCCGGATCCTGCTCCTGTACACTCTCCGCAGGCATCTCCTCTGCCGCACCGGATTCATCCGATCCCTGGCTGTCGCCGGTATCGGGGGTATCCGTCTCCGCGTCAGTTTCCGACCCGTCCGCGCCGTTCTCTCCCTCCTCCGGTATCTCCGAAACCACCTCGTCCTCACCGGCATCCTTCAGAGAAAGCACCTGGACCGTTACCTGACGGATCACTGTGCCGCTGGCCGCGTCCCAGCCATCCTCCCGGCTGTAATCCTCCGCATCGGGATCCTCCGGCCGGAAAATCACCTGATATACGGTCTCCCAGGCAGAGGGAACCTCTTCTTTCTTCTCCCAGGAGAACGTTCCCCTGCCTTCACATTCCGCCAGAGAAATTTCCGCCAGCGGAACCGGCTGATCGATGGTGATCACCTCCGGCACGGTCACCAGGCTCTCCCGAACGGCGCCTGTCACCTCGCCATCCCCTTCTATCCGGCTTTCTTCCATCCAGACATTTTCCAGTGTCAGACTCCCGTTTACGCAGACCAGCGGATCCGAAAAATCATCCGCCGCACGGACACTGACGCCATCCGGCAGTTCCCAGGTTTCCTCTCCGTCCACAGTGACCGTTCCGCAGATCAGAATCCTTCCTTCCTCTCCGACCAGCTCCGCCGCTCTTCCGAAGGTTCTCACCGCCTTCTTTTCGGTGGCTCCCGAATTGCGATCGCTGCCGCTTTCGCCGTTCAGATAAATCACTGTCGTTTCTTTTTCCTCTTTATCTGTCTTTTCTATATGGGAATCCTGGCCGGATGCATAAGCCGCCTGACTGCCGGTACCGGCCGTCACCATGGCGGATGCCAGCAGCACTCCCATCATCTTCAGGCATTTTTTTCTGCCCATCGGTTTTCTGTTTCTGTTCATATAAGGCCTCCCTTATCCTGTTACCGCCCATTATATCATAATTCGACGTTCTTTCCACCCCCAAACGGGGTTTTTTCTCTTTTTCGTCAATTTCCTCAGGCCATTCCGTTTCTGTATCATCCGGCTGAAACTATCCTCCAGACTTATCGCGAAAAAAAATCGGGAAACACCTGTCTGTCAGGTATTTCCCTTGTTGTGCGATAGACCCGAAGGACGGCCGCCGTTCCTGAACGGCCAGCCACCCGACGGGCACGAAACAGCGAACGGCCCTGCCGTAAGCCGGACGCATCGCGTCAATCGGACAGGACAATTTCCTCTGTCCGATCCGTATGGCACTCATGGAAAACACCTCGAAGAATTACCAAAGGATTCTCGAGTTTAAATTATCCAATCATGCCGGACGTCTATCTGCGTCCGATACTGGTATTATCTCACAAAACCTAAAAAATGACAAGAGAGAAAATTCAGACTATTATTGTGATAAAAAGAAGGTAGAAAATCTCCAGCAGCCATACCAAAGGATTTTTACTCCTGAGGAAACACAAAAGATCATTATGGCTTATCAGTCTGGCAAGGCAAGCTACGAACTAGGTATAGAATTTAACTGTAGCAAGACGACTATCGTGAAGCTACTAAAACAACAAGGGATCACCCTTCGCAAGAGTGGCCGGGCTCGGGCAAAAGTCGATAGCAAGAAAGTAATTAAAATGTATAGAGAAATGCATACAATTAAAGAAATCGCCAAGAGCCTGAACGTGGACACCCAAGTCATTTCCAGATGCCTAAAGGGAAACGGAATCAAGCTCAGGAGCAGATGGGACTATCCAGAAAAATAAAAATGTTAGAATTACGGATGCCGGGTGGGATTATTCCTGCCCGGTACTTATATCTTAATCATAGTAAATGCTTTTTGGTTTTTGGGGCATGGT
>DVIN01000064.1 GCA_018711275.1 Candidatus Pullilachnospira intestinigallinarum
CTACTCTCCCGTATACCACACCGGGCGTCCGGCAATCTCTCCTCCCGCAGTGTAAAGGATCCCGTTTTCACTGTAATAATTCGGATTTCCGGCTTCCACTTCGATATACATCAGGTTCGGCAGGCCGTCAAATGCTCCCGGAGCAATGTACAGGATATTGGCGGGAATATAGATTTCCATGATCTGGCCGGCCACACCCGCAAGAGCTCCCGCCTCAATACCGGTACACGCGGAAACGCCCGGCAGCGCCAGAAGTCCATCCACAATGACACCCTCTGAAGTGCAGGAAAGTATATGGCCCTCATCATCAGACACAAAGCCCTCCAGCTCTCTCCAGCCCGCGTACAATTCCAGGACTGTCGTCCCCTCTTCCACCGCTTCAAAGGGCCTGGTACACGCCTCATCCAGATACCAGCCGTCAAACACCTTGCCAGGCCTCTGGGGAATATTCCAGTTCTCAGAGGAAACCACATCCGCCTGCTCCGCGACAGTCGCCACAGCCGGACTGCCTCCATTTCCATACAGGTGTATCGTCAGCATGGCCGGCAGGACTTCCTCCGGCTCTTCTGCCAGACTGCCCTCTGCCTGGTCACTCTCCACAGGGATCGCAGATACGGCAGAACCACTTCCTGCCGGGACATCTGAGGGGACAGCCTGAGTCCCTAAATTTTCCATATTCTCCTGCACTTTCTGATCCACGGCAGGTGCCGGGATGGGAGCCGGAACAGAAAAATCAAGGCTGTCAGAAACGGAAAATGCCAACGGGATCATTCCCTGTTTTTCGTCCTCTACAGCCTGATTCCGCACAAAACTACTCTCCGCGCTGTATCCACGTTCATCTGCTCCGGAGCTGCTCAGGCTTTCTGCCGCTGTCCACAGGCAGACACCAAATATAATAAGAACCAGTATCTTGCACAGCTTTTCCACTACTGCCTCTCTATCCTGCTCTCCATCCCACATATATCCGGATAGTCTAATGATTTCATCCATAGCTTCCGCCTCCATTCAATTTTTCTCTATTAAAATTATAAAGGACAGACGCCGGAAGAGGAAGTGGCATACCGACACATTTGGATGAATTTTTAAAAAAAGACGCGGGACAGCCCCGCTGCCCCGCATCTCCTGATCACATAATAAGATAATAGATCCTGTTTATTTTTCTGCTTTCTTCTGGATCAGCTCTTTCCCGGAGGTGTACACGATAGTGACTCCCAGGATCATGAGGAGGACAGCCACGATAAGCTGCAGTCCCTCCACCATGAAGACGCCTGTTCCATCCATAAACGCCCTGACAAGGGAGATAAATCTCTGCACAAGGGCTGTGAAGGTGACAATCAGCATGATCACAAAGGGCGGAACCAGGGTCCGCAGCTCTCTTCCTGTCACCTTCAGGAACACGCACAGGGTGATCAGCACAAGGGCGCTCAGGAGCTGGTTGGCGCTTCCGAACAGAGGCCAGATGTTGGAGTATCCAACCTGGGTCAGTATGTAGCCAAATACCAGTGTGATCAGGGTGGAGAAATATTTGTTGCAGAGAACTCTTCTCCATCCCTCCGCATGCTCCATGTCATCCACGCTGAACAGCTCCTGGAAGGACATACGCCCGATCCTGGCGACGGAGTCCAGTGTGGTAAAGGCGAGTGCGGACACGCACATGGTCATAAAGCTCTGAGCCACATATACCGGGATGCCGAACATTTCCAGGAATCCTGCCACGCCTGACGAGAAGATCTGGAAGGGTGTCCCCACCGCCGCAGTTCCGTCGGCGCCGGCAGCCGCTCCGGCTACGCAGAGGGCAACAACTGCCAGAAGACTCTCCAGCACCATGGCGCCGTAGCCTACCTTCAGCATATCCTTCTCATTAGAAACTGTCTTAGAGGACGTGCCCGATGAAACAAGACTGTGAAATCCGGACACAGCGCCGCAGGCCACTGTCACGAACAGGATCGGGAACAGAGTGCCAAGGCTCTCGTTCTGGAAGCCTGTAAATGCCGGCAGGTTCATAGTCGGATGGGCAAACACAAGCCCCAGGACAGCGCCGGCGATCATGCCGATGAACATGAAGGTGGACATGTAATCCCTGGGCTGCATGACAAACCACATGGGCAGCACAGCCGCCAGGAAGATGTAGGCAAAGGCAATGTACACCCACATTTCTTTTCCCAGGATCACAGGGAAATTCATACCAAAGACAAAGGCCAGCACTGTGCACACCAGGCCGAACACGACCTCCTTCCAGCCGCTCAGCTTCAGCTTGTGCTGCAGCACGCCGAACACAACCGCGAACAGGATAAAGAACAGGGAAATACTTCCGGCCGCGCCGTTTACTGTGGCGTTCTCTGAGAGAGTCTGCACCCCGTCCGTCACCACGTAGGCGTTAAAGGTATCTGCTACCATGTCCGCGAAGGCGGCGATGACGATCAGGCAGAACAGCCAGCAGAAGCCGAGGAACAGCTTGCGGCCTGTGCTTCCGATATATTTTTCAATCAGCAGTCCCATGGATTTCCCGTCGTTTTTCACGCTGGCGTAGAGGGCTCCGAAGTCTGTAACAGCCCCGAAGAAGATGCCCCCCAGGATGATCCACAGAAGCACCGGCAGCCAGCCGAAGGCGGCTGCCTGAATAGCGCCTGTCACAGGGCCCGCCCCCGCGATGGAGGAAAACTGGTGGGCAAATACAGTCCATCCATCTGTAGGCACATAATCCTGCCCGTCATTGTGAACAACCGCAGGTGTCTTCGCCTTTGGGTCAATGCCCCACTTTTTCGCCAGCCAGCGCCCGTACAGGACATACGCCGCAAAAAGACACACGGCGGCGATCAATACAATTACCAATGTGTTCATTTCTCTTCTCTCCTTATAAGTGTAATAGATATATTTTCAAATCATAAAGAACCTCAATAAAAAATCGCCCTCCGACAGATCTCTTCTGTCAGAAGACGAAATATATTCCGCGTTACCACTTCTCTTACCGGTTTCCCGGTCACTCATCCCCGTCATCCGGCTCACGCCTGCCTCTCTTAAAGGGCAGTCCTGCCGGGCAAACAGGTTTCCTTCTATCGGTGGAAAGCCGGTCCGGGTTACTCTGTCTCCATTTCACCCTGACTGCTCGCAGGTGATGGCTTTCTGTGGCGTGCTGCCCCCTCGCACCAGCCGGGGGCTCTCTGAAAGCAGGGAGCCAGGGAAGGTCGTGTCCTGTTCTTCGCATCAGCTCTTTATAATTTACGTTTATTATAACTCTGTTTTTGGCATTGTCAATAAAAAAACAGATTTTGCTCTGTTTTTTCCGTTTTTCACATATTTTCCTTTTGCGCTGCGGATTTTTTCTCCACTTTTCACAGAGGGCCGGATGAATGGACAAAGCTGTCCCTTTGCTTCCTTGTCGGGATATAGTATAATTTTAGAAAAAAATCAGGAAAAAGGAGCGACTGAAGCAAATGCTTTCTTTTACGACAGCAAATAAAAAAATCACTGTCTTCCCAAGCGCGGAGCCGAACCGCCCGATCATCTACCTGAACACCTTCGGTGAGGAGGCAGAGCAGGTTCTCCAGGTTCTGCGGGATGGAGCCGGGTCAGATTTCACACTGGCGGCAGTCAGCAGCCTGGACTGGAACCGGGATATGGTCCCCTGGGATATTCCGCCCATTTCGGCAAACAGCGCCCCCTGCATCGGAGGGACGGATCATTATCTGAGGCTGCTGCTGGAAAGCATCCTTCCTAAAGCAGAGGAGGCAGTCAGAGGCACTCCCCCGTGGCGGGGACTTGCAGGCTATTCTCTCGCCGGACTGTTCGCAGTGTACGCCATTTACCAGACGGATGTATTCTCCCGCATTGCCAGCATCTCCGGCTCCCTTTGGTTTCCGGGGATCAGGGAATACATCTTTTCCCGCCAGCCGGTAAGATGGCCGGATCATATGTATTTTTCCCTGGGAGACAGGGAGCACAGAACCCGAAACAGCTCTATGAAATGCGTGCGGTCAAACACAGAGGAGATCGCCTCCTTCTACAAAGAGCAGGGGATTGATACCGTATTCCGGCTAAATCCCGGCAACCACTTCAAAAACGCCGCAGAGCGCAGCGCTGCCGGGATTGGGTGGATGCTGAGCAGATAGATAAGCAGTAAACGGATTTGCCAGGGACATGGTCTGTCATCTGGCGAGCAGAGCCACGGCCTCAACCGTGTTTTCTTTATGCAACCAAATTGTATCGCCCTCAGAACCTTCATAAAACACCGGAAATCCTAAGCTTATCTGCTTTAAGATGCGTCCGTCTTTTTGTTTTTCAGGATACAATTCGATCCCTTCGATAAACTCTCTCATAAATCTCTTCTTTTCGAGATCTGACATCATATAGTACATTTTATCAAAATTCAAAAGAATTTTGTATAGCTGATCTATAGTAATTTTTTCTTCATAGGCTCCACTAATTTTGACTTCAATATCCGCTATCGCCTCTTCGAGTTCTGATATTCGATCATACAAAACGTTCTGCCTATCCTGCATATCCTGGTATTTCCGATCATAATGCTTATCTCCTATATCTAGCCTCTCCATCATTTCTGTCAACTTCTTCTTCGCCCCCATAACCTGGCGAAGCTGTTCCCTAACCTGATTTTTCTCAGTTTCCAACGAAGAAACATCCACTTTTTCATCGAGTTTACTCACCATGTAATCTCTGAATTCTGGATCAGCCACCATATCCAAGATGATCTCTTCTGACTGATGATTAATCTCATCCTGGTTCAAAACCAGTCTGAAATTGCAAAAATGAGTATCATCGATCTTCCTTCTATGCAGACACTTGTAATAAAAATCGTCTTTGTACTCACCGGATTTCTTATTCTTCCTCCGCCGTACGGTTCCAACAAGTCCTGATCCGCAGACCGGGCATCTGAGAATCCCCGATAAAATATGCTCATGCTCCAGGCTATGTGTCTTGTTCCACTTTACTCCAGTTTCTTTTCTTCTAATCCTCGCAGCCTCCCATAATTCTTGATCAACGATAGCTTCATGGATTCCATCTATCAACATATAATCATCAGTTTTCACCCGTTTATATTGATCCCGGCTTCCTTTCACCTTTTCTGTAGCAGTTCTTCCATATGCAATTTTACCGATATAAACCGGATTATCAAGGATTTTCATTATAAGACCCCTGGAAAAATAGTTCAATTCATTTTTCTTGACTTTTTTCTTTTGGTACCCATGCTGGTTCAGATAATCACAGATACTGTCGGCTCCCAGCCCCTCATTCACAAATTTGCTGAATATGATTCTGACAATCTCTGCCTCTTTTGAATTAACAGTGAGCGTTCCATTTTTAGAATCCAACTCATACCCAAAAGGGGCCTGTCCACCATTCCATTTTCCTTCCCTGGCTTTCTGTCTGCGACCTTCCATCGTTTGAACGAGAATATTCTCTCTTTCTATCTCAGCAACTGCCGACAAAACCGTAATAGTCAGTTTCCCGGAATCTTTTGATGAGTCAATGCCATCCTCTACGCAGATTAAATTCACTCCGAAATCCTGGATATATTGAAGTGAATTGAGTACATCTGCAGCATTCCTGCCAAACCTTGAAAGCTTAAATACCAAGATAAAGTCCACCCTATCTCGATCCTCTGCAATATCCTGCAGCATCTGAGAAAACTCTGGTCTGCCGCTGATATTCTTTCCAGACTTTCCTGCGTCACAGTATTCTCTGACAACTTCCATCTCCTGAAATTCCGCAAACCTTAGCAATCGTTCTCTCTGAGCCTCCAGGCTATACCCATCTACCTGCATGGAAGTAGATACCCGGACATATATATAACATCGAAGTTTTTTCTTCTTCATCCCGCATCAGCCTCCTTATATTCTGTATCCTCCGTCAACATCCGAAATGCTTTCAATGCATCCATGATAGCCAACTCTTTCGCCACCGGACATATCGGCACCCGGTTCTTTTGTTCTGCCGGCTTATTATAAGCTTCTCCCACATCGATACCATATTTGCGCTTAATCTGCGCAATATATAAAGTCGATACCTTCAGTCCGGTATGCTGCAGCACATATGCTTTTATCTCCGCATAAGTAGCTTTTGCCTCTGCCATAGTCACCTGAACATTGCTACAGTCCAGCACGAATGTAATTCTCTCGTCCGGCTCATCCTCGGCATGAGCCCATGTCTCTATCGTATCTGTCGCTCCATAGCGGACCGGGAATCGGAAATGAATGCTCTTTAGAATTTTCCCATCAGGTTGCTCCTCCGGATAAACCTCTATCCGCTCAATAAACTGGCGATATAGCTCCCTTCGTTCCTCACAATCCATTCTGTCATAAAATCTTCCAAAATTCTGAAGAATAACCCGGATGTTATCTATAGAACGTATCCCCTCCTGCGCATCTTTATGCTTTTTCCGAATATTCTTTAAGGAAATCTCCAACTCCTCCATCCTGTCATATATCCCATCAAGTCTCTCCTGGATACTTTCATAATCCATATCATAATCTTCTGATAATACATCCAGATTATCGAGTTCAGATCCCAACCGGTTTTTCTCATGTTCCTGATGATACAGTTCTTTTCTGATCTCCTTCATCTGCTTTTCGTAAGCCTCCACAGAATCCGCGCCTCCTGCTGCATCTGCCAACGCTTCACCAAATTCCGGATGATTCGCCAAATTGCTGATAACTTCATACACAGCAGAATCGACCTTCTCCTGATTATAGGTATGCTTAAATCCACAGGTTCTTCCCGCTGACTTTCTGTAATGACGACAAGAGTAATAGCGAAGCTTCTTGTAATAGCCGCCTTTATTTTTATTTAAGCGCTTATTTTTAGAGGCGATCAAACCTTTCCCGCAGGCTGGACATCGGATCAGTCCTGATAAAAGGCTGATGCGATCCGACTCATCCACCCTTTCATTTAGCACAGAACAGGCTTTTCTCTTTTCTCTGACCTGCTGCCACAAATCATCTGTTATGATCGCTTCATGAATTCCTTCTACCTCTACCACTTTTCTGGAATTCTTTTTCATCCCATTTAAATTTGTTCTGCGATTATACATAAGTTTCCCATGATAAATCGGATTATCCAGTACAGTTACAACAAAATCATAGGTAAACGGCCTTCTCTGCCCTTTGCTTATCCTGCTGTAACCGTTGTTATTCAGCCAGATTGCCACACCGTTCAGGCTTCCATCCTCACTCACATATCTTTCATAGATCAGTTTCACAATTTCCGCCTCGTCCGGTTCAATCACCAGTTCTTTGTTCACACTCCGGTACCCGTATGGCGCCGGACCACCAGGCCATCCGCCATTCATAATCTTCTGGAGTTTTCCGGCCATAAACTGAACATTAATATTTTCACGTTCAATCTCTGCAACGGCAGATAAAATGGTAAGCGTCAGCTTCCCTCCTGGAGTAGAACTGTCAATAGCATCCTCCACACAAATCAGATCCACTTCATAATCTTCCAGAAGTTGGAGTGACTTCAGTATATCTGCCGCATTACGTCCAAAACGAGAAAGTTTAAACACCAGTACATAAGATATCCGGTCCTTCTCACTGGAAATATCATTCAACATCTGCAGAAAGGATGGTCTTCCTACAATACTCTTTCCCGACTTCCCCGCATCACAATATTCACCCGCAATTTCAAGATTTTTGTAATTCGCAAACTCTTTCAATCTTTCCTGCTGTGCCTCCAGACTGAAGCCCTCCGTCTGAGCAACAGTAGAAACACGTGTGTAAATATAGCATTTGTTTCTTTTCACCGTATCCCTCCCTTCGGTTGCTCATCGTCACACAGTATCCCTTGGACCTTCATTATGTCGTGCTTTGCTCCGTCTGTCAGCGCCCTTTTTACGTTTTTTACTCAAAAGCCGCCGGATCACAATTCTATGACTGGCGGCTCCTGCTACTCTTTTATAACCTGCTCCTCTGTCTCTATCTCCTCCAAGACAGCTTTCCCATACTTTTCAACCATGCTCACAAGGAAATTTGCACAGCGCTCCATATTGGCTTTTGTCTTTGGATCCAATTTTTCTGGCTTCTCCCCATCCTTATATTTTAAAACAATCACCTGACCAACCTCCAATTCTTCTTTTCTGAAGGTCTAGGTACAAGTTTCTTGTATATTCCGATTTTGAGCAAAAAAAAATAATGGCCGGTAAAGAACTATATAAAGTTCTCCACCAGCCATTATTTTTAAATCTTATGGGTATAATCCAGCGAGATCCACCCTGCGCCGGATTTCAGTTTCCCCCAGCGGGAAGCTCCCTGTCCGTCCGCTTCCTCCACAATGGTAAAAACGCCTTTGCCGGTATACTTTCCGGTCTTCCCGTAATTCGTCCCCGGTCCTTTTCGGATATTCAGATCTGTGATGGATACCTGCACCAGATAAGGAGAAAATCCCTCTCCTGATCCCTGGCCGCCATAGACAGCCTTCCCGGATTCATCGTATACCGAATACCCCGGGTTCTCATCTGCGCACTTCTTAGCATTGGAAAGCACTTTGAACGCCCCTTTCTGGGACTTTACGTCTGCCCAAGACTTCCTGACCCGGTACCATCCGCCGTTCTCCGGCTCCGCTGTCCCGGATCCTCCCATGGCAGCCTTCACATCCTTCCGGAACCCGTCCATGGTGTAACCCATCCCCAGGCCATTCCACAGATGCTCGGGATCCCCATGGTTGGAAGCGATCCCCCGGCTGTGCCCCTCCCGGTGGCTGATGATCACGCCATCCGCGGTCGGGTTCAGATTGTACTGTCTGCACAGATAAGCAAACAGTT
>DVIN01000065.1 GCA_018711275.1 Candidatus Pullilachnospira intestinigallinarum
AAGCAGCGGGTGGCCATTGCCAGAGCCATGGTGAACCATCCGAAAATCCTTCTGGCGGATGAACCTACCGGAGCCCTGGACAGCGTTTCCGGTCAGCAGGTGATGGACCTGTTTCAAAGTCTGAACCAGGAAGGCGTTTCGATTCTGATGATCACCCATGACCGGGAGATCGCCGGCCATGCCGGACGGATGGTGAGCATCCGTGACGGTATTCTGAGATTGGAGGAGCAGTCATGAAGAAAAAGGTCATTACAATCACGGCTGCCGCCGCTGCGGGAAGCGTTCTGCTGTGCGGTACTGTGGCATTGGCGGTGAATACAGCGGGACGGAAAACGGTGACGGTGATTCCGGTCAGCGAACTGTCCGGCTATTACGGGGACAGCGGGATGAACAGCACCTCGGGGATGATCACCTCGGATGTTTCACAGAATATTTATGCTACGGAAAACCAGACGGTAAAAGAGGTATTTGTACAGGAAGGGGACATTGTGAAGGAAGGGGATCCTCTGGTGTCCTTCGACATGACCACCACCAGTCTGGAACTGGAGATGAAGAAACTGGATCGTCAGGGGGTGGAACTGAATATTGAGAAGGCCCGGGAGGATATCAAGAGACTGAAGAATCTGAAACCCGCAGTCAGCGGAAATGGGGAAGAGTTTCCGGGGATGGACGGAGAGTTTTTTGATCCGGGCATGATGGAGGATCCGGAATTTGCGGAAGAACCGCAGGAAGAAGAGCCTCAGGAAAGTGAAGAACCGCAGGCGGCACTGGCTGTTCTTGACGGGGAATCCGCCCCCTATATGGGAGCCGGAACACTGGAAGACCCATACCATTTCCTGCTGAAAAGCGACGGCGTGATCCGGGGAAGCTTTCTCAACGCCATGGCCGGACAGGGCTGTTTTTTCGTAATAGAGGTACGTCAGGGGGATATCAGCAATGGAGAACTGACAAAGATCTGGGGACAGCAGCTGACAGCCGGCGAGGGCAATTTCGATCCGGAAGGCAGCTATGTACTGGATCTGGGAATGGCCGTCCCCCCGCAGGAAATCCGCAATCCCAATGCGGTAACCCGCCTTGACGGGAGCAGTGTGACAGGAGAAAAATGGTGCACCGGGGATGGAACAGATGAACACCCGTATCTTTTCCTGGTGACACCGGACGGAACCGTTTCCGGAAGCTTTTTCAACCGGATACGGGAGAAGGGCGGTTATTTCCGGATAGAAGTGCGGGAGGGAAATACCTGCGCCGGCGCGCTCCTCAAAGCCTGGGAGCAGCGCGCGGAAGCTCTTCAGGAGTTGGAGGAGGATGCGGTTTATCAGGTGGGACTGGCAGTGGGAGAGGCGATGGAAGAACAGCCGGAAGAAACCCCCACACCGGAGATACCTGGCGATACGCCGACACCGACTCCGACACAGCCTGCGACACCGACACCTGCGCCTACCGGGGATCCCGCGCCGGAACCTCCCACGGAACCGGAAGAGACCCCGACGCCCACCCAGGAGCCTCCGGCGGAGACCCCGACGCCCACCCAGGAACCTCCGGCGGAAACGCCTACGCCGCAGCCCACGCAGACGCCTGTACCTGTTCCGTCTTCCGCGGAGGCAGAACCGGAAGCCCAGAGTCAGGCGGATGTGCAGACAGCCGGGGTATCGACCGGCAAGGATTACGGAGCTGCTCTGCGCATGCTGTATCAGACCTCGGCGGTGGCCAGCCTGAGAAGAACGGACACCGGTGAGAAGGACAACGGCTCTTCCGGCGTGGATTCCGTGATGGGATCCGTCAGTTCCATGGCCGATGGTACCATGACCGCTGAAGAGATCAAAAAGGAGATTCAGGAACGGGAGAAGGCGATCCGGGGGTACCAGCTGGATCTGAAGGAAGCGGATCTGACCATCCGGTCCATTGAGAAAACACTGGAAAATCAGACGGTGAAAAGTACCTTAAATGGTGTTGTTAAAAAGGTGACCGATCCGGAAAATGCTTCCGGACAGGAGCCGCTGGTACAGGTGGTCAGCAGCGAAGGGTTGTATATTCAGGGAACCGTTCCGGAAAATCAGCTGGATCAGATGGAGCCGGGCCTGATTCTCAACGGGTACTGTTATGACAATGGCGTCAGCTTTACCGCACAGGTAAAGGAAGTATCCCCTTATCCCCAGGATAATGGAGGAGATCCGAGAAATTCTCAGTATCCGTTTACCGCGTATATCGAAGACGCACAGGGACTTTCCAACAACGCCTACGCGGAGCTGACCTTTGCGGATTCGGGAATGGATGCCGGAACCATCACATTGGAGAAAGCTTTCGTCAGATCGGAGGAAGGGCAGTATTATGTAATGAAAGAGGACGAAAAAGGGAGACTGACAAAGCAGCCGGTACAGATTGGCCGTATTGTAAACGGCGCGTACGAACTGGCTTCCGGTCTGACCTATGAGGATAAGATCGCATTCCCCTATGGCAGACAGGTGACGGAAGGCGCGAACTGTCAGGATGGAACTGTGGAAGATCTTTACAGATAGGAGGAACGTAATATGCTGGAAAATATAAGATTGTCCTTTTCGGGCATCTGGTCCCACAAAATGAGGTCTTTTCTGACCATGCTGGGAATTATCATCGGGATCGCCTCCATTATTTCCATCGTATCCACCATTCAGGGAACCAATGAGCAGATCAAGGAGAACCTGGTGGGAGCCGGCAACAATAACGTGGATGTGCGGCTGTATCAGGGGGAAAGCGAACTGGATCTTTCCTGGGAGCAGCCACAGAACGTATCCGTACTTTCCGATGAACAGAAAAAAGAGATCCGGGATATTGAAGGGGTGGTGAGCGCCACCTTTTACAACCGAAGAAGCTGGGTCGACGGAATTTTCAGCGGCGACCTGTCGCTGGGAAGCGGCAGTATGTACGGAGTCGATCTGGACTTTCTGAAAACCAAGGGCTACGTTATCCAGAATGGAAGAAATTTTGTGGAAGAGGACTATAAGGATTTCCGGAAAGTGGCGCTTCTCGATGATACGGCAGTACAGACTCTTTTCCCGGGAGAGAATCCCGTGGGAAAGACGCTGGATATTCAGGGGGAGCCCTTCACGGTGGTGGGAAGTATCCGCAAAGCGGAAAGTTTTGAACCGGTGATCAACAATATGGAGGAATACTACACATATTACCAGGGGTCCAACGGAATGGTTCTGATTCCCCAGGCGGACTGGCCGATCCTGTTTAATTACGACGAACCGGTGGAAGCCAGTGCCATGGCCGAAAATACGGACATGATGACATCCATAGGAAAAGATATGGAGAAAGTTATGAACCAGTGTGTGGGCGGCGCGGGAACAGGGGACGAGGAGTCGGAGAGCAGCATTTCCTATAAAGCGGCGGATCTTCTGAAGACGGTGCGGAATCTCCAGCAGGTCAGTGAAAACACCAATAAACAGCTGATCTGGATTGCGGGGATCTCTCTGCTGGTGGGCGGCATCGGTGTGATGAACATCATGCTGGTTTCCGTGACGGAACGAACCAATGAAATCGGACTGAAAAAGGCCATTGGAGCCAGAAAGAGAAAGATTTTGTGGCAGTTTCTGACAGAGGCGGCGGTGCTCACCAGCATGGGAGGAATTCTGGGGGTGATTTTCGGACTGATTCTGTCCCAGGTGATTTCTCAGATGTCAAAAACTCCCACGGCCATCAGTCTTCCTGCTATTCTTCTGTCGGTGGTATTTTCCATGGTGATTGGAATTGTTTTCGGACTGCTGCCGTCAGTGAAAGCGGCAAATCTGAATCCCATCGATGCGCTGCGGCATGAATAATAAAATGCTTCCGCATTCCTCTGACGGGGAAAAGCGGAAGCATTTTTATAAAAAAATACGGTTTTTGGCAACGCCAGAAGCCCGCAAAGCGTATCAGAAGCCCAGTTCTTCTCCGATCAGCACCACTGTGATTCTGCCGGGCTGACGGGACTTTCTGGTGATGACAGTCTGGCAGCAGATACAGTCGGGGGAAAGACAGTCGGAACAGACGCCGGTTTTGGCACAGGGTGTGGCAGCCTTTACCCGGACGGCATTGGGCGGGCAGGCCATGGTGTGAATCCGGCGAATGGCGTCCTCCGTGCTGGCGCAGAGTTTGTTCATGCCGGTCACTACAATGACATGCTGCGGTCCGTACAGCAGGCAGGCAACCCGGTTTCCGTTTCCGTCAATATTGACCAGTTCTCCGTCTGTGGTGATGGCATTGGTTCCGGTGAGAAAATAGTCGGCACAGAAGATTTTCCCATAGAGGGCACGGGACTCCTCCGGTGTTTTGGCTGCTTTCCGGTCCAGCAGCTCCACCTCCATGGACCGGATGCGATCCAGGATCCCGGACTCCTCCAGTGTTTCGGACCCGCCCCAGGTGACGGAAGATCCGGAAGGAATCATCTGAGCCACCGCATCCGCGGCCTCGCGGCTGCTGGCACAGTAGATGCCGTTCATCCCTCTTTTTTCCAGCTGCCGGATCAGATGGGCCGCTGTGTGCTGATAGCTTTCTGATTTGTATGACATGGTATGTGCCTCCTTCTGAAAAATGGTCGGACTGTCTGCCAGGCGGCAGAAGTCTTTTTTCCAGTATAAATCCTGTAAAAAAAGAAATCCATCCTTTTCCGAAAAATTTTCAAAGCCAGTATAGAAAAATATAAGAATTTATTCACAAACTTTTCACCATCAAAGAGGAAGAATGTTGTATAATGATTAAAGCGAATGTAATGGGGGTATTATATGAACATTTTATTTTTTCTGACGCCGAAGAGCGAGGTATCTCTTGTGTACAACGATCAGACGCTGGGCCAGGTTCTGGATATTATGGAGAACTGCAGATATACGGCAGTGCCTATGCTCAACCGGAACGGCAGATATGTGGGAACGGTGACGGAAGGAGATCTGCTGCGGTTTGTCAGACAGAAGCCTTCTCTGAATCTGAAGGAGACGGAGGAGTATCAGATCAGCAGAGTACCGCTTCGGTGGAGATACAAGACGGTCAGCATCGACTGTGATATGGAAGATCTGGTGGATGTGGCCATGAATCAGAATTTTGTTCCGGTGGAAGACGACTCGGACAATTTTATCGGTATTATCCGCAGGAAGGATATTCTGGAGTACTGCTATAAGAAAAGCAGAGGCGGTCACCCGTCGGCTAAGAAGGAGGAAAAGGGTGCCTGAGCGGCATCCTTTTCCTCCTTCTTGGCTGCGGATGGCATTCCTTCTGCGGCGGGAAGCTCCTTTTTGCGATTGCCGGGTTTTCAGAATGGACATTCGATGATATAATAGATAAGATAAGGCAGCGGCAGTGCCGCTGAAATTGGATAAGTCTGGAGGATACTATGAAAAAGTTAATTGATTTGATTGACCAGGAAATGACTGCCGCGTTTGAGAAGGCGGGCTATGAGGCTTCCTACGGAAAAGCGACGCTGTCCAACAGACCGGATTTGTGTGAATATCAGTGCAACGGCGCCATGGCGGCGGCGAAGACATACCGGAAAGCTCCCATCATGATTGCGCAGGATGTGACCGCACAGCTGGCGGACTGTTCCCTGTTTGATTCTGTGGAGGCGGTGAAGCCCGGATTTATCAATATTCGCCTGTCCGGTGAATTTCTGGCTGAATATATGAACGGTATGGCGGAAGATGAGCGGCTGGGAGTGGAAAAGACGGATCATCCCAGGAAGATGATCCTGGATTACGGCGGTCCCAATGTGGCGAAGCCGCTCCATGTGGGACATCTGCGCTCTGCCATCATCGGTGAAAGTTTAAAGCGGATGGGCCGGTATATGGGGCATGAGGTGATCGGTGATGTACATCTGGGAGACTGGGGCCTGCAGATGGGGCTGATTATCACGGAGCTTCAGGAAAGAAAACCGGATCTGGTGTATTTTCAGGAGGATTACGAGGGAGACTATCCCCAGGATCCCCCGTTTACCATCAGCGAGCTGGAGGAGATTTATCCCGCTGCCAGCGCCCGCTCCAAAGAGGATGAGGAATATAAGGCGCGGGCCCTGGAGGCCACCCATCAGCTGCAGCTGGGAAGAAAGGGATACCGGGCGCTGTGGAAACATATCCTTCAGGTTTCGGTGACGGATCTGAAGAAAAATTATGCCCGGCTGAATGTGGAATTTGATCTGTGGAAGGGAGAATCGGACGTTCAGGAATATATTCCCGGTATGGTAAAGAATCTGCAGGATCAGGGACTGGCCTATGAGGATCAGGGAGCTATTGTGGTGGACGTGAAGGAAGAAACGGATACCAAGGAGGTTCCGCCCTGTATGATCCTGAAATCAGACGGAGCCGCCCTGTATACCACCACGGATCTGGCTACGATTGTGGAGCGGATGAAGCTGTACCATCCCGACGAGATTCTGTATGTGGTGGACAAACGGCAGGAGATGCATTTTGTTCAGGTATTCCGCTGCGCCAGAAAGGCAAAAATGGTGGAGGAAAACACGAAGCTGTCCTTTTTGGGCTTTGGTACCATGAACGGAAAGGATGGAAAGCCCTTTAAGACCAGGGAGGGCGGCGTGATGCGTCTGGAGAATCTGATTCGGGAAATCAATGAGGAAATGTACCGGAAGATTGTGGACAACCGCAGCATCAAAGAGAAGGATGCCAGAGCCACCGCCGAGATTGTGGGACTGTCTGCCATCAAGTACGGAGACCTCTCCAATCAGGCATCCAAAGATTATGTATTTGATATGGACCGTTTCACTTCTTTCGAGGGAAATACAGGCCCTTATATCCTGTACACCACGGTGCGTATCAAGTCCATTCTGGCAAAATACCGGGAAGAGGGCAACCGTCTGGAAGGACTGAACATACTGCCTTTTGCGGGGGACAGTGAGAAGGCACTGATGCTGGAGGCCGCCAGATTCAACGGGGTAATTGAAAATGCTTTTGAGGAGAAGGCTCCCCATAAGATCTGTTCCTATATTTATGAGCTGGCCAACGCCTTCAACAGATTTTACCATGAGACGAGGATTCTCGGAGAGGAGGATCCGGAGAGAAAACGTTCCCTGATCGCTCTTCTGATTCTCGTGCGTGACGTGCTGGAAACCTGCATTGATGTACTGGGATTCTCTGCGCCGGAGAAAATGTAAGGACAAAGTCCCGGCGGCATGAGCCGCCGCTGTCCGAAAAACGGGAGGACCTATGAAAAAATCATCAAAGACAGGGATCAACCTGCTGATTTTTATTATCGTGATCCTTGTGCTGGCCCTGGGAATTCTGGCCATCATACAGTATGGAAGATTCCGGGATCAGATGGAAGAAAAGGCACGGCAGGAAGCCAGGGAAGAGACGGAGGCGACGGAGGCGCCCACCCAGACGCCCACACCCGATCCGACGCCGGATCCTTCGGATCCGGAGGTGATCCGGGAACAGCTGATCGAAAACCTGCGGACTGCCATTGAGGAGAATGATGTGAATGCCATGACGGCTATCCTCCGCTATACGGCGGCGGACGGGAGTCTGGCAGCCTACAGCGCCGAGGATGTGGCGGAGGTGCTGCTGCACCTGAAACGGGATTCGGCGGATTACTGGAACTTTTTCACCGCGCTGAGAAGCGAATCCACCGCGGTGGGCGCAGACGGGGAGGCACAGGTGCTGATACTGAATACGCAGGATCTCAGGAAAATGACCAATACGGCCCGGCAGGAGGGAGCCAGTCTGCAGCCGGAGACTCCGGTGGGCGATGGGAAAATGGTGGCTATCGATGCGGGCCATCAGGCCCAGGGAGACAGCACGCAGGAGCCCATAGGACCCGGCGCTTCCCAGACAAAGGCCAGGGTGGCTTCCGGAACCAGCGGATGCGTCTCCAAAGTACCGGAATATCAGCTGAATCTTACAGTGGCGATAAAACTTCGGGATGAGCTGCAGAAAAGAGGATACTCCACTTACATGATCCGCGAAGACAATGAAGTCAATGTCAGCAATGCCGAGCGGGCGCAGCTGGCCTCACAGTCGGGGGCGGACATTCTTGTGAGGATCCACGCCAACGGATCGGAGGATTCTTCTGTGTCAGGGGCGCTGACGATGGCGCCAAGCAGCTCCAACCCCTATGTGGACAGCCAGGTGGTTCAGGAATGTCAGAAACTGTCGCAGCTGGTGATCGATTCTTTCTGTGCGGCCACGGGGGCCAATAATCAGGGCGTGTATCAGACGGATGAGATGAGCGGCCTGAACTGGTGTACCATACCGGCCACCCTGGTGGAGATGGGCTATATGACCAATCCGGATGAGGATGCCAGGATGCAGACAGAAGAATATCAGGCGCTGATGGTGCAGGGAATTGCCGACGGCATTGACAGTTACTTTGCACAGTAGAACGGGCGGCAGAAAGAGGCGGCAGAGAAGGCGAAAAGCGATACTGCTGCGGAAAGAGAGTTAGGGAATGTCTCAGATTATTTTATTTGACCTTGACGGGACACTGACGGAATCCGGTGAGGGCATTACGAAATGTGTACAGTATGCGCTTTCCCGCTTCGGGATAGAGGAACAGGATCTGGAGAAGCTGCGCTGCTTTGTTGGTCCGCCGCTTCTGGAATCCTTTATGGAGTTCGGGGGTCTTTCACAGGAGGACGCCCGGAAGGCGGTGGAATATTACCGGGAGCGCTACAACACCACAGGAATATATGAAAACAGACTGTATCCCAAGATCCGGGAACTGCTGGAACTCCTGAAAGTCAACGACAAGATTCTGGGAGTGGCCTCTTCCAAACCGGAAGTATACGTTCGGAAAATTCTGGAATATTTTCAGGTGGACGGATTTTTCCGGGTGATTGTGGGAAGTGAACTGGACGGACGGCGTACCCGCAAGGCGGAGGTCATAGAGGAAGCCCTTCGCCGGCTGGATCTGGACTGGCAGCGGGATGGCGTACTGATGGTGGGCGACCGCAGGCACGATGTGGAAGGAGCCAGAGAGTGCGGAATCCAGTGCATTGGCGTGACCTACGGTTATGGAACCAGGGAGGAGCTGGAGCAGGCCGGTGCGGTCTACATCGCGGAAACGGTGGAGGATCTGGGAATCCTGGCCAGTCCCAATGATGAGGAAACCACGGAGCATGTGGAGTCTGTGCGGGTATCCAAAAAAAGACGCCACAGCCGGAGACACCGGCGCGAGCACCAGCGGGAAGAAGGAACCCGGGAGGATGTCCGGCCGGTATCCGGGGAAAATGAAACGTCCCGGCAGAACAGGCAGATGGCGGCCGACGCGGACGGAGAAACCCAGATACGTCCGCTGTTTCAGCTGTGGAGAGCAGTCTATCCGGTGTTGTTGTATTATGGAATCAGCGTGCTTGTGGTGTGCGCAATGGTGGCGGTCTTCCTGCTGGAAGACCGGATAGCCGGAAGAACGGATAATCCCCGGAGAACGGCCCGTCTGGTGCAGGAGCATAACCTTTATCAGATTCTGTTTACTTCTCTGCTGGGCGGACTGGTGATGTTCCTGATTTACCGGAAGGATCAGTTTGACAGAAGGGCAGGAGTACCGAAAAAGCGGGGAGCGGACCGGGTATGGGCTCCTCCGGTGATGTGGTTTTCCGTGATTGTTCTGGGAATTTCCGGCAGTCAGTTTTTTAATGATCTGATCTGGCTGACCCGGCTGCGCAGTCTGTTTCCGGGTTATGATCAGGCGGCCACAGCAATGACCGGACAGCCGGTCTGGCTTTTGATGGCTTCCGTGGGAATTCTGGCTCCCATAGCTGAGGAACTGGTTTTTCGGGGAATGGTTTACCGGCGTCTGCGGGACTGGATGGCCCCCTGGCTGGCGGTGCTGCTTTCTTCTGTAATTTTCGGACTTTATCACGGAAATGTGGTTCAGTTTATTTACGCGCTGTTGACGGGAAGTCTGTTCGCGCTGATGTATTACCGTACGGGGACTCTGGGAGCTGCTGTCGCCGGCCATGTGGCCGCGAATCTCTGGAGCCTTTTTGGCAGCGGCTGGATACGGGGACTTCTGGAAAGTCACCCGCAGCTGGTACCGGTAAAGCTGCTGGCGGAAATCCTTCTGGCGGTGATTCCGGCCTACTGGATTTTTGCCAGCCGTCGAAAAAAGTCGGAAAAACAGTAAATCATTAAAGAAAAATAAAGAGACAGGTTTTGTGTTGACAAGAACCTGTCTCTTGTTATATGATGAATTCATCAAATTTCTATTTCAAAATCTCAGGGGAATTCTCCCCGATATTTTCCAACAAATTTAACTGAACAGAGGCCAAGAGGTGTTTTTGTTGTGCCCGGAAAGCAGCCTGCCCGGAATGGTAACGGCAGGATGGCAGAGGGAAAAGTGCGCGCATTTCTGATAATCTGCCCGCGAAGGGGAAAGTGCAAATTTGATCATAAATCTGTTTGGGAGGAACGATCATGAAAAATAAAAAAATCTGGATAGGAAGCACGGCGGCGGTGGTACTGGCGGCAGTGATGACAGCGGGAGGAATTATGGCGTATTTTACGGACACGGAGGAGAAGGTAAATCATTTTACCGTGGGAAGCGTGGAGATTGAGCTGGAGGAGCCGGAGTGGGAGAAAAAGCCGGATGAGGATGAAGACGGAGTGCCGGACGAGGCGGAGGATCTGGTTCCGGTGCAGACGGTGACCAAGGATCCGCAGATCACCAACACGGGTACCAATGACGCTTTCGTTTTTGCTGTGGTTCAGGTACCCTGCAGGAATATCGTCACCGCCAACACAGACGGTACGAAAAATCCTCAGGCCGTTACCGATCTGTTTTCCTGGAGACCGGGAAATGCCTGGACCAGCCTGGGAATGTGCGAGGTGACCGGAGAGGATAACGCGGTGACGGCGCGCAAATATCTGTACGCCTATGCGCCGCTGGGGGAAAACTGTACGGTGGTAAAGCCCGGTGAGACGACGCAGCCGCTTTTTGAAAGCGTTACTTTTGTCAATGCGGTGGAAGGCCAGGGACTGGAGAATGCGGCTTTTGATCTGGAAATCAGCGCCTATGGCATACAGACCACGGATCTCAACGGAGGAAAAGAAACGCCTGCGCAGGTGTGGAGTATTCTTTCCAATCAGAAGGAGCTTCCGGAGACGTATCAGTAAACAGGAGGTGATCCGGAGATATGAAGAAAAAAATCAGCGGATGGATTCCGACCCTGGCCCTGATGATCTCCCTGTGGTCCGCTGCCGGCGTTTTTTCCTATCTGACCGGCAGCGACCGGATCGCCAACCGGTTTGGCGTGGGATATAACGATGTGGAGATCCGGGAGGAATTTCCGGATCCCGTACCGGAGGATAAGGAGATCACCAAGAAGGTCACTTTTGTGAATACCGGTCCGGTGGACTGTTTCGCCAGAGCAAAGCTGGTATTTGGAAACGGAGAGGCTCAGAATGCTGTCCGGACGCATCTGAACACGGAAACGTGGCGGCTGGAAGAAGATGGATATTATTATTATCAGAAGATACTGGGGCCGCAGGAGGAGACGGAGGAACTGCTTTCTTCCCTGACGGTAGAAGGAACGGTCAGTCAGGAGGAAAAGGAGTTTGATCTGGCGGTTTATGTGGAGACGGTACAGGCGCTGGCGGGAGAAAAACCGCTGGAGGCATTTGCCCGTCTGACCAAGTGAAGGAGGAGGTGGAGAATCCGTGAAGAGGAGAAAGGCGGTTCTGGCAGGGGTGACGGCATTTTTGTTCACCACAGCGGCTGCCGCGGCATTTTCCCAGGTATCCACGATGGAGATACTGACCACAGGGAAGGTGGACATTTTGCTGGAGGAACTGAGCAGGGATACGGATGGAACCTCTGCCTGGAAGGACGGCATGGCGGTCATGCCGGGGATGACAGTTTCGAAGATCCCAAGAATCAGCAATGCGGCGGCAGACTGTTATGTGCGGGCGCTGGTGGAATTTACGGGTGGAGAAGAAAGCGGACGGACGCTGGATGCGGCGGATCTGTATGGAATTTCAGAGGATTGGGTACGGCGGGGGGATTACTATTATTACAAAAAGATTCTGAAAAGCGGTGAAAGTACGGAACTATTCCAGGGAATCCGGATTCCCGGCGACTGGGAGCAGGCAGGAGAAACAGAAAATGACTGGGAGGTGCGGGTTCAGGTGGACGCCGTGCAGGCGGTCCATATGGAACCGGACTTTGAGGATGAAAGCCCATGGGAGACGGGAGGCAGGACGGTGCCCATTGAGACGGCCCGGATGGAAGAACCGGTTCTTGGTGGAGAGGAGCAGTCAGAGATGACGGCGGTACTGGTGGATGAAACCGCCAGACAGCTTCTGGCGGTTCCGGAAGATTTTATCGGTGATTTCGGATCCTTCCTTCCCGGAGATGAAAAGGAACGCCAGGTGCAGCTGGAAAACCGTACCGGAGACGCCAGAAGTCTGTATTTCCGGGTGGAAACAGAAAAAAAGGAGGAGTGGATGGACCAGATGGAGCTGGCGGTGACAGTGACGCAGGCGGGACAGGAAAAAATACACTGGGAAGGGAAACTGACAGATTCCCAGTGGGAGGAATACCGGCAGATCTGCAGACTCTCACCGGGAGAGACCGGACAGCTTACCGTCAGCCTGAAGCTGCCGGAGGAATTGGGAAATCAGTATTCGGCCAGAACCGGGGAGGCATTGTTTGAACTGTGCGCAGATGAAGAAACGGTAAAGAATGCGGATGCCCCCAAAACCGGGGATGCCTCGGGACCGATTCTGGCACTGGCGGCAGCGGAAGCAGGCGCGGCAGTGATTCTTGCCGCAGGTATCTGGCTCAGGGTGAGAAAAAAGGGAGGAAACGATGGGAAAAAAGGCGGCTGAAACAGCAAAAAGAATGGTTTTAGTCCTGATGACATTGCTGGCGCTGGCTCTGGCGGGACCGCTGCTCCTGGGACTGAGACCGCGGATCGTGGTCAGCGGTTCCATGGAACCGGCGGTGCCGGTGGGAAGTCTGGCATATATCAAGCCTTCCCGGGATGCCGGTGCCGTCCGGGAAGGAGACATTATCGTTTATCAGGCGGGAGAGACCATGACGGTACTGCACCGGGTAGTCCGGACGGATGAAAAAGAAAGCAGCTTTGTGACCAAGGGCGACGCCAATTCCACAGAGGATCCGGGGACGATCTCTTTTGACAGATACCGCGGGACCATGGTATTTGCCATCCCGCTGGCGGGCTATCTGGCTGCTGCCCTTCAGCGTTACCGGATGACAGCCATCGGAATTTTGGCTTTGTTCTGGACGGTTTCCGTGATCCGGCATCTGGCCGGAAAAAGAAAGCAGGTGATGACAGGTGAAAATATGTAAGAGAATACTCTGCGTCCTGCTGGCAGTGCTGGCACTGCTGTGCGGCAGCGGAGCGGCAGACCCTCAGACGGTGCGGGCGGACGGGGAGGGGTCCTTTACCATCAATCCTTCCCAGGGAGGCATCAGTACGTTTTCCTTGAATAACAGTTCCAATTTAAACGTCAATAATGAACGGTACGACAAATTCTGCTGGGATAAGACGAATCCCGGAGACAGCAGCTGTCCGCAGCTGGGTATGGGTCTGAAATATATTGTGGGCGATGATAAAAATCCGGACGGAAGAGGAAACTGGAGATATGTATACTGTCTGGAATTTGACAAGAGCAGCCCCGAAGGGCAGCTGATGACTTTTGTGGGATTTACCAATCGAAAAGTCGCTTACGCGCTGTATTACGGCGCGGTTTATTACGGGCAGACCTGCCGGTACGCGGGCTATTCCACAGGAGACTGGCAGATGGATTATTTTGTCACCCAGATGGCTATTCATATTCTGAATGACGAGTTTACTCTGGGAGCGCTCAGAAAGTCGCTGGATCATCCGGGAAGTGCGGCCAATGACGCGGAAAAAGCGCTGGCCTATGACCGGATTCAGAAGATGGTAAATGACGCAAACGTTCAGGGAAATTACGGCGGATTTACCAGCGACGGCTGGATTGACATGGGGCAGGGAACTTTTTCTGTCGGCGGATATCAGGACAGCTGGTCTTTAGCGGACGGAACGTATATTTCGGGCGGCGCTTTCCAGGCCGATTTCAAAAGTTATTACGGGTATGACTACCGGGAGCAGATCACGGATTACAGAATTGAGGTCCCGGAACAGGTGACTGTCAGCAAAAGTGATGAGAAGACGTATTCGGATTTTCGGCTGCAGATCGGAAAGGAACAGTTTGAAAACTGGCAGCTGACAGGAAAATCCATACCGGTGAAGGTGACCATGCGGATTCCCAGATACTGGGGCGGAGGCATTTACCGGCACGGGAACGGAATTCAGGACGTATGTTTTCTCACCTGGTCGCAGGCAGGGGGAGATGCAACGTACAGCGCCTCCGCTCAGTTGAATATTCCAAAAGTTACCAGAGAACTTACCATCCGGAAACAGGACGCCGATGATGGAACAGCCCTTTCGGGCGCGGTATTTTCTCTGTGGGCCTACGACGGGAGCAGGTACGGAAAGAAACTGAAGACTTTTACAGACAATAAGGATGGTACTTATACCTGCAAAGGAATTGATTATACGCAGACAACGGGCGGGTGGTTTCTGGTAAAGGAGGAAAAGGCGCCGGATGGATACAGCAGCCGTTATGTGCCGGAAAACAGCACGGATCAGTCGGATTATGAAACTTACGGCGGCAGACAGCTGCATATGACAGCGGCAGGAGTCGCCTTTGACGGAGTGCCGGACGGGACAGTATTCCGGGATGAAAAACTGATTCCCCAGGCCCGGCTGGAAGTAAAAAAATATGATGCTGTGGATGGCCGGATACTGGAAAATGCCGGGATTGGCGTGTTTGAATGGAGTCAGTCGGAGGGAGGGTACAGGCAGCAACCGCTTCAGACGCTGACTTATGACCGGGAAAGCAAACGGTATGTGACGGCGGATCCTCTGACCAGAACAGAAGATAATCAGGGAAAATTTCTGGTGGAGGAGACGAAGATGCCGGAGGGGTACCGGTGTCCTTTCCGCAGGGAAATCCAGATCAGCAGGCCGGGACTGACGACGGTTACCATGGACGTCCCCAACTATCCGGTGCGGGCAGTTACCATATGGAAACGGATCCGGGCAGCGGATGTAAACTGGGCGCATGGAAACCCCACCTTCTTTTTCCAAATCAGCGGAAAGGATGTGAATGGAGAGGCCCATACCTACCGATGCTTTGTGGAACTGACGGAAGAAGATCAGAAAGGGGAATATCTGGAAAAAGCAGTGACAGTTTCCCGGATTCCCGCCGGAGCCTATCAGGTGGAAGAAGAAGGAACGGTGCTGCGGTATATTCTGGCGGATATCGAAGCGCTGACGGATAATGTGACGGTAAAAAAAGAAAATCTGGAAAAGATCAACGGCGTACAGAAAATTGCCGCCTCTGCGGCCTGTGATCTGACACTGAAAGACGGCAGCGTGCGGTTTTTTAACGAAAAGGTAATGCATGACCGGTATACGGACAATCAGGTGTTGGCGAACCATATCATTCTGAAATAGAAATTAACGAAAAAGTGCTTGTATCGTCATTTCCTTTATGCTATAATCAGAAGGTCGCAAAAAACACCTGTGCCGATTCCCGGAAGGGTGCCTGGCAATCAGGTCTTCAGGAATATGAAGTACAGGGAAGAGTAAAACCAAAAAGGAGATAAAAAAATGAGCGTACTTTCAATGAAACAGTTACTGGAAGCAGGTGTGCATTTCGGACACCAGACAAGAAGATGGAACCCCAAAATGGCGGAGTACATCTACACCGAGAGAAACGGAATCTACATCATTGATCTGCAGAAGTCCGTTGGCATGGTGGACGATGCCTACAAGGCTGTTTCCGATATCGCAGCAGACGGCGGAACCATTCTGTTCGTTGGAACAAAGAAACAGGCGCAGGATGCCATCAAGACTGAGGCTGAGCGCTGCGGCATGTTCTATGTAAACGAGAGATGGCTGGGCGGTATGCTGACAAACTTCAAGACGATCCGCAGCAGAATCGAGAGACTGAAAGAGATCGAGGCTATGGAAGAGGACGGAACTTTTGACGTTCTGCCGAAGAAGGAAGTTATCGCACTGAGAAAAGAGATGTCCAAGCTGCAGAAGAACCTGGGCGGAATCAAAGAGATGAAGAGACTTCCGGATGCAATCTTCGTAGTAGATCCCAAGAAGGAGAGAATCTGTGTTCAGGAGGCTCACGCACTGGGTATTCCGCTGATCGGTATCTGCGATACCAACTGCGATCCGGAGGAACTGGACTATGTGATTCCGGGTAACGACGATGCGATTCGTGCGGTAAAACTGATCGTTTCCAAGATGGCTGACGCCGTAGTGGAGGCAAACCAGGGCGCAACCGGCGAAGAGGAATTCGCTGAGGAAGCTGTTGAGGAGACTGCAGAGGAAGAGTAATCTGCGGACAAATTGATCGGAGGAAATGAAGATGGCTATTACAGCAGCAATGGTAAAAGAGTTAAGAGAGATTAGCGGCGCCGGAATGATGGATTGTAAGAAGGCTCTTACAGCTACAGAAGGCGATATGGACAAGGCCATGGAGTTCCTGAGAGAGAAGGGACTGGCTACCGCACAGAAGAAGGCCGGAAGAATCGCAGCAGAGGGTATCGTTATGCTGAAGGTTACCGACGACAGCAAGAAGGCAGTGGCTGTTGAAGTAAACGCGGAGACAGATTTCGTTGCCAAGAACGAGAAGTTCCAGGGATATGTGGCGCAGGTTGCAGAGCAGGCTCTGGAGACAACTGCCACAGATGTGGACGCTTTCCTGGCTGAGCCCTGGAAGTTTGATACCAGCAAGACCGTGAACGAGGCTCTGGCCGGACAGATCGCGGTAATCGGCGAGAACATGAAGATCCGCCGCTTCCAGCAGGTGGAGGAGGCCAACGGTTTCGTTGCTTCTTACACACATATGGGCGGAAAGATCGGTGTTCTGGTTGATGTGGAGACCGATTTGGTAAACGACGCAATCAGAGAGATGGCAAAGAATGTTGCCATGCAGGTTGCTGCTCTGAAACCGCAGTACACCAGCAGAGATGAGGTGGATGCTGCCTACATCGAGCATGAAAAAGAGATTCTGACCGTTCAGGCTAAGAACGAGAAACCGGATGCCAATGAGAAGATCATCAACGGCATGGTTATGGGACGTATCAACAAAGAGCTGAAAGAAATCTGCCTGCTGGATCAGGTATATGTAAAGGCAGAAGATGGAAAACAGCCGGTTGGAAAATATGTGGAAGAGGTTGCCAAGGCCAACGGCGCGAAAGTGACTATCAAAGGCTTCGTTCGTTTCGAGACCGGAGAGGGTATCGAGAAGAAGGAAGAGGATTTTGCGGCTGAGGTTGCAAAACAGATGGGAATGTAAATTCCTAAAACCAAAGGTGCGTAAAGCCCTTGAAAATCCCGTAAAACGGGCATTTTCAAGGGCTTTTTTGCGTTCCGGAGCAAAATCCGTAAAGTATCATAAATTATCGCTTTTTACGCTTAAATTTGGGGGATTTTTGGGGGAAGAGTTGGGGGAAGGCTATCCCCCAAATGCCATGTGAAACTT
>DVIN01000004.1 GCA_018711275.1 Candidatus Pullilachnospira intestinigallinarum
GTATGAACTAATTCCTTCCGTGATGGGGCGGTTATCCGCCCCATCAAAGGGAACATTCCATGACAGATATCCTGGCAATCTCATGACAGCATGACAGGGCGAGATCATGACAACCCAGGAGAGCATTAACAATCTTATAAAACGAGAACATTACAATATTCTTGTACCTTTTTTCCCGATATGATATCCTTATGGAAGGAGAAAAGTATTTCTAAAATACCCTTCCGGAAAGAACTCCGATCGGATGGAGATTCTGATTATCAATCTGGGAGATGCCAGGGAACTGGAAGTGGAGGCATTGTGTAATCTGAGTCAGGGAATATAGAATGAGGGCTTTGAGACGGGTGTTGAAAAGGGCATCGAGGGCGCAGTGGAAATACTCCGTGAAGAAGGCTATGAAGATTCACAGATTATCGAGCGTATCCGGAAGCGGTTCGGGCTGACGCGGGAAGACGCGGAAAAATATCTGGTTACGCGGGTTTAAATACAAAAAGCCCGAAAGTCTGATCTTAAGCAGAGGTGAGAAGATGAACATCAAAGATCTGGAATATTTCCGCATCGTCTGCCAGCAGAAAAGCATCACCAAAGCCGCTCACCTGCTGTACATGACGCCCCAGGGTCTCAGCCGGATCATGAAAAATGTGGAAAATGAACTGGACGCCGTACTGTTTGTGCGTACCGGCGCGGGGATCCAGCTGACGGAATCCGGCAGTTACCTGTACGGGCAGCTGCCGGCGCTGCTGGATTCCTACCAGGGGATCTGCAGCGAGATCCGCTGTATCGAGCAGCGGAAAAATCACGAGATTGATCTCTTATCCGCCTATGGAATTCTTCGGCTGGTGACGCCGGAGTGTCTGGAGTATTTCCGGAGACAGTACCCGGAGATTCAGCTGCACTACCGGGAGTATCCGGACCGGCAGGTGGAGCGGATGTTCCAGGAGGGAGAGGGCAACGTGGCCTTTCTGGTGGGACCGGGCAGCCAGTCCCATATGCAGCGGACCTTCATGGAAAAATATGAGATCAAGCTGCTGGTAAACCGGGATCATCCGCTGGCAGAGAGAACCTTCGTGTCCATTCAGGATCTGAAGGGAGAGCGGCTGTACATCGAGAGCAGTGAATTTCATATCCATCAGCTGATCCTGGAAAAATGCCGTCAGGCGGGATTTGAGCCGGACATTGCCTTTGAGACCAGCGGATTCAGCCTCTGCCACCGGATGGTCCAGAAAAACAAAGGGATTTCCGTGACCGTGGATGTTATCTTTGATGATATGGGACAGAGCGATACGGTAATGATTCCCTTTGAAGAAGGACCTTTCTACTGGGAGACCTGGATGCTCACCCGGGAAGGAGAACTGCCAAATCCGGATGTGATGCTGTTTCACCGCCATGTAACCCGCTGGATGAAGGAAATCGGAGAAGGGAAAATCCGCCGGTGATATGTCTCACAATTTTGTTGAGACCATTCAACACTCTGTTTATTATCAGAAAAGAATTCCGGTGATACAATAGAATCGAATTCACTTATTATAATAAAAAAGGAATGCGGCCTGCGGGAACAGGAGGTGTTCCTTTTTTATTATCCTTCTATTCAATAAATTGTTGACAGCGGTCAATAAAGCGTTGATGGGAAATGTCCGGACAGATTGTTATAATATAGACAAAATCACTGATACATAAAAATAGGAGGATAACATGAGTGAATTCAAACTGACAAGTGTGGAAGAATTTGAAGCGGCCACCGAGCGCCTGCTGGAAACCGGAAAAAAAGTGGGGGCGGATGCCTGGCAGCTGCGTGTGAAAAACCAGACACCCCACTGTAAATTCGGGGAACAGGGTATCTGCTGCCGGATCTGTTCCATGGGCCCCTGCCGGATCACTCCCAAGGCGCCCAGAGGCATCTGCGGCTGTGACGCCCATGGAATCGCGGGCCGCAACTTTCTGCGGTTTGTGGCTGGCGGAGCGGCTACCCATTCCGATCACGGAAGAGAGATCTGCCATACGCTGCATACGGTGGCTCCGGACGGAAATTATAAGGTGAAAGATCCTGAGAAGCTGATCCGCATCGCCAAAGAGTGGGGTGTGGAGACGGAAGGCAGGGATATCTATGATCTGGCCCATGAGATGTCCGAGCTGGCCCTGCTGGAATACGGAAAACCCTTCGGCGTACAGCGGTGGCTGAAGAGAGCGCCGGAGCATACACAGAAACTGTGGCATGACGCGGAAATTGAGCCCCGGGCCATCGACCGGGAGGTTTCCACCGCCATGCATATGACCCATATGGGAAATTCCTGTAAGGCAGAGGCGCTGGTGCGTCAGTCTCTCCGTTCCGGTATGTCCGACGGATGGGGCGGTTCCATGTGCGGAACGGAATTTTCCGATGTAATGTTCGGAACCCCGAAGCCGGTGGATACCGAGGCCAATCTGGGCGTTATGAAGGAGGATATGGTCAATATCATCGTACACGGCCATGATCCCAGCCTTTCCGAGATGATCTGTGAATATGCGGAGGATCCGGAGATGATTGCCCTGGCAAAATCCCTGGGGGCCAACGGCATCAACGTGGCCGGCGTCTGCTGTACCTCCAATGAGGTTGCCATGCGAAGAGGCGTGCCCATGGCCGGAAATTTTCTGCAGCAGGAGAACGTGGTGCTGACGGGAGCCTGTGAGGCCATCGTGGTGGATGTGCAGTGCATTTTCCCGGCATTGGGACCGCTGTCCAAGTGCTTCCATACAAAGTTCATCACCACTTCCCCCATCGCCCAGATGCCGGATTCCGACTTTATCCGTTTCAATGCCGAGACGGCAGGGGAGAATGCCAAAAAGATCGTCCGCACGGCGGTGGAAAACTTTGTGAACAGAAAGAAAAAACTGGTATACATCCCTCAGATGAAACAGAAAGCCACCGTGGGATTCTCCACCGAGGCCATTGTGAAGGTCCTGGACGGTGTGACCAACAGTCAGGTGGATGTGACCGGAACCACAAAACCGCTGATTGAATGCATTACTTCCGGTGTGATCCGGGGCGCAGTGGCCATGGTTGGCTGCAACAACCCCAGAATCCGTCCGGATTACGGCCACATCGAGCTGATGAAAAAGCTGATTGCCAACGATATCATCGTGATTCTTTCCGGATGTTCCGCCCAGGCGGCAGCCCGTGCCGGACTGATGGATAAAAGAGCAAAGGATCTGTGCGGCGCAGGCCTTAAAAGAGTCTGTGAACTGGCTGATATCCCGCCGGTTCTGCACATGGGCTCCTGTGTGGACATCAGCCGGATGATGGTACTGGCGTCCGAGCTTTCCAAAGATTCCGGTCTGAATATTTCCCAGCTTCCGCTGGTGGGCTGTGCGCCGGAGTGGATGTCTGAGAAGGCCATTTCCATCGGAAACTATGTGGTGGCCACCGGTATCGACACGTTCCTGGGTGTGGATCCCCAGGTAAGCGGATCCAGTGAGATGACGTACTGGCTGACCGAAGGAATTCGTGACTGGGTGGAGGCTGCCTACACCGTTGAAAAAGATATTGACAAGCTGGGTGATGCCATGATCGCCAGAATTGAGGAGAAGAGAGCGGCGCTGGGAATCTAATCTGTCCCGGAGAAAATCCGCAGATACATAGAAAAAAGCAGAAGCATCTGTCGATATGGTACAGAAGCTCCTGCTTTTTTCTACGATAAGCCCGGAGGACAACGATGCCGTGAACGGTGTCACAGAAGCTCCAGCAGCTGCTCTACTTCTTTTTCGGAGGTAGCCCAGCTGGTAGCCAGCCGGATGATGGTATGTTCATCATCGAAGGGTTCCCAGTAGCTGTAGGAAACTGTTTCCCCCAGTTCTTTCAGCCGGTTATTTTCCACGATCAGGAATTGCTGATTGGTGGGAGAGGCGTAGTAGAAACGGTATCCCTTTTGGCGCAGGCCCTCTTTCAGACGTTCGGCCATCCGGATCGCCGAACGGGAAATACGAAAATACAGATCGTCGGTGAACAGTGTGTCAAACTGGATACCCAGTATCCGCCCTTTGGCCAGCAGCGCTCCCTGCTGCTTTACAAAGGTAAAAAAATGGGGAGCCAGCATGGGATCGGGAAATACTACCGCTTCGCCCAGCAGTGCGCCCACCTTCGTGCCTCCGATATAGAAGGCGTCACAGGTACGGGCCAGCAGCGGAAGGGTTACGTCGGTCTCAGGGGATGCCAGGCCGTATCCCAGCCGGGCTCCGTCCAGATACAGAAACAGATGATATCTGCGGCAGATTTCAGAAAACCGGATCAGTTCGTTTGCGGTGTACAGCGCTCCAAACTCCGTGGGGTGTGTCAGATAAATCATCCCGGGATGTACCATGTGGGAACGGTTTTCGTCCTGAAAAAAGGATTTCAGATACTGTTCGGCATCTTCCGGATTCAGTTTTCCAAAGGTGTGCGGAAGCGGCAGTACCTTATGCCCTCCGGCTTCCACAGCCCCGGCTTCATGCGTATTGATATGACCGCAAGAAGCACACAGGACGCCCTCCCAAGGCTTCAGCAGCGCCTGTATGACCACGGCATTGGTCTGCGTTCCGCCGGACAGAAAATGAATATCCGCCTGGTCGGCATCGCAGAGACGACGGATCTTTTCTTTCGCCCGGCTGCAGGAGGCGTCATTGCCGTATCCCGGCATTTTTTCCATATTGGTTTGAAGGAGCGCCTCCAGCACTGCCGGGTGCGCTCCCTCCAGATAATCACATTCAAAGTGCAGCATAGATGTTCCTTTCGGTTCTACATATGTGTTTCAACAAATTCATCGATCCGGTCTATCCGCAGTCCCCGCATCTTCAGTGCGCTGAATGCCACCACCAGGAAAAAGACAATCCTGCAGATGGACAGAGCATCGGTGATGCTTCCGGGAAATGCCAGGTTCGGATACCAGTGTATTACAGCCATCATCCGGTTGATGATACTCAGAAAGTAATCGATGCCGCTGATGATCTGGAAGACTACAAAGAATCCCAGATAGCAGACCACAGATTTGATGGCAGTGGCTTTCAGCCACCGATTTTCCTCCAGAAACAGTACATAGATGGCCAGAAGCCCCAGCACCACCGGACTGATCAGCGCGGAAAAATAGATGACAGCTCCCAACATCCCCACGGTAATTCCCAGACGTGTACGGGGCTGCTGAAAAGAAGTCTGCTGTGCCTGCCGCCAGTTTTGCTGCTCCTGGGCTCCCTGATTCCAGGAAGGGTTCGGGCCGCTATGCGTCTGCTCCCAGGAATTCTGCTGACTGTCGGTTTCACTGTTTTGAAAACCGGTCTGTTGATTTGTGCCAGCCCCTTCTGTGCGATACTCCTGAGACAGTTGTGCGCCGCAGGCGGGGCAGGAAAGGCTTCCCTCCGGAAGCTGATTTCCGCAATTAGGACAAAACATATGGTGATTCCCCCTTTTTTCGTTGTCTGTTTTCATTATAGATAGGAAGAGGAGAAGCGTCAACCACAGGATTCTTAGGAATTTTTAAATTTTTTTATGCAAAAACTTGGAATATGCCCTGCATATCGCTTATAATAGGAAAGGTAACGGCAGAGGCACTGCCGGGAAATGGAGGATAAACAAAATGAAGAAAACAATTCATGCAGACAAGGCGCCGGCTGCAGTGGGACCGTATGTCCATGCTGTACAGGCCGGAAACATGGTGTTTACTTCCGGTCAGCTGGGACTGGATCCCAAAGACGGTACACTGCCGGAGGGAATTGAGGCGCAGACGCACCAGGCACTGAAGAATCTGGGCGCTGTTCTTGAAGCTGCCGGCCTGGGTTATGAAGATGTGGTGCGCACCATGGTATTCCTGGATAACATGGACGATTTCGCGGCGGTAAATGAAATTTACGCGCAGTATTTTAAAGATTCCGCGCCTGCCAGATCCTGCGTGGAGGTGGCAAAGCTTCCCAAAGGCGGCCTGATTGAAATCGAGGCTATTGCGGTACATAAGGACTGACGCAAAAGAGGCTGTTTGGTACATCCATAATTTTTTTGTGTTTTCCAACACGGAAACAGCAGCAGGCTTCTCTGATTTGCCGGATATCGGACAGGGGAACCTGCTGCTGTTTCTGTAAATGCCGTTACGCTTCTGTCTCAAACAGAATACCGAGCGTATTGGGACCGCAATGACAGGAAATCGTACAGCTGGCCTGGGTCACATAAATGTTTTCAAAGGATGCTTCCCTCTGAACTGCTGTTTTCACCAGCCGGATGCAGGAGTCGCCGATGCCGGAATGTGTGATGAACAGCCGTTTGAGATTCAGGCGGGTGTACGACCGCAGCGTATCCTTCACATACCTGGGAAGTACTTTGTCCAGGGTTCCCCGGTATTTTTTCCCGACATACATGGCTCCGGAGGTATTGTCCACCTGAATACAGGGCTTGATATTCAGCAGATTGGCTCCCAGAGCCGTAATGCTGCTGCAGCGTCCGCCGGCGCTCATGAATTTCAGGGTATCCAGAATAAAACTGGAATGAACCAGCTTTTTCCGGCCTTCCAGCCGCTTTGCAATCTCCTCCGCCTTTAATCCCTCCCGGATCCACTCGGCGGCATCACAGACCAGAAGGCCGATTCCGGTGGAAAGATTGTAGGAATCCACCGGATATATGCCGGGCAGTTCCTTTGACGCCAGCAGACAGTTCTGATAAGCGCTGGAGAGCGCGCCGCCCAGATTCAGATGGATCACCTCGTACCCCTGCTCTACAAAAGGAGTAAAGTAATTCAGATATTCCTGTACGTTAATGGCGGCGGTTCGGGGAAGAAGTTTTTTCTCTCTGTAAATCTGAAAGATTTCCTGTGGCGTGATATCCACATTGTCCTGATACTCCCGGCCGCCCAGAATGATATGAAACGGATAATAATGCACCTGATACGCTTCCTTCAGGCTGCTGCCCAGATCGCAGGTGCTGTCCGCGCTTAACAGTATTCTGTTCATAAATACGCCTCCTCTTTCTGCCATCATACAGCGTTTCAGAGGGAGAATCAAGAGCCGCTGTCTCTCGCCCGGGGGTTGGTCAGCATTTTCACCGAAAAGCGACAGAAATCCACAGATTTCTTGTAAATCCTGTTCCCGGATTTCGTGATATAATGAGCGAAAGCGAGTCGGAACAAGCTTGGCTTGTTCCAGACGAGCGGCGAATGATCTTTGAGATGAAATCACGAATAATGAGCGAAAGCGAGTCGGAACAAGCTTAGGCTTGTTTCGGGCGAGCGGCAACGGGGAGACAGACAGTAAAGGGGTGCAGGTGATGAGATGAAAAAAAAGAAAGTGGTTTTATCGGTTCTGCTGGCTGTACTGGCAGTTCTGATTATTGGAACTTATGTGGCCGTGGCGCTGTATTTTCAGCGGCATTTCTATTCGGAAACGACGATAAACGGCATCGACTGTTCTTATATGACGGCAGAGGAAGTGAAGGATCAACTGCGCAGTCAGGTACAGTCTTATCAGCTGACGCTGAAGGAAAGAAATGATCAGCAGGAGACACTCACCGCGGATATGCTTCAGCTGTCCTATCAGGATAATGGCGAGGTAGAGCAGCTTTTGAAGGATCAGGGGGCCTGGCTGTGGGCAGGGGAGATTTTCCGCAACCGTTCCCATAATCTGGAAGTATCCATGAATCTTTCCGAGGAAGCGCTGGGGCAGGCGGTGGACGCTCTGAATGCCATGCAGGCGGAAAATGTAACGGCTCCGCAGGATGCGGCGCTTACCAGTGACGAGAACGGGTATTCCGTATCTCCGGAAATTGAGGGAAATCAGCTGGACCGCGAGGCAGTGATTGCCGCTGTCAGGGAGGCGGTAGCCAGTGACGCCGACCAGCTGGATCTGGATGCGGCCGGATGCTATGTGCAGCCGGCGGTGCGGCAGGATGACGAAGCTCTGAACAATCGGGCCAACCAGCTGAATCAGCTGACTTCCGCCAGTCTGACCATGGATTTCGGAAGCGGAAGAAGTGAGTCGGTGGGACGCGCCCAGCTGATGCAGTGGGTGATTCAGGATGAGTCGGGCAATGATATCATTGATCCGGCACAGGTGACCGCTTATGTGCAGAGCCTGGCGGACAAATATGATACGGTGGGAAAACACACCTTTACCACTACCGGAGGAAATACGGTGGAACTGTCCAAAGGGGATTACGGCTGGACCATGGATGTGGAAACCACAGCTTCCAATCTTCTGGCGGCCATCAACGCAGGACAGCAGGGCGCTTTTGAAGTGACGTATACCGATACGGCAAAAAGCAGAGATTCCAATGATATCGGAAATTCCTACATTGAGCTTTCCATCGATCAGCAGACGCTCTGGTGCTATGTGGACGGAGAACTGGTGGTGGAGTCACCGGTGGTCACCGGATGCGTGAATAAAGGCACGGAGACGCCCAGGGGCGGTGTCTGGAAGGTAAAATCAAAGACCAGCCCGTATACCATGAAAGGAAAGCCGGATGAAAATGGAGAACCCTCTTATATAGAAAATGTTACCTACTGGATTCCTTTTACGGAGGATTTTACCATCGGATTTCATGATCTGGCCTCCAGAAAGGCTTTTGGAGGAAACATTTATATCACCAATGGCTCTCATGGCTGTGTGAACATGCCTCTGGATGCGGTGGCAAAGATTTATGACGTGGTGGCCTATGGGTTCCCCGTAGTGGTTTACTGACCAGGTACTTACAATCGATATTTTTCAGGAGATTCCCGAAGGAACAGCGCAGGTGTTTCTTCGGGAATCTTTTTGTGTTATGATAACGATGGAGAGGCCGGATACTCCAGTGAGAAGGGAAACGGGATAAAAGCAGAAATGCCGCACAGGAGGTTCCGGAGACGGAGTGGTAAGCTTAAGAAAATGGAGGAGAAGGTATATGCAGAGAGTGGATTTCAGCAGAAACTGGAGTTTTTATGAAAGTGACGAAGGGCAGAGTTTTGTGTTCGATCATCCCGCGGGACATCCGGTGGATCTTCCGCATGATTTTATCATCGGCAAGCCCAGACGGGCAGACGCGCCGGGAGCTGCGGGAAACGGTTATTTTGGGGAGGGACAGGGAGTCTATAAGAAAATCCTGGAAGTGCCTCCTCAGTGGGAAGGAAAGACGATTCTTCTGGATATCGACGGCGCTTATATGAATGCGGAGGTGTCGGTGAATCAGGAACTGCTGCTGATCCATCCCAATGGCTATATCCCTTTCCAGGTGGATATCACACCGGCGCTTTGGAAGGATAAGAGAAAAAATCTGATAAAAATTATTACCCAGAGCCGTCAGCCCTCTTCCCGCTGGTACAGCGGCGGAGGTCTGTACCGGGATGTGTGTCTCTGGGTGGGAGGTCCGGTATATGTAAAACCATGGGATTTCTTTATCACCACGCCGACAGCTGAAAAAGAGCGGGCGCTGGTGCGGGTGGAGGCACAGATGACCCGGACGGGAGCGTTTCGTCCGGTCACCGCCTGCTGTCGGATTCTGGATGGAGACGGCGTCTGCAGGGCAGAGGAAGAAAAGGCAGTGGAGAAGCCGGAAGACGAAAAGGTCTGCTTCGAACTGACGCTTCCTTCTCCACGTCTGTGGGATCTGGAGGATCCCTATCTGTACCGGTGTGAAATTCTGCTGAAGGAAGGGGAAGGTATTCTGGATACCGCGGGGGACACATTCGGAATCCGGAACATTCAGGTGGACGCCGTAAACGGATTTCGGCTCAACGGCCGCAGGCTCAATCTGAAAGGCGGCTGCATACATCATGACAATGGATTTCTGGGAGCCTGTGCCTATCCCAAGGCGGAAAAGCGGAAGCTGGAGATTCTGAAACGGGCGGGCTACAACACCGTCAGAATCAGCCATTATCCGCCTTCGCTGGCGCTCCTGAAGCTGTGTGACGAGATGGGGATGCTGCTGATGGATGAGGCTTTTGACGTGTGGCGGCTGGGAAAAGTTCCCATGGATTACCATCAGTTTTTTGAAGCCTGGTGGGAACGGGATATCGAGTGTATGGTGAAAAGGGACCGGAATCATCCCAGTGTCATTACCTATTCCATTGGAAATGAGATCACGGAACGGGACGGATGCAATAACGGCGCCGCCTGGTCTCGGAGGCTGGCGGATAAAGTCCGCAGTCTGGATGCTACCCGGTTTGTGATTTCCGCTCTCTGCGGCGTATACCCCTTCCATGATGACGTGGATGACGCAGGCGGCGGAGGAAATTTTGAAATCAATATGAATGCCAGCCAGGAAAGCTGGGGAGAGGTTACGGCGGCGTTCTGCGAACCTTTGGATATTGTAGGGTACAATTATCTGAAGGATATCTATGAAAGTACCCATCAGCAATTCCCGGACCGGGTGATGCTGGGGACGGAGACCCACGCTTATAATACCTGGGATTACTGGGAAAAGGTAAAGAAGCTTCCTTATGTAATCGGCGACTGTATCTGGGCAGCGGTGGATTACCTGGGAGAAGTGGGAGCCGGAAAGGTTTACTGGGAAAGGGACCGGGAACCGTTTACCTTTATGGCGCCGTATCCCTGGAGAAGTTCCTGGCAGTCAGATATTGATCTCACCGGGGAACAGCGGCCTCAGTCCGTGTACCGTCAGATCATGTGGGGAGATACCGCCCGCAGCGGAATTTACACTACGCATCCCTGCCACTATGGGGAGGCGTTCCATGGCAGCGGCTGGCACTGGCCGGATGTGATGGACAGCTGGACCTTTGAGGAACAGTATCTGGGAAAACCGGTACGGACAGAAGTATACGGGGCGGGTGATGAAGCCGAATTTTTCCTGAACGGAGAAAGTCTGGGACGCGTACCCTTTGAAAAACTGAAAGCGGCGATGGACATTCCCTACCAGCCGGGAGAACTGGAAGCCGTGGTCCTCAGAGACGGAAAGGAGATCAGCCGGTGCGGTCTGAAAACCGCGGGGAGGACGGTGAAATTTTCCGTTGTGGCGGAGGAAAAGTGGATTGCCGCAGATGGCCGGGATCTGGGATATCTGAGAATTCTTGCGGAGGATGCGTCAGGAATTCGCTGTGTGGAAGAAACCTGTGAGGTGACAGTTCAGGTGGAGGGAAGCGGAAGCTTTGTCTCCATGGGAAGCGGAAATCCCTGTACCGAGGATCAGATTACGGAGGCCAGATGCCATCTGTACCGGGGAAGCGCCATTGTGATCGTTAAAGGGACGGCGCCGGGCACTGTCCGGGTAAAGGTTCGGTCAGGAGAACTTTCCGGAGAGGGATTCCTCGAGGCCCGCTGAAACAGAAAGGTCAGTATCCAACGCATGGAAAAGGAATTATCGCGGTTTCCTGTATAAAAAAGTCAAGATATGCCAGAAAAAATGTCAAGAAACCGACTAACGGTGACCGGGGAATTCGATTATAATAGGGAACAGTAAGCGTTGAGATAGGGGAGGTCCCTGAGTGGACCATCGGCCCGGACAGCGGAGAGGAGAAAGAGTGAAGATGAAAAGACGAATCAGAACATTCAGCGGAACCATGGATCCGCGTGTATCTGCCAGAGAAACGGCAAACCGGAAGGTGGCCAGAAGGGCAGCGGCGGAAGGAATTGTACTGCTGAAAAATGACGGTGTGCTGCCGCTTGCGAAGGGAAGCCGCATGGCACTTTTCGGGAGCGGCGCCGGCCGGACCATCAAGGGAGGAACCGGTTCCGGAGATGTGAATGAAAGGGAAGTGGTGAGTATTTACCAGGGTCTTATCAATGCCGGATTCACAGTCACCAGCCGCTCCTGGATCGATGAGTTTGAAACTATTTACCGGAAATCCCGCGAGAACTGGAGGGATACCATTTTTGCAGAGGCAGAGGGAAAGAGTGGGACGGAATTTTTCCAGATTTATGCCTCGCATCCTTATGAGATGCCCGCAGGCCGTCCGATTCTGGCAAGCGACTGCCAGGGGGCGGAGACGGGAATCTATGTGGTAAGCCGGGTCGCGGGAGAGGGCGCGGACCGATTTGAAAAAGCCGGTGATTATTACCTTACGGCAGAAGAAAAAAGAGATCTGGAAACGCTTTCCGGGCTGGTGGATCATATTCTGGTGGTGCTGAACGTGGGCGCGCAGATGGATGTGGAGGAGATTCTGGCCTTTGAGAAGGTGAAAGCGCTGCTGAGTCTGGTGCAGCCTGGTATGGAAGGGGGAAACGCTCTGGCAGATGTGCTGACCGGGGAAGTAAATCCCAGCGGAAAGCTCACCGACACCTGGGCGGTCCGCTACGGCGATTTCCCCAATGCGGCCACCTTCAGCCATAATAATGGAAATATTTATACCGAAAAATATGAGGAAGGCATTTATGTGGGATACCGCTATTTTGACAGTTTTGGCGTGGAGCCGGTATTTCCTTTTGGATATGGCCTTTCCTATACGAAGTTTACCGTAGATGGCGGGGAAGTGACCACGGATCATGCCTCCGTGACTGTGGCGGTGACAGTGACCAACACCGGGGACAGACCCGGAAAAGAGGTGGCACAGGTTTATGCCTCCTGCCCTCAGGAGGGAATGGCAAAGGAATATCGCAGATTGTGCGGGTTTGCCAAGACGCCGCTGCTGGCACCGGGAGAGAGCCGGGAAATGAAGATCACCTTTCCGGTGAAAAACCTGGCGTCTTTTGATGAAACGGCATCGGCCTGGACGCTGGAGAAAGGTCTGTACGGTATCTGGACGGGCAATTCTTCCCGGAATCTGACGCTGACGGGGGCGCTTTCGGTGGAGGAAACCGCGGAAATTGAAAGCGTGAAGCATATCTGCCCGCTGAAGGAAGAATTAAAAGAGATTGTCAGACCCGGCCGAAAGGCCGTGGCCTGGGAAGCCGGATGGCATCAGGAACTGAAGGAGCGGGGGCTGAACTGCGTGGCGCTGAAAGCGCGGCCGGTAACAAGAGCGCGGATTCCGGAAAATGAACTGGATGAAAAAGCCCGTCATCTGACAGAACAGCTGACGGAAGATCAGATGGTGGCCATGGTGATTGGAGAAATCAGCAAGGGACAGGAGAATGCTCTGGGCTCTGCGGGAATTATGGTGCCGGGCGCGGCGGGAGAAACCAGCAGCGTTCTGGAAGCGGATTTTGATGTTCCCGGAATTCCCATGGCGGACGGTCCTGCCGGACTGCGTCTGACCAAAGAGTATCAGGTAAATCCCGAGAACGGAAGCATTTACAGTCAGGGACTGCTGAGCGCCCTGGAAGGCGGATTTTTCTCGGAAAAAGAGGTGCATGAGCATGCGGATACCTATTATCAGTACTGCACTGCCATTCCCGTGGGAACGCTGCTGGCTCAGACCTGGGATGTGGATCTGATGGAAGAAGTGGGACATGCGGTGGCCCTGGAAATGCAGGAGTTCGGCGTGGCCTGGTGGCTGGCGCCGGGAATGAATATTCACAGGAATCCCCTGTGTGGAAGAAACTTTGAATACTATTCCGAGGATCCGCTGTTGAGCGGCATGATGGCGGCGGCCATGACACGGGGCGTACAGTCTGTGGGCGGCGTGGGAACCACCATCAAGCATTTTGCCTGCAATAATCAGGAGGATAACCGGATGGGATCCAACACGGTGATTTCCGAGAGAACCCTGAGAGAAATCTATTTGAGAGGTTTTGAAATCGCGGTTAAATCCTCCCAGCCCATGGCAATCATGACCTCCTACAATCTGATCAACGGCGTTCACGCGGCCAACTGCAGAGATACCTGTACCACCGCGGCCAGGGAAGAGTGGGATTTCCAGGGAATTATTATGACAGACTGGACCACCACGACGCCGGCAGGCGGAAGCAGTTCCTGGGGATGCATCCACGCCGGGAATGATCTGATTATGCCGGGATGGGACGGCGATGCGAAAGATATCAGGGATGCGCTGGCGGACGGAAGACTGAGCCTGGAAGAACTGAAGGGCTGCGCAAGAAGAATGCTGAAGGTGATTTTCCAGACGCTGGGATATGAGGACAGTGTCAGCTATCTGAAACAGTTCGGAGATCTGAAGCCTTATGTGACGGTGGAAAAATAGAGAGGTTTTTCCTTTTCCCTCTTGCAAATTTTCATTTTTCCTGTAAAATAGTAGACGATTGCTCCGGGAAGGTACGGACCGTGCGCCCGGAGCAGCGGATACTTTTGAAAATTTCAGCAAAAAAGTGAAGAGGATTGAAAAAGCATGATTGCAGCAAACAATGTTACTTTACGAATCGGGAAAAAAGCACTTTTTGAGGATGTAAATATCAAATTTACGGAAGGAAACTGCTACGGCTTAATCGGGGCCAACGGAGCGGGAAAGTCCACGTTCCTGAAGATTCTTTCCGGTCAGCTGGAGACCACCAGCGGCGATGTGACCATTACGCCGGGCCAGCGTCTTTCCTTCCTGCAGCAGGATCATTTCAAATATGACGCGTACAATGTACTGGATACCGTGATCATGGGGAATGCCCGGCTGTATGAGATCATGAAAGAAAAAGACGCCATCTACGCCAAGGAAAATTTCACGGAGGAGGACGGCATCCGTGCCAGTGAGCTGGAGGGCGAATTCGCCGAGATGGACGGCTGGAACGCGGAGTCCGATGCAGAGCAGCTTCTGAATGGTCTTGGAATTCCCACCGAGCTCCACTACTCCCAGATGGCAGACCTCAACGGCAGCGAGAAGGTTAAGGTGCTTCTGGCCCAGGCCCTGTTTGGAAATCCGGACATTCTGCTGCTGGACGAGCCGACCAACCACCTGGATCTGGACGCCATCGCATGGCTGGAAGAGTTCCTGATCAATTTTGAGAATACGGTGATTGTGGTTTCCCATGACCGTTATTTCCTTAATAAAGTCTGTACTCATATCGCCGATATTGATTACGGGAAGATTCAGCTGTACGCCGGCAACTATGATTTCTGGTTTGAATCCAGCCAGCTGCTGGTAAAACAGATGAAGGAAGCCAACAAGAAGAAGGAAGAGAAAATCAAGGAGCTGCAGGAATTTATTTCCCGGTTCAGCGCCAACGCCTCCAAATCCCGTCAGGCCACTTCCAGAAAGAAAGCTCTGGAGAAGATTCAGCTGGAGGAGATCCGTCCTTCCAGCAGAAAATATCCGTATATTGATTTCCGTCCCAACCGGGAGATCGGAAACGAAGTGCTGATGGTGGAAAACCTCAGCAAGACCATTGACGGCGTGAAAATTCTTGACAATATTTCCTTTACGCTGGGAAGAGAAGACAAGGTAGCTTTTGTGGGCGGCAATGAGCTGGCGAAGACCACGCTGTTCCGGATTCTGATGGGAGAGCTGGAGCCGGATTCCGGCAATTATAAATGGGGCGTTACCACTTCCCAGGCGTATTTTCCAAAGGACAGTACACAGGAATTTGACAACGACCTGACTATCGCCGACTGGCTGACCCAGTATTCGGAGATCAAGGATGTGACTTACGTTCGCGGTTTCCTGGGAAGAATGCTGTTTGCCGGTGAGGACGGCGTGAAGAAGGTAAAGGTACTCTCCGGAGGAGAGAAGGTGCGCTGCCTTCTGTCCAAGATGATGATTTCCGGCGCCAATGTGCTGATTCTGGATGAACCCACCAACCATCTGGATATGGAGTCCATTACAGCGCTGAACAACGGGCTGATCAAGTTCCCGGGTGTGCTGCTGTTCGCCTCCCATGATCATCAGTTTGTGGAGACTACGGCCAACCGGATTATGGAGATTATGCCGGGCGGCGCGCTGATTGACAAGATCACCACCTACGATGAATATCTGGCCAGCGATGAGATGGCAAGAAAGCGTCAGGTGTATCTGATGGAAGAAGAAGATAACTGATAAAAGAAAAACTGCAGGCGGCCGTCCGGCCGCGAAAAAAGCACAGGGGATCTGTGCCGGAAAAAAGGATCCGGCACAGATCCCCTGCATGCTTTTTTTGAGAATTGAAAAAACGTTCATATGTTCAGAACTGAAAAGAAAGGTGATAGTTTATGACACAATGGTTGAATCTGCTGGCGGAAATGATCCGGCAGAATCTCTGGATTGCGCCCCTGCTCTGTGTGGCGGCCGGCGTGATCACATCCTTTACCCCCTGTTCTCTGTCCAGTATTCCCATGATTATCGCGTATATCAGCGGATCGGCGAGACAGGATACAAAGAAAGCCTTCCGGCTGTCTCTGACCATGGCGGCAGGGCTTTCCGTAACATTCATAGTATTTGGATCGCTGGCCTCTGTGATCGGACATTTCATGCATGAGATCGGAAAATGGTGGTATGTGTTTCTTGGACTGGTGATGGTGCTGATGGCGCTGCAGATCTGGGGGGTGATCCACCTGATTCCCGAGCACTTCGGTCCGGGAGGGAAACAGCAGAAGGAGCCGTGTGGGTGCGGACATGCGCACAGTCACGACGAGGCGGACTGCGGTTGTTCCGACGAGATCCGGCTGCCCCAAAAAGGGAGAAAGGGATATCTGGGAGCTTTTACCGCCGGTATTCTCAGCGGAGCCTTTGCCTCCCACTGCGCCACACCGGTGATGATCGCTCTGCTGGCCATTGCCGCCCAGTCCGGCAGTACCCTGTGGGGAATTTTTCTTCTGGCACTGTACGCGGTGGGACACAGCTTTCTGCTGATTGCCGCGGGAACCAGCTACAGTATGGTGGAAAAGTGGATGTATGATCCCAAATACGAAAAGATCAGCACCGTGCTGAGGAAAATCATGGGAGCGGTGATTCTGTGCATCGGATTTGCCATGATTTATCTGGCCTTTTTTTACGAGGCATGAGACGTCCGGCTTTCCGGAGCGGAAAAGAATTAAATGGAAAGGAGCCCTGCAGGGCTCCTTTCATCTGGATGGCGGATCAGGCTTTGAAATTTCGGCAGGTTTCTTCCAGAAGATGGAAAAACTGTTCCGCGTGGTAGCCGTCGTTGACGGCATGGTGGAATTCCACCGTTACCGGCATTTTTACACGGCCGTCCACAGAATGGTATTTTCCCACCATCACGAAGGGAATATAGCTGATGTTGGCGGTGCCATAGCCGGTGAAAGCATCCGGTTTGGAGTATGCCAGACCGGAAAATACGGTATTGGGCATGATGGAAATATGTACGTTGTCCATGGCGCCGCTTTTGTCGAAATACAGACTGTCCCCCGCTTCTGCCAGTGCCTTGTCCCGGAGGAAATCCTCATAAAATGTGGAAAAATCCGGATTGTACAGTGTTCTCTGGTGGGTAAACAGATGGTTGGAAGCCGTCCGCATCACGGTGTAATGCGCGTTTACCTGATCCCAGTAGCCCACCTTATCGTACATCCGGCAGTACCGGTAGCACACATCGGAATTGACGGTCCTGGTGATGCAGTAGCAGATAGAGGGATAGAATTTTCGGTGATTCTGGTGAATGGCATCCAGAAATTCCGTGATATCAATCTCTACGGTCATACAGTAGAGATAGCCGTGAAAATGCTCGTAAATCTCTGCCCTATCCCAGCTTTCATAATCAATCAGATGAAACATCGGCAAATCCTCCTGTTTACAGCAGCGCGCCTGCCTCCTCGTCCACTACGATGGTGACGTCCGGATGCAGCTGCAGGATGGAAGCGGGAACCTGAGGAAGAATGGGGCCGCAGAAGGCTTTTTTTACAATCTCGGCTTTATCTTTTCCGCTGGCCACCAGCAGGATTTTCTTCGCTTTCATGATGGTTCCGATTCCCATGGTATAGGCCTGTGTGGGAACATCTTCGATTTTTTCAAAGAAGCGGGCATTGGCTTTTATGGTGCTCTCGGTCAGATCCACGCAGTGGGTGGCTTTCGGAAATTCATCGGCGGGCTCATTGAATCCGATATGTCCGTTGTGGCCCAGGCCCAGAAGCTGAAGATCGATACCGCCCATGTTCTCCACCACGGCCTCATAGTCGTCGCAGGCCTTTTTTGCGTCCGGTTCTGTGCCGTCGGGAACATGGGTGTTCTCCAGCGGAATGTTTACCTGGCCGAACAGATTGTGCATCATAAAGTAGTAATAACTCTGATCGTTGTCGTGGGTCAGTCCCCGGTATTCATCCAGGTTGACGGTCTTTACGCCGGAAAAATCCAGATCACCTTTCTGATACCGCTCCACCAGTACTTTGTATGTCCCGATGGGCGTGGATCCGGTGGCCAGTCCCAGCACACAGTCCGGTTTTGCGATCACCTGAGCGGAAATAATGTTGGCGGCCTTGCGGCTCATGTCCTGATAATCTTTGGTCTTGATAATTCTCATAATTGCAGTCCCCCTTGCATAATGAATGGTTGAGCCGGACGGGATGTCCGGCAGCCCGTGGGCGTATTTTTTGCGACAGCAGCGTCAAACGGCGGTGCTGTTACGACTTCCGGCTGTTCAGTCGGCAAGCGCCTTGATGGAAGATGAATATTCCGAAGGCGTCATCCCCGTCACCTTTTTAAACTGGCGGGAAAAGTAGTGGATGGAAGTATAGCCCAGGTAATCCGCAATCTGAGTAAAATTCATCTCATTGCTGCGGATCAGTTCCTTGGCCGCTGAAATTTTCATGCTGCAGAAATAGTCGATAACTCCGCACTGCTGACGGGTACGGAAAATTTTCTGCAGATGGGATCTCCCGATCAGATTGTCCTCGCAGATCTGCTCGATGGAAACCTTTTCCCGCAGATGCGCTTCCAGATAGTCCAGAATACGGTGATAGGTTTCCAGATCGCTGCGCAGCTTGTTGGTCTTTGTCAGCTGATGGGAGGCCTCTGGCTTCAGCTGTTTTCTCAGAAGCCCGATCAGCAGCTGCTCCAGACAGTTTTTGATCAGCTGTTCGGAACCGAAGGAAGCGGGAGTGGCCCGTTCCATCCTGGTCAGATAAGGGTTGTCAAAGGGCGGAAGGAAAGCCTCGCGGGCTTCCGACAGAATTCTGGCCAGCAGCTGTCTCTCTTCCTCTCCGATGGTCCACAGGGCATTTTCAAAAAAACGCATGGCATCCGACCGGCAGGTAAAGGAAATAACCACCAGATTGGGCGCCGACTGCCCGGTTGCCTTAACATTATGAAATTCATTGGGCTTGTGGAAGATGATATCTCCTTTTTTCAGCACATACGTTTCCTGTCCGGCGCGGACCTGTACTTCCCCTTTGTCCACGCAGAGAAATTCCCAGAAATCATGGGCTTCCCCCTCAAAGGAAAAATCATTTCTGTATTCAAAATAATGAACGGTAATGATTTCCTCCACGTCCAGATCAACCGACAGACGGATCGGACAGTATGCCATGAGACCACCCCCTTTACATCCTCCCTACAGTATACTACCAAACCCTGTGTATGAAAAGGGGGAAAATAAAGAAAAACGGACGATTGTGCAAATAACATCGGATATAATATAAATATTTTTGAAGAATCAGGGCTTATAATGAAAACACAAAAAAGAGACAAAACAGTTGGCAAAGCGTTTGAAATCCTTTATTATGAAAGCAGCAGACAAACGGACCACGGCTTTGGAAAAGCGGGAGAGCTCCTGAAAGCGGCGGTCTTCAATCAGGGAGGAAAAGCAGATGAAAAAACCAGTGTTAGTAATTATGGCAGCAGGAATGGGAAGCCGTTACGGCGGACTGAAACAGATCGATCCGGTGGATCCGCAGGGACACATTATCATGGATTTTTCCCTGTATGACGCGAAAAAAGCCGGATTTGAAAAAGTGGTGTTTATCATCAAAAAAGAGAATGAGAAAGATTTCCGGGAGAGAATCGGAGACCGGATCAGCAAAATTATGGATGTTTCCTATGTATTCCAGGATCTGAAGAATATTCCGGAGGGATATCAGGTGCCGGAGGGCCGGGTGAAGCCCTGGGGAACCGGCCATGCGGTGCTGAGCTGTCTGGGCTGCGTGGACGCTCCTTTCGCGGTGATCAACGCCGATGACTATTACGGAAGCCATGCGTTTCAGGTGATCTATGATTTCCTCACCACCCATCAGGATGATGAGAAGTATCATTATACCATGGTGGGATATATTCTGGAAAACACCCTTACGGAGAATGGCCATGTGGCCAGAGGAGTGTGTGAGACGGATGAAAACGGCTATCTGGTGGATATCCATGAGAGAACGCACATTGAACGCAGAGGCGATGTGACCGCCTATACGGAAGACGACGGGGCCACCTGGACGGAGATTCCGGCGGGCAGCACCGTGTCCATGAACATGTGGGGATTTACGGAAAGCATACTGACAGAGCTCAGGGACCGTTTTGAGGCCTTCCTGAAAGATGCGCTGAAGACGAACCCGCTGAAGGGCGAGTATTTCCTTCCCTTTGTGGTGGATGAACTTCTGAAAGAGGGAAAGGCAGACGTGAAGGTCTTAAAATCCACAGACAGATGGTACGGCGTTACTTATAAAGAAGACAAACCGGTGGTAGAGGCCGCTATCCGCAGACTGAAGGCGGAGGGGCTGTATCCGGAGAATTTATGGGGGTAAAACAGAGATGGCTGGATTTGAACATTATCAGGTGATTGAAAAGTTTCCGCTCAAGGGCGAGCTTCTGGAGGCGGTGCCCTACGGAAGCGGCCATATCAATGATACTTACCGGCTGACTTTCCGGGAGGACGGAAAGGAAGTGCAGTATATTCTGCAGCGGATTAACAGCGAGATTTTCCGCGATCAGGACCAGCTGATGGAGAATATCGAGCGGGTAACCAGTTTCATCGCCAAAAAGATCCGCAAACAGGGAGGAAATCCCGACCGGGAGACACTGCAGGTGATCCATACGGTGGACGGAAAGCCTTATTATAAGGATGAGACGGGACATGGATGGAGGGTTTATCCTTTTATCACAGATTCGGTCAGCTTTGATATGGCGGAATGTGCGGAGGATTTTAAACAGAGCGGGTACGCGTTCGGAAACTTCCAGTACTTTCTGGCTGATTTTCCCGCAAAGGAGCTGCATGAGACCATCCCCGATTTTCATAACACCGTGGACCGGTTCGCAAAATTCCGGAAAGCCGTGGAGAAGGATGTGATGGGCCGTGCCGCCCAGGTACAGGAAGAGATCCGGTTTCTGATGGAAAGAGAAAAAGACTGTCATTTCTTCGGAGATCTTCTGGCAGCCGGCCAGCTGCCGCTGAGAGTTACCCATAACGACACCAAGCTGAACAATGTGCTTTTTGACCGGGAGACCAGAAAGGCCATCTGCGTCATTGACCTGGATACGGTGATGCCGGGATTTGCCGCGCATGATTTTGGCGATGCCATCCGTTTCGGCGCCAGCACGGCGCTGGAGGATGAGAAGGATCTGACAAAGGTATCCTGCGATCTGAAACTGTTCGAAGCATATTTTGACGGTTTCATGGAGGGATGCCGTGGCGCGCTGACCGCGCGGGAAGTGGAGACGCTCCCCATGGGCGCGAAGATCATGACCATGGAATGTGGCATGCGCTTCCTTACCGACTATCTGGAAGGAGATACCTATTTCAAAATTCATTATCCGGAGCATAACCTGGACCGTACCCGGACACAGCTGAAACTGGTAAAAGATATGGAAGAAAAATGGGATGCCATGGCAGAGATTGTCAGAAAGTGACCGACTTGTTTTTTTCGAAAAACATTTTCGGATTTTGCCCCAAAAAATAGACAGGATTCGGAAAGCGTGCTATAATAACTCACAGGGTTAAAATTATGTTTTAATTCAAATCAAGGAGGAATAAACAAATGGCAAGAAAAATGAAAACCATGGATGGTAATCATGCTGCCGCTCATGCGTCCTACGCATATTCTGACGTAGCAGCCATTTACCCGATTACTCCCTCATCTGTCATGGCAGAAGCTACGGATGAGTGGGCGACCCAGGGAAGAAAGAACATCTTCGGACAGGAAGTTCAGGTAACTGAGATGCAGTCCGAGGCTGGTGCTGCCGGTGCAGTACACGGATCCCTGGCAGCGGGTGCTCTGACCACAACCTACACGGCTTCTCAGGGTCTTCTGCTGATGATCCCCAACCTTTATAAAATCGCCGGTGAGCAGCTGCCGGGCGTATTTAACGTTTCTGCCCGTGCTCTGGCAAGCCACGCGCTGTCTATTTTCGGAGATCATTCCGATGTATATGCATGTCGTCAGACAGGCTGCGCAATGCTGTGAGAGTCTTCCGTACAGGAAGTTATGGACCTGACTCCCGTTGCACACTGCGCTGCCATCAAGGGAAAAGTACCGTTTATTAACTTCTTCGACGGATTCCGTACTTCTCACGAGATCCAGAAGATTGAGACCTGGGATTATGAAGATCTGAAAGATCTGGTAGATCTGGATGCCATCGACGAGTTCCGTAAACATGCGCTGAACCCCAATCATCCCTGCCAGAGAGGTTCCGCTCAGAACCCGGATATCTTCTTCCAGGCAAGAGAAGCCTGCAACCCCTACTACGATGCTCTGCCCGCAGTAGTGCAGGAATACATGGATAAAGTAAATGCCAAGATCGGAACCAACTACAAACTGTTCAACTACTATGGAGCTGAGGATGCCGAGCACATCATCATCGCCATGGGATCCGCCTGCGAAACCATCGAGGAGACCATCGATTACCTGATGGCTGCAGGAAGAAAAGTTGGTCTGGTTACTGTTCGTCTGTACAGACCGTTCTGCGCACAGGCCCTGATCGACGCGATCCCGGATTCTGTAAAACAGATCTCTGTTCTGGACAGAACAAAAGAGCCCGGTGCTCAGGGTGAGCCCCTGTACCTGGATGTGGTAGCTGCCCTGAAGGGAAGCAAGTTCGATCAGGTTCCGGTATTCTCCGGACGTTACGGACTGGGTTCCAAGGACACCACACCGGCTCAGATCGTTGCCGTATACGACAACACCGAGAAAGCAAAATTCACCATTGGTATCGTGGATGATGTGACAAACCTGTCTCTGGAGGTTGGAGCTCCTCTGGTTACCACACCGGAAGGAACCATCAACTGCAAGTTCTGGGGACTGGGCGCTGACGGTACTGTGGGAGCCAACAAGAACTCCATCAAGATCATCGGTGACAACACAGACATGTATGCACAGGCATACTTTGATTACGACTCCAAGAAGTCCGGCGGTGTGACCATGTCCCACCTGCGTTTCGGAAAGAGCCCGATCAAATCCACCTACCTGATTAAGAAAGCAAACTTTGTTGCCTGCCATAATCCCTCCTATGTCAATAAGTACAACATGGTACAGGAGCTGGTAGACGGCGGAACCTTCCTTCTGAACTGTCCGTGGGATATGGAAGGACTGGAGAAACATCTGCCGGGACAGGTGAAAGCATTTATTGCCAACCACAACATCAAGTTCTATGTGATCGACGGTATCAAGATCGGTAAAGAGATCGGACTGGGCGGACGTATCAACACCGTTCTGCAGTCTGCATTCTTCAAGCTGGCCAATATTATTCCCGAGGAGCATGCCATCGAGCTGATGAAAGCTGCTGCAAAAGCTACCTACGGAAGAAAGGGCGACGCTATCGTTCAGATGAACTATGACGCCATCGACGCCGGTGCAAAACAGGTGGTTGAGGTTCAGGTTCCCGAAAGCTGGAAAAACTGCCAGGACGAAGGACTGGCGATGTCCCATGCAGAAGGCGGACGTCAGGACGTTGTTGATTTCGTAAACAACATTCAGTCCAAAGTAAACGCTCAGGAAGGAAACTCCCTGCCCGTATCCGCATTCAAGGATTATGTGGACGGCACCACTCCCTCCGGATCTTCCGCATATGAGAAACGTGGTATCGCAGTGGATATTCCGGTATGGAATCCGGAAAACTGTATCCAGTGTAACCGTTGTGCATATGTCTGCCCGCACGCAGTTATCCGTCCCATCGCTCTGACTGCCAATGAGGCTGCCAATGCACCGGAAGGCATGAAGATGCTGCCGATGACCGGTATGGCTGACTACAAGTTCGCCATGGTGGTATCCGCTTACGACTGTACAGGATGCGGTTCCTGTGCGAACGTATGCCCGGGCAAGAAAGGCGCGAAAGCTCTGGCTATGGAAAACATGGAAGCCAATGCCGGAGAGCAGAAATACTTCGATTACGGCGTAACCCTTCCCATCAAGGAAGACGTTGTTGCCAAATTCAAAGAGAATACCGTAAAAGGTTCTCAGTTCAAACAGCCGCTGCTTGAGTTCTCCGGAGCCTGCGCAGGCTGTGGCGAGACACCTTACGCAAAACTGATCACTCAGCTGTTCGGTGACAGAATGTACATTGCCAACGCAACGGGATGCTCCTCCATCTGGGGTAACTCATCACCGTCCACACCGTACACTGTAAATGCCAAAGGACAGGGCCCCGCATGGAGCAACTCTCTGTTCGAGGATAACGCAGAGTTCGGTTACGGTATGCTGCTGGCTCAGAAGGCCATCAGAAATGGTCTGAAAGAGAAAGTGGAGACTGTAATGGCAAATGACAAAGCTTCTGAAGAAGTGAAGGCTGCCTGCAAAGAGTGGCTGGATACCTTCAACAGCGGAGTTACCAACGGAGCAGCTACAGACAAGCTGGTTGCCGCTCTGGAAGGTGTTGACTGCGACATCTGCAAGGATATTGTTAAGAACAAAGACTTCCTGGCCAAGAAATCCCAGTGGGTATTCGGCGGTGACGGATGGGCATACGATATCGGATTCGGCGGCGTGGACCATGTGCTGGCTTCCGGACAGGATATCAACGTAATGGTATTTGATACCGAGGTTTACTCCAACACCGGCGGACAGTCCTCCAAGGCTACCCCGACTGGTGCGGTTGCTCAGTTCGCTGCGGGCGGAAAAGAGACCAAGAAGAAAGACCTGGCATCCATCGCCATGAGCTATGGTTATGTATACGTTGCACAGATCGCTATGGGCGGAGACTTCAACCAGACCGTAAAGGCCATTGCCGAGGCTGAGGCTTATCCGGGACCGTCTCTGATCATCGCATACGCTCCGTGTATCAACCATGGTATCAAGAAGGGTATGAGCAAGGCTCAGACAGAGGAAGAACTGGCAGTGAAAGCCGGATACTGGCATAACTTCCGCTTCAACCCGCTGGCTGAGAACAAGTTCACTCTGGATTCCAAGGCTCCCAGCGGAGATTACCAGGAGTTCCTGGACGGCGAGGTTCGTTACAACTCTCTGAAACGTTCCAACCCGGAGAAGGCTGCGAAACTGTTTGCCAAGAATGAGTCTGAGGCAAAAGCAAGATACAGCTATCTGAACAAACTGGTTACGCTGTACGGCAAAGAGGACTAAGGTTCAGAAAATCAAATAAGATTCCGGTATTACCGGTAAGATAATGGCGGCGGCCATTCTGACAGGGAAACCTGCGGGATGGCCGCCGTTGTTCATGACAACAGAATTTCCGATTCCCATAACCCTGCGCCAGTGAAAAAGAGAAAATTTCGAAAAAACTTTAAATAAATCAAAAAACATGATACAATTTTACTATAGCATAAGATAATAGTATTGGAAGAAACGGAGCATCCGGTATGCGATCCGATACAGGAAAAGAGGAGGCAGACGATGATAAACAGAATAGAGAAAATATATTCCCCTCAGGATCCCGGGGTTGCGCTGAAAGTGCAGCAGGGACATTTTGCCACACCCCATTCCCATGTCACCCATTATTTTGATCTGACCACACTGCGTACCCGGGTGTCAGAGGCACAGTCGGCGGCCCGGATTCTGGCTTCCCAGTGGGACAAGTCCAGGCCGGTGGATACGATTGTGTGTATCGATGGGATGGAAGTGGTGGGAGCGTTTCTGGCAGAACAGCTTCTGGCGGCATCGGTGCCTTCCATGAACGCCCATGAGACCATCTATGTGACAGCTCCGGAAAAGAATGGACAGGGAGGGTTTGCATTTGGGGAAAGCAGAATCCCTTTGATTCGAAGGAAAAATGTACTGATACTGGCGGGCGCCATAACCACGGGACAGACGGTGCGCTCCTGCATGGACGCCGTGCGCTGTTGTGAGGGTATCCCGGAAGGAATCTGTTCTGTATTCAGCGCCCTGCGCAGGGTGAGCGAGACGACGGTTTATACTCTTTTTACCGCCGGCCAGGTAGCGGATTACCGCTCTTCTTCCGGCGCGGAGTGCGTACAATGTATGGCCGGAAAAAAACTGGATGCGACAGTGAACGGAGAAGGGTATTTTTGCCTCAGAAGATGAAGGAATTTTAAAACTTAATATTCAAAGACGCGCGGAAAATCAATCGTACAAAATGCGATTGATTTTCTTCGTATCAGATAGAGATAGGTGATGTTTTTCCGGAAAATTTGTGCAAATAACCATTCAGGAGGAATGAAATACCATCCGTCGGAGTATTTTTATTTGTCATGGCAAGATCTGTCATGGTATGATATAATGAGCGTTAGCGGGCGGCAAGTGGCGGTTGCGGGCTTTTATGCATCCGCCGAAGAACCATGACCGCCGCTGCGGTTATAAGAAACGTTGGCAGGCGGCGGTCATGCCGCGGACAGATTTAGCCGGTAAGGGACCGGCCATGGAAAGGATACGAAGTGATATGGCAGTAGATCAGAGTTTTGTGATAAAAAAATTGCAGAATATGGAGGAAATGTACGCGGTGTATTCGGCGGTGACCAAGATGCCGTTTGCCACCTGTGACGAAGAGACCTTCAATGACCAGGTATGGGTTTTTGCAGATAAAGAAAAGGTACAGGAATTTTCAAAGAAATATACGGAAGATAAGATTCTTCTGATGGGCGTCCGGGTAAAAAAAGAGGAGGCTCCCATGTTTTATATGAATCTGTTTGCCATGGGAATCAATGAAGTGGTATTTCAGGATGGGGAGGCGCAGCATAAGATCCCGCTGGAGCATATAGTGCGGCTTCCGGATTACAGCGCGCTGCCGGAAAGGCAGCGTCCCGTGCTGAATCCGCAGCTGCAGCTGACCGCCATCTATTTCCTGCAGGCACTGCGCCGGCCGGGGGTAAAGCCGGACAGAGAGACTCTGAGGGATCTGGAGGAGGAGATGTCGGTGAATCTGGTGAAATCCAAATTTCTTCTGCCGGTGGAAGTGGAGGAAAAAGAGGACAAAACCCCCGGGAATATTCGTGTGATCTATGTACAGAATAAAGAGGGAGACCGGTTCCAGCCGATTTTTACCGACACCAATGAGATGCTGAAACATTATCGAAATAAACAGACGAAACACAGACTCCTTCAGGTGCCCTTCGATCAGCTCCCCAAATACATGATCAAGGACATTAAGGGGTATGTGCTGAATCCGGAAGGATTTAATCTGGTACTCAGTCAGAAACAGATTCAGCAGCTGCTCACGTTTTATAAACCGGACAACGAAAAACAGTAACGCCTGTTTTGGCGCTGCTTCGGGATAAGGATCACGGATAACGGAAAAGAAAGGGAGAATTCTATGGAAATTACAGAATGTAAGGCATACGAACTGCTGCAGCATCAGATGATCGAGGATATCCATGCGGAGGGATATCTGCTGCGCCACAGAAAAAGCGGGGCGCGCATCATGCTGCTGAAAAATGACGATGAAAATAAAGTGTTCAACATCGCTTTCCGGACGCCGCCGGCGGACAGTACCGGAGTGGCTCATATTCTGGAACACAGTGTGCTGTGCGGATCCCGGCATTTTCCGCTGAAGGATCCTTTCGTGGAACTGGTGAAGGGATCGCTGAACACGTTTCTTAACGCCATGACTTATCCGGATAAGACTATGTACCCGGTGGCCAGCTGCAATGATCAGGATTTCCAGAATCTGATGCATGTGTATCTGGATGCGGTATTTTATCCCTCCATCTACGAAAAGGAGGAGATTTTCCGACAGGAGGGGTGGAGTTATCAGCTGGAGTCTGAGGAAGGGCCGCTGAAATATAATGGCGTGGTTTACAATGAAATGAAGGGAGCGTTCTCTTCCGCTGAGGAGGTTCTGGACCGGGAGATTTTCAATGTGCTGTTTCCGGATACCCCCTACGGTGTGGAGTCGGGAGGAGATCCGGCGAAAATTCCGGATCTGACCTATGAGCAGTTCCTGGATTTTCACAGAAAATATTACCATCCTTCCAACAGCTATATCTATCTTTATGGCGATATGGATATGGCAGAGAAGCTGGAATGGATGGATCGGGAATATCTGAGCAAATTTGACGCCATTTCGGTGGATTCCAGGATTCCAAGACAGAAACCCTTTGAAAAACCTGTGGAGCATGAAATCTTCTACTCCGTATCGGAGAACGAATCCACAGAGGAGAACACCTATTTGAGCTGCAGTATGGTGGTGGGAGACAGCCTGGATGTGGAGCTGTGTACAGCTTTTGAGGTATTGGATTATGTGCTGCTTTCCGCCCCCGGAGCCCCGCTTCGTCAGGCGCTTCTGGACGCCGGCATCGGCAAGGATGTGGAAGGGGGATATGACGACGGTATTTATCAGCCTTTCTTCTCTGTGATCGTGAAAAACAGCGAGCTGTCCAGAAAGGAAGAGTTTCTGCAGGTGATCCGGGAGACGCTTGGGAAACTGGTACAGGAAGGACTGGACCGGAGAGCCATTGCCGCCGGCATCAATTTCCTGGAGTTCCGTTTCCGGGAAGCGGACTATGCCTCCTACCCCAAGGGACTGATGTATGGCATTGATGTGTTTGACAGCTGGCTGTACGACGAAGAGAAACCGTTCATTCATCTGCAGCGGCTGGGGGCTTTTGACGCGCTGAAGAAAAAGGCGGAGGAAGGGTATTTTGAACAGCTGATCCGCACCTGGCTGCTGGAAAACCCCCATACGGCAGTGGTGGTAGGAATTCCCCAAAAGGGGCTGGCTACGGAGCAGGAAAAGAAGACCGAGGAAAAACTGGCTGCCTATAAGGCGTCTCTTTCACCGGAGGAGATCCGAAAACTGGTGGAAGAGACCCGTCATCTGAAAGAATTTCAGGACGCCCCGGATGATCCGGAGGCTCTGGCAGCGCTGCCCATGCTGAAACGGTCCGATATTCGCCGGGAGACTGTGCAGCTGTACAACACGCCCCACCAGGTGGGAGATACCACGGTGCTTCACCACGACATGGAGACCAACGGGATCACCTATCTGACGCTTCTGTTCGATACAAAACAGGTGCCGGACGAACTGATTCCCTATATGGGGCTTTTAAAATCTGTTCTGGGATATGTGGATACAGCACATTATACTTATGGAGAACTGTTTAATGAGATCAATGCCAAAAGCGGTGGAATCAGCTGCGGGATTCAGATTTTCAACCATAAGGACAGGAGGAAAGACTGTACGCGGATGTTCGGCGTGCGGGCAAAATATCTGGCGCCCAGTGAGGAGTTTGTCTTTTCCATGATCCGGGAGATTCTTCTGACTTCCCGCCTGGATGATGGAAAGCGTCTGTATGAGATCATTGCCCGGCAGAAGGCACGGCTGCAGTCTTCTCTGGCGGGAGCCGGCCACTCCACTGCCGTAATGCGCGTATCTTCTTATTATTCTCCCGGCTCTTATTTTCAGGAGCGCATCAGCGGTATTTCCTACTTCCGTCTGCTGGAGGATCTGGAAAAGAACTTTGAGCAGAGACGGGAGATGGTAACGGAGAATTTCCGGAAGCTGATGAAGGTGATCTTCCGACCGGAAAATCTGATGGTCAGTGTGGTGACGGATGATGCGGGATATGAACATCTGGAGGAGAAGATTGCGGGGCTGAAAGAAGAACTGTATACGGGAGAAGCTGAAAAAGGACAGATTGCCTACCGGTTTGAACAGAAAAATGAAGGATTTAAGACTGCGGGACAGGTACAGTATGTGGCGGTGGGCGGAAATTTCCGGGAGGCCGGATATGAGTATACCGGAGCGCTGCGCATCCTGAAGGTGATTCTCAGCTACGATTATCTGTGGATGAATCTGAGGGTCAAGGGAGGCGCTTACGGATGTATGTGCAATTTCCGAAGAACCGGAGACAGTTTCCTGGTTTCCTATCGGGATCCTCATCTGGCCAGGACCCTTGATGTTTTCCGGAAAACACCGGATTATCTGAAAAATTTTACGGCGGACGAGCATGAGATGACAAAGTATATCATCGGTACCATCAGTGAATTGGATGTGCCCATGAATCCTTCCGCCAAAGGAGCCCTGTCCCTGAACGCATGGATGGGCGGCCTGACCCGCCGGGATCTCCAGAAGGAGCGGGATGAGATACTGAATGCCCGTCCGGAAGATATTCGTGCTCTGGCAGATTTGATGGAGGCTATGCTGGCTGAAGGAAATCTCTGTGTGGTGGGTAGTGAGGCCGCCATAGAGAAACACCGCGGTCTTCTGAAACAAGTGGAGCCGCTGGTCCGCTGAAGTGTGAGAGGAGTTTACATGAGAGAAGATTTTAAATCGGGATTTGCCGCCATTATCGGACGGCCTAATGTGGGAAAGTCCACCCTGATGAACCGGCTGATCGGGCAGAAGATCGCTATTACTTCCAGAAAACCACAGACCACCAGAAATAAGATTCAGACCGTGTATACCTGTCCGGAAGGACAGATTGTATTTCTGGATACGCCCGGTATGCATAAGGCAAAAAACAAGCTGGGAGAGTATATGCTGGGGGCGGTCCGCCAGTCTGTCAAGGACGCGGATGTGATTCTCTGGCTGGTGGAGCCCACCAGTTATATCGGCGAGGGAGAGCGGTCCATTGGCGAGCTGCTTACCCGGGTGAATCTTCCGGTGATTCTGGTGATTAACAAGGTGGATACCATCAAAAAAGAAGAACTGCCGGCATTTATCAATGCATACAAAGACCTTCATGATTTTGCCGAGATTATTCCGGTATCGGCGCTGAGGGGGCAGAACACCGATGAGGTGATCCGCTGTATTTTCAAATATCTGCCCTATGGTCCCATGTTTTATGACGAGGATACGGTGACTGACCAGCCGCAGAGACAGATTGTGGCGGAGATTATCCGGGAAAAGGCGCTGCGCACACTGGAGGAGGAGATTCCTCATGGTATTGCCGTTACTATTGAGAAGATGCATCGAAGAGAACGGCAGGACCTTGTGGATATTGAGGCCACCATCATCTGTGAGAAGGAATCCCACAAAGGTATTATCATCGGAAAACAGGGAAGCATGCTGAAAAAAATCGGAACCAGCGCCCGGTATGATATTGAGAAAATGCTGGAGGAAAAGGTTAATCTTCGGATCTGGGTGAAGGTTCGCAAAGACTGGCGGGACAGCGATGTGCAGATGAAAAATTTCGGTTATAACAGAAAAGAGATTTAGAAGCCATGAGTGAGCCGATTACTGTCACCGGCATGGTGCTTCTGGCTGCGCCGGTGGGAGATTATGACAAGCGGGTGGTACTGCTGACCCGGGAGAGGGGAAAGATCACGGCCTTTGCACGGGGAGCCAGGAAAAGCAGGAGCCCTCTTCTGGCAGCGGCAAATCCTTTTGTATTCGGAAGCTTTCAGGTTTACGAAGGACGAACGGCTTATACCCTGACACAGGCTTCCGTAAAAAATTATTTTACGGAGCTGGCCAACCGGCAGCCGGGGGTGTACTATGGTTTCTATTTCCTGGAAATCGCGGACTATTACGGACGGGAAGGCGCCCGGGAAACCGATATGCTGAATCTGCTGTACATCACCATGCGGGCTCTTTTGAATGACCGGATTCCCGACCGGCTGATCCGCAGTATTTTTGAACTGAAAGCGCTGGTACTGAACGGGGAATATCCCCAGACCTTTGAGTGTGTCTGCTGCGGCGCCAAGGAAAGACTGACCCATTTTTCCCTGTACCGTTCCGGCTGCGTATGTCCCGTCTGCGCGCCAAAGGTGCGGGATGCCCGTCCGATTTCACCGTCGGCTCTTTATACGCTTCAGTATATCATTGCCGCTCCCATGGAGAAACTGTATACTTTTACGGTGCGGCCGGAGGTGGAGGAGGAGGTGGGCCGTCTGGTGACCCATTATATGGAGCTTCATACGGACAGAACCTTCCGCAGCCTGGAAATCCTGAAAGTGATGGATTCGTAACGGTTCGGTTTCCTGCCGTGCTGCGGCACAGATTCCTGACAACAGTGAAAAATCTATTGAAAACAGGACAGACAGAGGCTATAATAAACAGGTATATGTGGCAGGGAAGCCGGTTGAGAAAACTGCCGCACAGGAAAACGGCACGGGGAGGTTTGGAATGAAAAAGTACAGCATGGCCCTGCTCCTGACCTTGTCTCTGGTTCTGACAGGCTGCGGGGGAATCGCAAAAGCGGAAGAGACTACCGTGACCGTGGATGATGACGGACGGATTACCCAGGCTTTGGTGGAGAATTTTTCCCTGGATACCTACAGCAGTCAGGAACTGGAGGAACAGATTAAGGGACTGATCGACGCCTATAATGAAGAAAATCAGGGACAGAAAGTGTCCATGGAGTCCTGCCAGGTGAAGAATGAAAAGGCCAGGGTTCTTCTGGAATATGCGTCCGCCGCGGATTACCGGGCATTCAATCTGGTGGATTTTTTTACAGGCACGGTGGAGGAGGCACAGCAGGAGGGATATTCCTTTGACTGCGCGTTTCTGGATGCCGCAGGGAAAACCGTGGATGACGGTACGGTACCCGACGGATGCGCTGAAATGCAGGTGGTGATCGTCAAGGAGCCTGTCTGTGTACTGGCGCCGGGCGAGATCCGGTATGTAAGCAGCAATATGGAACTTCTGGATAAGAACCGGGCCAGACTGGTATCTGACACCGGACTTACGGATGAAAATGCCCAGGTGGTTACGGATGCTTATGGCATCGTGATTTATGAAAAATGACAGATGCGGGAATACCTGTATGGCCATTCGGCCGGAAAGTGAGGAAACCCCGCAAGGGGATACCTATATGGCCATTCGGCCGGAAAGTGAGGAAATTATGGAAAAGACGATGGAGAAAATTGTAGCGCTGGCCAAGTCCAGAGGATTTGTGTACCCGGGTTCGGAGATTTACGGCGGACTGGCCAACACCTGGGATTACGGTAATCTGGGTGTGGAGCTGAAAAATAATGTAAAGAGAGCCTGGTGGAAAAAGTTCATCCAGGAGAATCCCTACAATGTGGGTGTGGACTGTGCCATTTTGATGAATCCCCAGACCTGGGTGGCGTCCGGTCATCTGGGAGGTTTTTCCGATCCGCTGATGGACTGCCGGGAATGTCATGAGAGATTCCGCGCCGACAAGCTGATTGAGGATTACTGTGCCGAGAAGGGCATTGAGCTTAAGGAAAGTGTGGACGCCTGGAGTCAGGAGCAGATGACCGCCTTCATTGAGGAGCATCAGATTCCCTGCCCCACCTGCGGAAAGCACAATTTCACCGATATTCGTCAGTTCAACCTGATGTTCAAGACCTTCCAGGGTGTCACCGAGGACGCGAAAAGCACCGTTTATCTCCGTCCGGAGACCGCCCAGGGTATTTTTGTAAACTTTAAAAATGTACAGAGAACCTCCAGAAAAAAACTGCCCTTTGGTATCGGACAGATCGGAAAATCCTTCCGCAACGAGATTACCCCCGGAAACTTCACGTTCCGTACCAGAGAGTTTGAGCAGATGGAGCTGGAGTTCTTCTGCAAGCCGGATACGGATCTGGAGTGGTTCGCGTACTGGAAGCAGTTCTGTCTGGACTGGCTGTACAGCCTGGGCCTGAAACATGAGGAAGTGCGCTACCGCGATCATGAGAAGGAAGAGCTGTCCTTCTACAGCAAGGCCACCACGGACGTGGAGTTCCTGTTCCCCTTCGGCTGGGGAGAACTGTGGGGGATTGCGGACAGAACGGATTATGATCTGAGTCGTCACCAGGAGGTATCCGGACAGGATCTCACCTATTTTGACGATGAAGAGAACCGCAAATATATTCCTTACGTTATCGAGCCTTCTCTGGGCGCTGACCGTATGGTGCTGGCTTTCCTGTGCAGTGCTTACGATGAGGAAGTTCTGGACGCTGAGAAGAATGACGTGAGAACGGTGCTGCATTTCCATCCGGCGCTGGCTCCGGTGAAGGTGGGCGTACTGCCGCTGTCCAAGAAACTGAATGAGGGAGCGGAGAAGGTATTTTCCATGCTGTCCAAAAAGTGGAACTGCGAGTTTGACGACAGAGGAAATATCGGAAAGAGATACCGCCGTCAGGATGAGATCGGAACTCCCTTCTGTGTGACTTACGATTTCGATTCCGAAAACGACGGTGCGGTGACGGTTCGTGACCGTGACACCATGGAGCAGGAGCGGATTAAAATTGAAGATCTGGAGAGCTACCTGGAGAAAAAACTGGAGTTCTGATGGGATGACCGTGAAGCCGTAAGGAAAAACGGTTACGAAAAAGGCGAGAGCTTCCGCAGATGTGTGCGGAGGCTCTTTTTAAATGCGTTTAGCTGCCGTCATCAGAAAGAATCAGGGGAGGCGGAAGATTCTCCATGAATCCGTGGAAAACTGCATGGAATCGCCCCTGGCACTGTGATAAGATGGGAGAAAGGTTACCGTTTCGCGTTCCGCTGTCCCGCTTTTGTAACCGTGAAGCCGGAAGGCTGAACTGTCACGGGGAAAGCAGCGTTACGGACGGGGCCGGAGGGGCATTTATGGCAGGGAAGCCGGCAGAAGGGACGGTTGCGGCGGATGTGAAAAAATGTGGGAGGTTCTTACCTTATGGAAATTGAAGTGACAAGAGAAAACAGTCAGCAGCAGGAGGAGAGAAAAAGACGGATGCTGCCCCTGATGGAGACGGTGGGCAGCTATGGGGCCAACGGGTATTACCTGACCAAAGACGGGAAACCCTGGTATCCGGTGATGGGGGAAATCCATTTTTCCAGGCTTTCGGAGTATCTGTGGCGGGACGCGGTGGCCAAGATGAAGGCCGGCGGCGTTCAGATTCTGGCCACCTATGTATTCTGGATTCACCATGAGGAGCGGCAGGGGGAGTGGGACTTCTCCGGTCAGAGAAATCTGAGGAAGTTTCTTGCGATCTGCCGGCAGGAGCATCTGCCGGTGTTTCTCAGGATCGGTCCCTGGTGTCACGGGGAGTGCCGAAACGGCGGCTTTCCGGACTGGCTGGAAAAGCGGGAGGATCTTAGACCGCGGACCAATGATCCCGCTTATCTGGATCTGGTGGAAAAATACTGGCGGATGGTTTACCGGCAGGCGGAGGGCTTTTTCTACGACCAGGGCGGCCCCATTGTGGGCGTTCAGATTGAAAATGAGTATGGACACTGCGGAGGCCTGCAGGGGAAGGCCGGAAGAGAACACATGCGTACGCTGAAGGAACTGGCCATCCGGCTGGGATTTCAGGCGCCTTACTATACCGCCACCGGTTGGGGCGGCGGCATAGTGCCCGAGGGATTTCTGCCGGTATTGGCGGCCTACTGCGGCGCACCCTGGGATTCCAGCAGAGAGCAGCTTCCGCTGAATGGAAATTTTCTGTTTACCCATTATAAGGATGACCGGAACGTGGGCAGTGATCTGCATGTGGGGGAGGAGACGGGATTCACCTATGACACGGAGAAGCTGCCCTATCTGACCGCGGAGCTGGGAGGCGGCCTGCAGGTGACCGGTCACCGGCGTCCTTTCGTCACCGGGGCGGATACCGCCGCCATGGCCCTGTGCAAATTCGGCTCCGGCGCCAACCTGCTGGGATATTATATGTATCACGGAGGCACCAATCCGGAGGGAAAGGATTCCACCCTGCAGGAATCTGCCGCCACCGGATCGCCCAACGAGCTGCCGGTGTGGTCCTATGATTTTCAGGCCCCGGTGGGAGAATTCGGAAGGATTCACGAGAGCTTCTATGATCTGCGTCCGCTGCATCTGTTCCTGAAGGATTTCGGTCATCTGGCGGCGCAGACCGATTCGGTTCTGCCCCGGTGGAACGCCAGTGTGCCGGAGGATTCGGACAGCTTGCGGGCGGCTCTTCGCCATCTGACCGGCAAAGAGATGGGATTCCTCTGTTATAATGGGCATCAGCGCCACGGAAGCGTCAGGGAGCGGACAAGTCAGTTTGAGATCCGGGAGAATGGCCATACGGCCCAGACGCCGCCGCTGCATCTGAAGGCAGATGGATACGGAATTTTTCCCTATGCCACGGAGGAATCCGGCGGACTGCCGCTGACCTTTGATTTCCGGGTATTCAGCTCCAATCTGCAGCCCCTGTGCGCTCTGGGAAGCGATGTAGTCTTTTTCGGGGAGGAAGAACCGGAGATTGTATGGGACGGAACAGGGGAGGCCATCTGCATTTCTTCCCGGGAAGCCGCTCATGGGCTGAAATACCCGGAGGAAGGACAGGAGCGGCTGTTTACGGCGGAGGGCTGTCTGATGGAGGAACAGGGGAAACTGATCCTTCTGACGGAACATGCCTCCAATGAAGTGAAAATATACCCCCAGGGGGAAACCGAGATTCATTTCTGCCGGGAGGTACAGCCGGCCGGTACACTTCTTGAAGTGGCGGAGGGAGAAGATTATGTGGAGTATGAGATACAGATTCGTGGGGAAAAGACGGAATGGCTCAATGATCTGTGGATCCGACTGGAACTGTCCGGGGACCGGGCAGAGCTGTATCTGGACGGGAAAATGTGCCGGGACTGGTTCTGTCAGGGAAAACCCTGGGATCTCAGCTGGCGGGATCTGGGATATTCGGAATCCGCGCGGGTGCGGGTATATCCGGCCAAAAACCCTGGCGAGGTTTATTATGAGGTGCCGCAGGAAGGGAAAACCGGTATCCGGCAGATGAAACTGATTCCGGAATACCGGCTGGTGATCCGCGGATAACACGGGCTGCCGTCTGCAAAAAGACGGCAGCCCGCATATTAGGCAAAAGCCAATCAGTAATCGATTTTAAATACCGGATCGGCAGGATAGCCGCCGCCCAGCTTCTGCATGGCCCGCTGGACGCTGTCCCGGGAATTTCCCCAGTCTTTGTCCTTGTTCATGTAGTCCTGCTTGTCGCAGAACCAGGTGACCTCCTCCTGGAGCCGCTTCATATTCTTTTCCATCAGGTCAAACAATACGGGATAAAATTCTTCTTTCTGTTTGTCGTTCAGCTTTTTTTCGCCCACTTCCACCAGATCCCGGAAGTGGGGGAGGCAGAATCCCTTGCTGTTTTTGAACAGTTCCGCGAATTCTTTGCTGTTCTTGTACATATAAAAGAAAGTATCCAGGTACCGCTGATAGTTGGAATGAAAATGGTCGCACACATAGCAGCTGTGTTCCTTTTGGGTGATCCACTGTCCCAGGGCGGTCTCCGGCTCGTCCGGCTTCAGTTCTGTTTTCTTCATCCGGCCCATCAGGGTGGATTTTCCGGCTTTGAAGGCCTTCATCTGCTCGGTCAGCTCCTGATTCAGCTTTTTCATGTGGGTACTGAGGATCAGACCGGTGCCAAGACGGTTGCCGTAGTCATACATCATCTTGTAATGATGACGGCAGAAGCCGATCTTGTCGGTCTCCATACGGATGTCGTCTTCCATGTAGGAGGCTCCGCTGCCCAGAATAAACTCCAGGGCATGCTGCTCCGCTTCCCGTTCCAGATAGCAGAAGGGACACTCATCATCCGCGTGGAATGCGTCATTTAAAGGGATGGTATAAATCGTTTCTTTCATAGAATTGCTACCTCGTTTTCTCATGGTTTACAGGCTTTGGATCTCCGGGGAAAATGCCGGATAAGCCGAAAAAGAATGTCTGTTTTAAGAATACCCTTTTTTCAGAAAAACGTCAATAATATTGCAGTGTTATTCCGGCCAATGAGACAATGATATAAACTTTCTGACGAAAATAAACAATTTTAAAAATACAAAAATGTACAATAATAACAAATGAA
>DVIN01000005.1 GCA_018711275.1 Candidatus Pullilachnospira intestinigallinarum
CCTCCGCTCCATCAGCATAATAATGTCCAATAAACAAATTTCTTCCGGAGGTAAAGACAGCTTGTATCCTCCCGATGAGCCATAAGTAACTGTGACCAATCCGGCGTCACGCAGTCTGGCTCCGATCTGCAGAAGATACCGTGTGGAAACACCGATTATTCTGGCCAGTTTAGATGAAGGAACTGGTCCTGCAGCATCAGCCAAACATATCAGCAATCGGATCGCATAATCGGTTGACGCGCTGACCCACATTTCTTGCCCCTCCTCTCTTTCCGCAGGATAAACATCGCTTTATTTGCCCTGCTCTTTGAACCCCCAGACTTCTAAATCCACATCGTCTTCCTCTGTCTCATCCTCCTCTGCAGAAACAGAGCCCTGAAGATCTGCCGGTGGGTCAAGCATATACTGGGTGGCATGGTCCGGCATTTCATTTTTAACCGCAGACAATTTGCGGACGGCAAAACTGCAAAATGCCATGGATGCTGCAAGAGCAATATATTGAACACAGCTTGTAAGATAAAGGTTTATAATAGCCAGTTCGTTTCCCTGCACAGGAACTCCCTGTTCAAGCTGCATAGAAATGTTTTTATGGCAGGCTCCAAGAGATACACCACATCTTATAAAGCCAAACACGGCCACACACTCCTGTCTTTTTCGGTGTTAATTTTCCACGGATGGAAAATACCAGCCCGCCAAAAAGCAGCAGCGTAATCATAAGATACCCCACAAAACAGGAAGCTCCATATCCCATCATCTGCAGATTCGCCCCTTTAAATTCCGGCGCCAGAAAACGGATTGCCAACACGCTCATAAGCAGATACGCCATCCCTGCAAAAGCATACAATGCCGACTGTACCCTGCCTGCAACGGGTGATTCCACGATTGGACTCTTCTCCACACTTTTCTTCTGAAATGCACACCAAAAAGCGGAAACATATACGGAATGGATCTCCGTATACGTTTCCGCTTTTCCTCATCTACTGCCTTTACAGGCTCTTCTCCAGTCTCTGGGCAATGGCCTTGATAAAGCCTTCGCTGTCCAGCACCTTCGGGTTTTTCAGGCTGGTGATGGCTGCCAGGTCTTTGGTCATCTGGCCGCTCTCGATGGTATCCAGAGTAGCCTTCTCCAGCTTGTCCGCAAATACCATCAGTTCCTGATTGCCGTCCAGTTCTCCTCTCTTTCTCAGGGCGCCGGTCCATGCGAAGATGGTGGCCACCGAGTTGGTGGAAGTGGTCTCGCCCTTCAGATATTTGTAGTAATGGCGCTGCACGGTGCCGTGGGCCGCCTCATACTCGTAATAGCCGTGGGGGGAAACCAGCACGGAGGTCATCATGGCCAGGGAACCGAAGGCGGAGGAAACCATGTCGCTCATCACGTCTCCGTCGTAGTTCTTGCAGGCCCAGATAAATCCGCCCTCTGCCTTCATCACCCGGGCAACAGCGTCGTCAATCAGCGTATAGAAGTAGGTGATGCCTGCCTTCTCAAATTTCTCCTTGTACTCGCCGTCATAGATCTCCTGGAAAATGTCCTTGAAGGTATGGTCGTACTTTTTGGAAATGGTATCTTTCGTGGCAAACCACAGATCCTGCTTCGTATCCAGCGCGTAATTGAAGCAGCTTCTTGCAAAGCTCTCAATAGAGCTGTTCAGGTTGTGCATTCCCTGGGCGATACCGGGGCCGTCAAACTGATGTACCAGTTCCCTGGTCTCCGTTCCGTCCTGGGCGGTGTAAACCAGCTCTACCTTTCCCGGTCCCGGAATCTTCATCTCGGTATTCTTATAGACGTCTCCGTACGCATGACGGGCAAGGGTAATGGGCTTTTTCCAGTTCTTCACGCAGGGTTCGATCCCTTTCACTACGATGGGCGCACGAAATACGGTGCCGTCCAGCATGGCACGGATGGTGCCGTTGGGGCTTTTGTACATTTCTTTCAGACTGTACTCTTTCACCCGGGCAGCGTTGGGAGTGATGGTGGCGCATTTTACCGCAACTCCGTACTTTTTGGTGGCGTTGGCAGCGTCGATGGTCACCTGATCGTCGGTCTCATTTCTGTGGGTCAGCCCCAGATCGTAGTACTCTGTCTTCAGATCCACATACGGCAGCAGAAGATCTTCTTTGATCATCTTCCACAGGATTCTTGTCATCTCGTCTCCGTCCATTTCCACCAGGGGTGTCTGCATACTGATTTTTTTCATCACTTTTCCTCTCTCTCTTTGATTTCCAGTTCATCGAACTGTTCCAGATTCTGTATCGTGTTCATGATGTGCTGTGTCGCCAGCTCTTCCGCCTTCCCGGCATCCTGGGCCCGAATCGCTTCCAGGATCGCCTGGTGCTCCTCATTGCTCTTTTTGGAACGGCTGCGGCTGGTGATGGACATCTTCCTGGCCTTCTGCACATACTGATGAAAATCGCTCAGCGTGTGGGCCAGCATCCGGCTGTGGGAGGCCTCATACAGAATCTCATGGAACCGGCTGTCCAGTTCGAAAACCTGCTCATAATGTTCCTTCTGCGCATGGAACTGGGACAGATACACGGTCTCCTCCAGCTTCTCCAGCTCCTCCTCGGTCCGCAGACGGGCGGCCCAGCCGGCGCACAGTCCCTCCAGCCGGGAGCGGATGATATAGATATCGTGTATATCTTTTGCGGAAATTCCGTCCACGAAGGTTCCCCGATGCGGGATCACCTCCACCAGTCCCTCCAGTTCCAGCTGACGGAAAGCCTCCCGGACCGGGGTTCTGCTGACTCCCAGTTCCTTTCCCACGGTGCCCTCCACCAGCTCTTCACCCCGCTTATAGCGGCCGGTGAGAATATCCTTTCTGAGTTTCTGAAATACCTGATCCCTCAGAGAGGATTTCTGCGTTGTCATATTCTTCAACCCTCTTTCTGTTCTCCCAGAATGATACCCAGACGGCTGCAGGTTTCCTCAATCACAGTGGTCAGCTCCTCATCGGTGAGCACAGTGACCCTCCCCTCCTCATACTGGGCGTCCACCCAGGCTTTTACGAGGGATACCAGTTCGCTGTTCTTATCGATCTGATTCTCCCCGCGCAGCCGGTAATGGGTGTTGATCCAGTGAGCGATTCCTGCCAGACCGGAGGTATTGGACACCGCCACCTGTACCGGCCGGTTCAGGAATTTCTCTGTATCAAATATATTATAAATCTCCTCATTTTTCAACAGTCCATCTGCATGAATTCCCGCACGGGTGACATTAAAATTCTTACCCACAAAAGGCGTCCGGGACGGAATGTGGTAGCCGATCTCTTTTTCATAGTATTCCGCCAGTTCCGTAATCACCGTGGTATCCATGCCGTCCAGGCGGCCCCGCAGCTGGGCGTACTCAAAGACCATGGCCTCCAGAGGCGTATTGCCGGTGCGCTCGCCGATGCCGAACAGAGAACAGTTGACGCCGGAAGCTCCGTACAGCCAGGCGGTGGTGGAGTTGCTGACCGCCTTGTAGAAATCATTGTGGCCATGCCATTCGATCAGCTCGCAGGGTACGCCCGCATGATGCATCAGGCCATAAATGATCCCCTGTACCGAACGGGGAATCACGGCGCCGGGATAATTAACGCCGTAACCCATGGTATCGCAGCAGCGCACCTTGATGGGAATCTGATACCACTCCATCAGTTTCATCAGCTCCATACAGAAGGGGATCACATAGCCGTAAATATCCGCCCGGGTGATATCTTCCAGATGACAGCGGGGGCTGATGCCGATCTCCAGGCACTCCCGGACAATGTTCAGATAATGCTCCATGGCCTCCCGCCGGTTCATCTTCATCTTATAGAAAATATGGTAGTCAGAACAGCTCACCAGGATTCCCGTCTCTTTCAGACCGATATCCTTTACCAGCTCAAAATCCTTTTTGCTGGCCCGGATCCAGCTGGTAACTTCAGGAAATTTATATCCCCGTTCCATACATTTGTACACCGCGTCCCGGTCTTTTTTGCTGTAAAGGAAAAATTCACTCTGACGGATCTTCCCGTTGGGACCTCCCAGCTTATGCAGATAATCAAAGATCGTTACAATCTGCTCTGTGGTGTAGGGCGCCCGGGACTGCTGCCCGTCCCGGAAAGTGGTATCTGTGATCCAGATATCATCAGGCATATGATGGGGTACGGTTCTGTCGTTGAAGGCAATTTTCGGCACCTCGCTGTAAGGAAACAGGTTCCGGAACACGTTGGGGGTTTTCACATCCACCAGAGGATACATATGCTCCTCCAGCTCCAGCAGGTGGGTGCTTTCATTCATTCTGACTTTTCTGTTTTCCATGGTATCTCCCTTCTGCAGAATCTGTAGCAGTTCAGCTTTTGTATTTTTGTATCATTGTATACAATTATACATTTCCTGTCAACACTTTTTCCAGGTAAATTTCTACGGCCGGCTCCATGTAGAAACTGCTTGTGAAAATCTCACATGCTCAAAAACTTTTCTTTCCGGAACAGTCCCCATCCCTGCCGGTTTCTGTGGTACCCCAGATCGACAGCCGACTCCCGAAGCAGCATCTTTACCTCCACGTTGGTAAGCTGAGGTTCTCTCTCCAAAAGCAGCGCAATGGCCCCGGACACCTGCGGCGTGGACATGGAGGTGCCGCTTTTCGCCGCATACAGTCCCCGTCCTTTGGGAGCGCAGGATATAATCCGTGCTCCGGGGGCCACCACATCCGGCTTGCACACGCAATCGCTGGTGGGACCGCTTCCGGAGATTCCCCCCGCTCCTTCCAGAAGATCACTGGAACCTACTGTAATCACTTTCCGGCTGCTTCCGGGGGCCGTAACGCTTCCGGGCGCCGGTCCCATATTTCCCGCCGCCGTCACCACCACATATCCTTCATCCCACAGTTCTTCCACCCCGTCCACCAGCTGCCGGCTGTTGGCCGTCACTCCTCCGATGGTCCCCACGGAGATATTTATGATTCGTATACCATAAGACGTACCGTTTTCCTTCACCCACCGGAGCGCTTTCATCACATCCCGTACGCTCCCGTTGCCATGTCGGTCCAGCACCTTCAGCACCGCCGCATGACTTTGGGGAGCCGCTCCGGCATATCTGCCTTTACTTCCCTTCCCGCTTCCCATAATCAGCCCGGCCACATGGGTTCCATGGCCGTTATCATCATACGGGCGTTTCCTCTGCCCGATAAAATCGCAAAAAGCCGCAATACGGCTGTCAAAATCTATATGCGGGAAAATACCCGTATCCAAAATGGCCACTCCGACACCTTTGCCGGTAAGTACCTTTTCACTCATAACACACTTCCTGATTTCTGTTGGTTTCTCTTTAGGATATGACGGATTCCTTCCAAATGCCGCGGAGTATCTTCCGTGACAGGGGGAATGTCCCCAAAAGGCTCCGCTTCATATCACACGGTCTTTTCTCATAAACATACAAAAAAGAGGTGTGCTATGTATGAGTGCTCTGCAGGACATTATTTATTCCAACGATTACGCGGATCTGATCATTCCCTTTCGGAATCTGACCAGAGAAACCTTTCTGGAAATGTACGCTCAGTTTCATCCCCAGATCATCAATGAGGATTACGCAGTCCTTCACGCTCTGCTTCCCTCCGGCAGCGCCATTGGTCCGGACGGATTTCTCTACAGTATTGTCCCGAAGCTTTTTACCACTCTGGATACCACCAGCCTGGAAGCCGCCGGGATTTTAAGAACTCAGACCCAGCCTGCTCTTCAGCTGGAAGGAAGCGGAGTGCTGATGGGATTTCTGGATACGGGAATCCTCTATTCCCATCCGGCCTTTCTCGCGCCGGGAAACAATACAAGGATTATCAGAATCTGGGATCAGACGATTCCCTCACCGGACGGCAGCGGTCCCTACGGCTACGGAACCGAATATACAGAGGAAACCATCAATCAGGCGCTGCGCCTGCCGGATCCCGCCTCTTTAGTGCCCACTGATGATCCCACCGGCCATGGAACCAGCGTGGCCGGCATTGCGGCGGGAAGCAGTGATCCTGAATCCGGTTTTACGGGCGCAGCCCCAAAATCCCGGATTGCCATGGTCCGCCTGAAGGAAGCCAAGCAGAACCTGAAAAAATTTTATCTCATTTCCGGGGAAGGGCCGGTATACCAGGAAAATGATCTGATGACCGGTGTACAGTACCTGGTGGATCTGGCCCGCCGGCTTTCCATGCCTCTGGTGATCTGTATCGCTCTGGGGACCAACCAGGGGGATCATATGGGATTTACTCCGCTGGATCTGAGTCTTGCCAGGCTGGAGGCCCTTCCCGGCATTGCCGTGTCAGTGGCTGCCGGCAACGAGGCGGGAAAGGCACATCACTACTTCGGCTCCGTTCCTGCCGGGTCCGATGCTTTTCTGACCGTGGAGGTTCTGGTAAAAGAACGTACACCCGGTTTTGCTTTAGAACTATGGGGCCATCCGCCGGAACTGTTTTCCATCGGACTGCGCTCCCCGGTGGGAGAAACTGTTCCCCGGATCCCCGCCCGGCTGGGCCAGACAGAAACCGTACAGTTTGTTCTGGAGAACACCCGGGCCTATGTAAATTATGAGCTGGTTCAGAATACTTCCGGAAGCCAGCTGATTTTTCTCCGTCTGGAGAATCCCACCCAGGGAATCTGGAATGTGAATGTTTACTGCGCAGACAGGATCAGCGGCGAATTCCATATGTGGCTTCCCATCACCGGACTGTCGCAGCCGGATGTGACCTTTCTGGCCCCGGATCCCTACACCACCGTCACGGTGCCCGCCGCGGGAACCCAGGTCATTACCTCCGGCGCCTACAGCGCGTACACCGACAGTTTATATCTTCATTCCAGCCGGGGATTTACCCGCGATATGAGAATCAAACCCGATATTGCCGCTCCCGGCGTAGAGGTGACAGCGCCTTCGCCAAGAGGCTATACAGCTTTCACCGGCACCAGCGCCGCGGCGGCGCTGACTGCCGGAAGCGCTGCGCTTCTGATGGAATGGAGTATGCGGAGGGGCAACAGCCTCCGGTATTTCACCGGATACGAAGTCAAAAATTTTCTGATCCGCGGCGCAAGCCGCAGCCGGGCGCTGACCTATCCCAACCGGGAATGGGGATACGGATCCCTGGATCTGTACCAGAGTTTTCTTTCCGTTACCTGACCGTTTGTTTTTTTCCGCAGGCTGTAACACCTTTGCGCCCTTTCTCATAAGATGAAGTGTAAATAATAATCCTGGAGGAAAAAACCATGAGCGATATTACAGCAACCAACTGCGGATGTGAGCGTGACTGCGGATGCGGATGCGGAAACAATGCCGGACTTTTCGGAGGAAACGGAGGCTGCTGCAGCCTGATCTGGATTCTTCTGCTTCTCTCCTGCTGCGGCGGAAATGACGGCTGCGGAAGCGGATTCGGTCAGGATAACTGCTGCTGGATCCTGCTGCTTCTGCTGTGCTGCGGCGGCTTCGGAAACGGAGGCTGCTGACGGGAAAGGGGACCGGAATACCGGTCCCCTTTTTCATGGCTTCCTGCGGGTTTCCTCCCGGCTTTTTTCCGGTTCCGTATCTCCCGTACAGGTTTTCCCTTCCTTCTTTCTTTTTATACAGTCCAGATCTATTTCATACAGCTCGTTTTCGTGAATCACCAGTCTGGTTTTTCCTTTCTCCATTTTCTATCCGCCTTTCTTTTTGTTTTCTGTCTGCCAAAAAGCAACGCTTCCGCTTTCTTTTGGAGATTATCCATCCCCTTTTACTATATGCGAAAGCGCATCCCGGTTCTATTTGATCCGCCGCTGTCATAGGATTTACAAAAAACCGAAAGGTATGCCATGAACGAAGAATCTTTTTCTCCTGTGACGCCTCTGGATGCCATGGTATCCCAGGATTCTCTGCAGCTTCTGAAAGCCTCCGTTCCCTATCTGCCGGCGAAGGCCGGGAGAATGCTTTCCGTCTATGCCAAAATGAGGGAGCTTTCCAACACCATATCCCTGTTTGAGCGCGCAAAACCGGAAGTCTCCATGATGTCTTCCCATCCCCCCAAAAACCTTCTTCCGGCAGATATCCTGGGCGAAATCCGCCAGTACGCAGGAGGGGCTGCCCGGGAGGCCATCGATCAGCTTCTTTTTGTTCTGAACACCCTTCAGCTGGTACAGATGTACCAGGAAAATCCGGAGAATCAGGAGGTGGATGACAATGCCCGGTGACTGGTCAAAGGATCCCCGGCTGGCGGGAATTGACCCGGCGAAGATGGCGCTGCTCACCTCCTTCATCAGCCAGGGCGCCGGAAAATCCCAAAACGAGATCGTCTCTCTGCTGATCGCAGCCGCCAACAGCTCACGGGACCGGGGGCTTACCTTTACTCCAGAGGAAATGGAGCAGGTTATCCAGGTACTGAAGGCGGGAAAAAGCCCCCAGGAAATCGCCCGAATGGATAAAATGCTCTCCCTGATGCGGATGATGCAGCGATAAAAAGTCCGCCGCAGGAAGCCAAAGTCACTTCCGTGACCGTTCTCCCTGCGGCGGACTTTTTATCTGATACATAGGATCCAAAGAAAAATCGTCCCGTATACTTTCCACTGTTTCCTGCGCATCAACTGTGATAATTTTCCAGAATACAGTCTCTGAGCAGTACCAGCGCGGCTACTACCGCCTGTTCCCGGATCTTGTTCCGATTTCCGTTAAAATGAAATTCGCGGACCTTCGTATGATCACCGTAAGCACATCCGATGTAAACCAGTCCCACCGGCTTCTCCCGGGTTCCGCCGTCCGGACCTGCCAGTCCGGTCACCGATACGCTGATATCACAGTCCGTACTTGTCAGCGCGCCTTTTGCCATCTCTCTGGCAGTCTTGGCGCTTACCGCTCCCTCATCCTTCAGAGTGGACTTCTTCACCAGGGTAAATTTCCTTTTTGCACGATTGGAATAGGTCACCAGCCCCTGTTTCAGTACCTCCGAAGCGCCGGGAACGTTGATAATCCTGGCGGAAAGGGCTCCGCCGGTACAGGATTCCACTGTGGTCAGCTTCAGCTTCTGATCCTTCAGAAGATCCACTACACAGTCCTCCAGTGTCTTTTTTTCATCGGTAGTATAAATATTTTTACCAAATCGCTCTTTCAGCTGCCGGATCATGGGCTTAATCAGTTTTTTTGCCTCAGATTCATCGGCAGCTCTGGCAGTGATACGAAGATGTACTTCGCCGGTTTTGGCATAGGTGGCGATGGTGGGATTTGTCTGGCCATCAATCAGATCACGGATCTGTTCCTCCAGCATACTCTCCCCGATACCGCACACCTTCACCATACGGGAATAAATCACCTCCGGCTGTCTGCTGTGCAGGAAAGGATACACCTGGTTTTCAAACATGGGAATCAGCTCATTGGGCGGACCCGGCAGAAGAATCACCAGCTTGCCGTTGTCCTCCACAATCAGACCGGGGGCTGTTCCGTTGGCATTGTCCAGAACAATGGCTCCTTCCGGCACCAGGGCCTGCTTCCAGTTATTGGCAGTCAGGGTCATATCCGGATGACTGCTGAGATAATTGTCCATATATGCCTGAATACAGTTTCGGGTGTGTTCATCCTCCACCAGCTTCCGGCCCAGCACCCTGGCCGTCACTTCTTTTGTCATATCATCCTGGGTGGGTCCCAGACCGCCGCACAGGATCACCACGTCCGAGCGGTCCACCGCCTGGGAAATCACCCCGTACATCCGCTCCTCGTTATCGCCCACCACGGTCTGATAATACATGGAAAGACCCAGCCGGGCACACATTTCCGCCAGATACGCCGCATTGGTGTTGACTATATTTCCCAGCAGAAGCTCCGTACCCACACAAACTAATTCTGCAACCATTTTTTCACTCCTTCATCATCCGGTCCTGCCGGTCTATTCCTGCATGGACAGTACCTTGCGGTTCTGCCAGAGATATGTCACCAGGGAAATCACTGTCAGAAGCAGGGACGCATAGATCAGCACCTGCTCTGCCACGAAAAATCCGCTTCCCAGATCCGCGATCAGCAGGATAATCATGAGCATCTGGCAGACCGTCTTCGCCTTGCCCCAGTAATTGGCAGCGATCACCACGCCGTTATCCGAAGCAATCAGACGGAAGCCGCTGATAATGAACTCCCTGCCGATGATGATAATCACCACCCAGCTGGGAATCCGGTTCATATCCGTCAGACAGATCAGCGCCGAGCAGACCAGCAGCTTGTCTGCCAGCGGATCCATAAATTTTCCGAAATCTGTCACCAGATGATCTCTTCTGGCCAGATACCCGTCCAGCCAGTCGGTCATACTGGCTGCGACAAACACAAGCAGGGCCGCCCATTTGCTCCAGCTTCCCAGGCCGGCCAGCATAAAAAACACAAAAAACGGGATCATAATCACCCGGAGCAGCGTGAGCTTATTGGGCGTATTCATCTGTTTCATCCGCGATCTCTCCTATCAAATCATATTCCAGGGCCCCGGTAACCTTCACCTTCACAAAATCTCCCGACATCAGGAGTTCCCCGGTATTTATAAAAATATAGCCATCCACACCCGGAGCATCCATGCAGGTTCTTCCCACATAGGCGCTTTCCCCGGAAACCTGTCCTTCTACCATGGCCAGCATCACCTTTCCCACGCAGTCCTCTCCGTGATCCATCGAAATCTCCTGCTGCAGTTCCATAATCTGATCCCGCCGTTCTTCTTTGATTTCCTCCGGGATCTGGTCCTTCATGAGCGCCGCCGGCGTATCCTCCTCCGCGGAGTAGGTAAACACGCCCAACCGGTCAAATTCCATCTCGTCCACAAAATCCAGAAGCTCCTGAAAATCTTCCCGGGTTTCCCCCGGAAATCCGGTGATCAGAGTGGTCCGCAGCGTAATGTCCGGCATCGCCGTCCGAAGCCGGCCGATGATCTCCTCCAGATCCTTTCTGGTGGTCCTCCTTCCCATCCGGCGCAGAATCCGGTCGCTGGCGTGCTGAATGGGAAGATCCAGATAATGGCAGATCTTCTTCTCCCTCTGCATCGTCTCAATCAGTTCCGGATAAATCTCCTCCGGATAACAGTACAGCAGGCGGATCCAGACGATCCCCGGTATCCGGCACAGCTTTTCCAGAAGAATGTGCAGTGATTTCTCTCCATACAGATCTTTTCCGTACAGCGTCGTTTCCTGGGCCACCAGGATCAGCTCCTTTACTCCCTGGGCAGCCAGATCCTCTGCCTCCTTCAGCAGCCGTTCCATGGGAACCGACCGGAAGGGGCCGCGGATTTTGGGAATAATGCAGTAGGTGCAGTTCTTTTCACAGCCCTCCGCAATTTTCAGATACTCATAATGCCCCCCGGTGGTGACGATTCGCTTTCCCGGCAGCGTGGGGATTTTATCCAGAGGCGCGAACTCCAGAACCTTCTCGCCTGCCAGCGCTCTGTCAAGCGCTCCCACAATTTCTTCGGTGCTTCCGTTTCCCAGCACCGCGTCCACCTCCGGAATCTCCTCCGTGATTTCCTTCCGGTAGCGCTCGGCAAGACAGCCTGTCACCAGCAAAGCCCGGCAGCTGCCCTTTCGCCGGTATTCCGCCATCTCCAGGATCGTATCGATGCTCTCCTGTTTGGCATCGTGAATAAAGCAGCAGGTATTAATAACAATCCCATCCGCCTGGGTCTCTTCATCGGTGATCTCCCAACCGGCATTCACCAGAGCTCCCAGCATTTCCTCCGAATCCACCAGGTTTTTATCACAGCCCAGTGATACAAAAAATACTTTTTTCATCTGTTTTCCTTTATGGTTTGGTTTCTATTTTATGAAGCATTGGCGCGCGCACCTGCACAGAAGGGCTGTTGCATGGCAACAGCCCTTTTCAGAATCTTTTTATTCTTCTTCCAGCGCAGACGCTTCCTCCGCATCTGTATTCTCCTCCTGAGAATCTTCAGAGACGGTGATCTCTTCCGCTGTCTGAGCATCCCCAGCAGCTTCCAGCTTATCCTGCTCCTCGGCTTCCGCCTCGGACAGAATCCGGACTTTACCCTTGTACAGCTCATCCACCGCGATGGAAAGCGGTTTATTGGACGGATAACTTACCAGAGGCTCCGCCCCGGCAATGATCTGCCGCGCCCTTTTGCTGGCTGCGAGAACAATGGAATAACGGCTGTTGCAAACCGGTGTGCTCTCGTCCTCAGAGTTGCTGTTTACCACCTGCATCAGTTCTGTATAAGATGGATGTATCATATTCATTCTCCTCTCTGTCTGTGAAAATTTACTGCATATCCTTCAGTTCCTGCCGGATTCTGGACACAAAATCCAGATTTTCCTCCATCCGGAGATGCTCGCGCATCACCAGCTGGTGAATCTCTTCCACACAGGCATTCAGATCATCATTGATAATCAGATAATCGTACTGATCCATCAGCTTTGCTTCCTCTTTGGCTCTGGCCAGACGCGCACAGATCACGTCCATGGATTCCGTACCTCTGGCAATCAGCCGGCGCTTCAGCTCCTCAGCGGAAGGCGGCGTCACAAACAGAAGCAGTGCCTCCGGATTCTTCTTTTTCGCGGCCAGGGCTCCCTGCACCTCAATCTCCAGAATCACATCCCGGCCCGCTTCCCGCTGTTCCTGCACATAAGCCTTCGGAGTGCCGTAATAATGAGAAACATACTGGGCGTACTCATACAATTCATCCCGGCGGATCAGTTCTTCAAATTCCTCCGTGGTTTTGAAAAAATACTCCCTTCCGTCTTCCTCCCCTTCTCTCGGCTGCCTGGTGGTCGCCGAGATGGAAAGGGCGTAATTGTCATGGGCGGCAGTCAGCGCCTTCACCACGGTACCCTTTCCCGCACCGGAAAAACCGGAAATAATAATCAGACTTCCTTTTCTACTCATCCTGATCTCCTTGTATTTCCATATTTGTCCTGTCATCCGACTGGATCCTGCGGCCGATGGTATCCGGCTGCAGAGCGGACAGAATCACAAAGGATTCCTCCGTCATCAGAACGGCCTTTGTCCGCCGTCCCTGGGTGGCGTCGACGATTCTCCCGTCCTCCTTGGCTGCCTGCACCATCCGTTTCACCGGTGCGGCATCGGGTCGTACCACCACCACCACCTTGTCGGCATTTACCATATTGCCGAATCCGATATTGATAAATCTGGCCAATTTATTCCCTCTTATTCAATGTTCTGAATCTGTTCTCTGACCTTCTCAATCTCTGTCTTGAGATCAATGGCAAGATTGGAGGTTGTCAGATCATTGGCCTTGGACAGAATCGTATTCGCCTCCCGGTTCATCTCCTGGGCGATAAAATCCAGCTTCCGTCCCACGCCGTCTCCCTGCTCCAGTACCTGAAGCATACTGTTGATATGGCTTTTCAACCGCACCGTCTCTTCATCCGTACAGATCTTGTCGGCGAAAAGCACCACCTCCGCCGCCACTCTGTTTTCATCCGCCTGCGTATCTGCCAGAATCTCCTCCAGCTTCTGCTCCAGTTTCTTTCGGTATTCCTTCACAATCTGCGGGGAACGGGCTTCCACCTGTTCCACTTTTTCCGCCATGTCCACAAGTTTTTCCTTCAGATCTTCGGCAAGCGTTTCGCCCTCCTTCTGTCTGGAAGCGGCAAACTGCCGGCAGGCGCTGCGAAGGCATTTTTCCAGAAGCTCCCAGATCTCTTTCTCATCAATGGGCTCCTCTTCCATGGCAAATACTTCCGGACAGCGTCCCAGTACGGAGGCCGTCACATCGTTCTCCACCCCCAGCGTGCGGGACATCTCGCGAAAATACTCCAGATACTGCTTTGCAATCTCCTGATGATAGGTAAGGGATACATTGCTTTTGGTAAAATCCTCGCAGGTGATAAATACATCCACCTTCCCTCTCTGCATGTACTCTTTCATCAGGCTTCGGATGGACGCCTCAAAAAAGCTCAGCTTTTTGGGCATCTTGATATTAAAGTCCAGATAACGGTGGTTCACCGACTTGATTTCCACCGTGAACCGCCGTTCCTGATCCTCTTCCTGGGCTCTTCCGAAGCCGGTCATACTTTTTATCATATTCCGTCAATCACACCTTTTCTTTTCCGATATGCGTCTGTCTCTTCTGTTTGGTCAATTTCCATTCTGTCCGGACAGACAGGATGGAAATATGCATATGAATTTATTATAAGTCATTACAAAACCCTAGTCAAATGCTTTTTTTTCTACTATAATAAAAACACAGATTTACAAGGAGGCTGAAGCAAATCATGGCTTTTGACGGCATTACCATTTCCAATATCGTATCAGAACTGAACCGTACCATTGTCAACGGCAAAATCAATAAAATCGCCCAGCCGGAGTCGGATGAACTGATCTTCACCATCAAGAATCAGCGGACGCAGTACCGGCTGTTTCTTTCTGCCAGCGCATCCCTTCCGCTGATCTATCTGACGGAGAACAACAAACCCGGTCCGCTGACGGCGCCCAATTTCTGTATGCTTCTGCGCAAGCATATCGGCAGCGCCCGGATCGTTTCCATCACCCAGCCGGGGCTGGAACGGGTGATCCGCATAGAGCTGGAACACCTAAACGAGCTGGGCGATCTCTGCACCAAATATCTGATGGTGGAAATCATGGGAAAACACAGTAACATTATTTTCTGTGACGATGGCGGCACAATCATTGACAGTATCAAACACGTTTCTTCGCATATGAGTTCCGTCAGGGAGGTTCTGCCCGGACGGCCTTATTTCATTCCGGAGACCCAGCACAAGCGGAACCCGCTGGAAGTGACCGAGGAAGATTTCATTCAGCATGTGCTTGTCAGGCCCCAGCCGGTGGCAAAAGCCATCTACACCGCGCTTACAGGCATCAGTCCGCTGATGGCGGAGGAGATCTGTCACCGTGCCGGCATCGACGGCGGACTTCCCACCGACGCGCTGGGGGATCTGGAAAGAATTCATCTGGCTCACATCTTCCGCGCGCTGATGGAAGATATCCGGCAGGAACGGTTTGCTCCCAACATCGTCTACCGGGAGAAAGAGCCGGTGGAATTCGCCTCTTTTGAGCTGACACAGTACGCGGATCTTACCGCCGTTTCCTTTTCCTCCATTTCCGAGGCCCTGGAAACTTACTATTCCATGAAAAATATCGTCACGAAGATCCGGCAGAAATCCTCGGACCTGCGCCGGATCGTTCAGACCGCGCTGGAACGGAACCAGAAAAAGTACCAGCTGCAGCTGAAACAGATGAAGGACACGGAAAAGAAAGACAAATACCGGATTTACGGGGAACTGATCAATACATACGGCTATGAACTGGAACCCGGCGCAAAAAATCTGGAAGCGCTCAATTACTACACCAATGAAATGATCACCATCCCTCTGGATCCCACGCTGACCGCCCAGGAAAACTCCCAGAAGTATTTTGACCGGTACGGCAAACTGAAACGGACCGCGGAAGCGCTGGAGGAACTGCTGGTGGAAACGAAAAGTGAAATTGACCATCTGGAGTCCATCGCCACCTCTCTGGATATTGCCCTGTCGGAAGAGGATCTGGTACAGATCCGCGAAGAGCTGATGGATTACGGGTATATCAAGAGAAAGCACACCGGCGGAAAGAAAGTGAAAATCACTTCCCGCCCCTTCCACTATCTTTCCAGCGACGGATTCCACATTTATGTGGGAAAGAACAACTTTCAGAACGAAGAGCTGTCCTTCCGGTTCGCCTCCGGAAACGACTGGTGGTTTCATGCCAAAGGCCAGCCCGGCTCCCATGTGATCGTGAAGACAGAAGGAAAGGAACTTCCTGACCGGACGTTTGAGGAGGCGGGCCGCCTGGCCGCCTATTATTCCAAAGGCAGGCAGGCACCGAAGGTGGAGGTGGACTATACCCAGAAGAAAAATCTCAGAAAGCCCGGCGGCGCGAAACCCGGTTTTGTGATTTATCATACCAACTATTCTCTGTTGATTGAACCTGACATTTCCGGACTTCAGCAGGTCTGACAAAGAGGCACACCACATGAAAAAAGAACAGAAAGAACAACCGATCATACGAAAACCTGTTGACAGGATCGAGCCTGCTCCCGATGCCGGTCTTTCCGCCGCGCAGGCTGCGGAACGTATGGCCAGAGGATGGAACAACGCTCCGGTGGATCCTCCTTCCAAGACAGTAAAGGAAATCGTCACCAGCAATGTTTTCACCTATTTCAACCTGATTTTTGCCGTCATCGCCGTGATGCTGATCTGTGTGGGAGCGTTTCGTGACCTGACCTTTCTCCCGATTATCATCGGCAACACGCTGGTGGGTATCGTTCAGGAGATCCGTTCCAAAAAGACCCTGGACAAGCTGAATATGCTCAACGCTCCCCGGGCCACGGTTATCCGGGACGGAAAGAAAAAGGTGATTCCGGCAGACCAGACGGTTCTGGATGATATCGTGGTATTTGCCGCCGGCAACCAGATCTGCGCGGACGCCATCGTCATCGACGGGGAAGTTCAGGCCAACGAATCCCTGCTCACCGGCGAATCGGACGAGATCACCAAAAAGCCGGGAGATCCCCTGATGTCGGGAAGTTTTATCGTCTCCGGCCAGTGCCGGGCAAGGCTTGACAAAGTGGGCGCGGACTCCTATATCTCCCGTCTGACTCTGGAGGCAAAGGCCACCCGGGAAGGGGAACAGTCAGAAATGATCCGCTCCCTCAACCGTCTGGTGCAGGTGGTAGGATTTCTGATTATTCCCATCGGCGCTATCCTGTTTATCCAGCAGTATCTGTTCGGCGGAAATACCATCCGGGGAAGCGTGCAGTCCATGGTGGCAGCCGTCATCGGTATGATTCCCGAAGGGCTCTACCTGCTGGCCAGCGCTGCCCTGGTGGTGAGCGTGGTGCGGCTGGCCGCGAAAAAGGTACTGGTGCATGATATGAAATGCATCGAGACGCTTGCCCGGGTCAATGTACTCTGCGTGGACAAGACGGGAACCATCACGGAAAATACCATGAAGGTGGACCGGCTGGTTCCCCTGGCCCCCTACGATCCGGAAACCATGCCGCCTCTGGCCGGTCTGGTGGGGGATTTCGCCCATGCCATGTCCAGGGATAACATTACCATGGCCGCTCTCCAGGAATACTTTACGGAAAATACCGGGATGGCTCCCACCTCCATCACCTCCTTCTCCTCCGCGTTCAAATACAGCAGCGCCACTTTTCTGGATCAGTCCTATGTGCTGGGCGCGCCGGAATTTGTGCTGCGGGAGGATTATGAGACGTATCAGGAAGAAATTGAGTCCTACAGCGGCGAGGGATACCGGGTGCTGGTCTTCGGCCTTTATGACGGTACTCCCGATGGAAAAGAGCTGACCGAAAAGGTAACCCCCTACGGCCTGGTGCTGCTCACCAACCCCATCCGAAAGGACGCCTGGGAGACGTTCCAGTATTTTGCGGATCAGGGAGTGGATATCAAGGTCATCTCCGGCGATAACCCGGTGACCGTCTCCCGGGTGGCTTCGGAGGCCGGAATCAGCCGGGCGGAAAACTATGTGGACGCCACCACGCTGAAAACCCAGGCGGACATTGATCATGCCGTGCTGAATTATACGGTCTTCGGGCGGGTAACCCCCAACCAGAAACGGCAGTTTGTCCGTTCTCTGAAAGCGGCGGGAAAAACCGTTGCCATGACCGGCGATGGCGTCAACGATGTGCTGGCTTTAAAAGACGCGGACTGCAGTGTGGCCATGGCTTCCGGCAGCGACGCCGCCGCCCAGGCCTCCCAGCTGGTGCTTCTGGAATCCAACTTTTCCTGTATGCCTTCCGTGGTGCTGGAAGGCCGCCGGGTGGTAAATAATATCGAACGGTCCGCCAGCCTGTTTCTGGTGAAGAACATTTTCAGCTTCCTGCTGTCACTGTTCTCCATGGCCTTCATGATTTCTTACCCTCTGGAGCCTTCCCAGGTGTCGCTGATTTCCATGTTCACCATCGGAATTCCCGCCTTTCTGCTGGCGCTGGAGTCCAACAAAAAGCTGATCGAGGGACATTTTCTCACCAATGTGCTGCTGAAGGCCCTGCCGGCCGGACTGACGGACGTACTGATCGTGGGATTTCTCACCATCTTCGGCCAGGTATTTGAGATGAATCCCGATGAGATTTCCACCACCGCCACACTTCTGCTGGCCATCGTGGGCGTCATGATTCTTTTCAAAATCAGCCAGCCCATGAATGCCTTCCGATGGGTGATCTGGTGCTGTATGATCGCCGGTCTGCTGATCTGTGTCTTCTTTGTCAGCGACCTGTTTGCCATCAGCAACCTGTCCATCAAAGGCGGCATGGTTCTGGTAATTTTCGCCATTGCCACGGAACCGCTGCTGCGGTATCTCACCATTTTGTTCCGCTCACTGGAAAAGGGGATCAAACGCCATTATGAAAAAATGGCTGATAAATAACGATATCTAAAGCTTCAGCCGGGATCGTATTGTTATCCCGGCTGAAGCAATCTTATCCCTCCATTCTGTTTTCCGTCCGATATTCTCTCATTGACATTTTCCCTTTATGGAATCCAGAAGGGAATACTCCCGGGCGATCAGTCCTGCGGCAAATTCCAGTTGGTAAGGATGGCTGGTCCGATCCTGCCGGGAGTCAAAACGGATGACCCGGTCTACAAAGAATGGCTGTTTTCTCATACCGGCATAATTCCTGGCAAAATTCTTTTACAGATTTCCTGTCAATGCTCGTTTCCGTCAAGGCAATACATTCCTGTACCTTCTTCCCGTATTCCACAGACATCTATTCCGTCCTTCGGAGGATATCCACGATTGTCATGGTTTCCCCTTCTTCAAATCCTTCTGCCATCAAAACTGCAACCTGTGCCATTTTTATCCCTCCTCACGAAAAGAGTGGCTGTACAACATCCGGTCCTTTACCGCCTGTACATCACCGCCCAGCAGTCCGGCCACCTGATAGCCGAAAGCATAAGCCATGGCCGGTCCCCGTCCTGTCACGATATTCCCGTCAACCACCACATTTTTTTCCAGATACTGTCCGCTGTGGATTTCCGCCCGGAAGGATCACCATATCATAGACGTCTTCCTCCTTCATCACCTGCTGCAGTGTACGGTCGCATTTTACGGTGATTCCATGGGCGCCCTCCACGATTCATTCCAAAGCCCCACCAGATCACATCCCAGCTGCGCACGGCGGATGATATCTGTAATTGTCAGCGCCTCGCTTTCTTCAAAACCTGGCGCCACGATCAAAGCTGCTTTTTCATGTTCTCCACCTTCTGCTCCTCACGATAGCCTTTTTCCACTTAAAAATCAACAGAGAATGCAGTGCTCCGGAGGCTTTTGAACATAGAGAAACGACGGCTGTGAAATCATAGATTTGGTTTCACAGCCGCCGCTTCTCTTAATTCATACGCTCTGCCGCCTCAAGGGGCGCAGACGCTGCTCTCCAATCGGATACTCATATCGCAGGTGTCACAGGAAAACACCGTCGTCCCTTCGTTGGAAACCGTCATCCGCACCGTTCCGTGACAGAAAGGACATTCCATGGTTTCTCCCTGCTTCATGGCCTCCATCTTCCTGATAAAAGCCTGTGTATCAATATCCTTGCTGGTCAGCTTTGTCCAGTCGTCCTGTGAGACGGGATTTCTTTTTTCTTCCATTTTCGTGCCCAAACGCTTCGTGAAGGCGGCATTCCCTTTGAGGTGAAGCTGGGGCAACACAATAAGGACTACAAACGAGCACGTCGTATGAACTTTCTCCATTGTCAAGAATAAAACTGCCGTTTTCCCCATTGTCCATGACACAGCACAATGGGAAAACGGCAGTTTGTCTTATTCTTTATTTCATTACGATGTTTACGATCTTCTTGGGAACGTAGATTTCTTTCACCACATTTCCCGTCAGCTTGTCAGCCACCGCCTCTTTTCCTTTGGCGATCGCCTCCTCTTTGGAAATGTTCACCGGAATGCTGATTACCGCGCGGGTCTTTCCGTTGATCTGTACGGGAATCTCCACCTCATCGTCCTGCATGGCCTCCTCGTCATGCTCCGGCCATTTTGCCGCGAACACGGAAGTGTCGTGGCCCAGTACCTGCCACAGTTCCTCGGCGATATGGGGCGCGAAAGGCGCCAGCAGCAGCGTGAAGGTAGAAAGGGTCTCCTTGTCGATTCCTCCAGTGGTTCTGGCCATCTCAATGAAGCTGTTGTTGTACTCCATGAATTTGGAGATCACCGTGTTCAGGCTGAAGCTCTCCAGACGCTCGGTGACGTCGTGAACCAGGCGGTGGCGAAGTTTCACCATCTCCTTGGTCTCCTTCACATCCTTCTCCACGGAATCCTGCACCAGTTTCCAGAAACGGTTCAGGAAACGGTATACGCCGTCGATTCCTCTGTCATCCCATTCCGCGTCCAGTTCCGGCGGTCCTACGAACAGCTCGTACAGCCGCAGAGAATCACAGCCGTAATCTCTTACCAGATCATCCGGGGATACCACGTTTCCTTTGGACTTACTCATCTTGATGCCGTTCTTTCCGGTGATCATACCCTGGTTGAACAGCTTCTGGAAAGGCTCGTCAAAATCAATCACGCCGATATCATACAGGAACTTGGTGTAGAACCGGGAGTACAGAAGATGCAGTACCGCGTGTTCCACGCCGCCGATGTACATATCCACCGGCAGATATTTGTCTGCTTTCTCTCTGGAAACCAGCTCTTTGTCGTTTTTGTTGTCCACGTAGCGCAGGAAATACCAGGAGGAACCAGCCCACTGAGGCATGGTGTTGGTCTCTCTCTTGGCCGGGCCTCCGCAGCAGGGACAGGTGGTGTTTACCCACTCGTCGATGGCCGCCAGCGGGGACTCTCCGGTTCCGGTGGGCTCGTAAGACTCCACCTCCGGCAGCCGCAGCGGAAGCTGATCCTCCGGCACCGGCACATTGCCGCATTTGGGGCAGTGTACGATGGGGATGGGTTCGCCCCAGTAACGCTGACGGGAGAATACCCAGTCACGCAGCTTGAAGTTGACGGTCTTGCGTCCGATACCCATTTTCTCAATCATGGCCGGCGCTTCTTTTTTCAGCACCGCGGACTCCATGCCGTTCCACTCTCCGGAGTTGATCATGGTTCCGGAAGCCTCGGTGTAAGCCTCCGTCATATTTTCAATTTCTTTTCCATCTTTGGCGATTACCTGAATGATGGGAATATTGAACTTCTTCGCGAACTCGAAGTCTCTGTCGTCATGAGCCGGAACACACATGATGGCGCCGGTTCCGTAGTCAGCCAGAACGTAATCGGACAGCCAGATGGGCACCTTCGCTCCGTTTAACGGGTTGATCGCGTAGGAACCTGTAAACACACCGGTTTTCTCCTTGTCCTGCAGACGGTCCACATTGGATTTCATAGAAGAATCGTAGATATATTTCTCCACGGCCTCCCGGGTCTCGTCGGTGGCCAGCTCTTTTGCCAGCGCGTGCTCCGGAGCCAGTACCATGAAGGTGGCACCGTGCAGGGTGTCCGGTCTGGTGGTGTAGACGGTGATCTTCTCATCCCTTCCCTCCACCGGGAAATCCACCTCCGCGCCGTAGGATTTTCCGATCCAGTCGGTCTGCATCTTCTTTACTTTCTCCGGCCAGTCCAGCTTGTCCAGATCATTCAGCAGACGGTCCGCATATTTGGTGATTCTCAGCATCCACTGGCGCAGATTCTTCTTGGTAACTTCCGCGCCGCAGCGCTCACATTTTCCGTTGACCACCTCTTCGTTGGCCAGACCGGTCTTACAGGAAGGACACCAGTTGATGGGAAATTCCTTCTCATAAGCCAGGCCCTCCTTAAACATTTTCACGAAAATCCACTGGGTCCATTTATAAAAATTCGGATCCGTGGTATTTACCTCTCTGTCCCAGTCATACAGAGCCGCAATCTGGTTGATCTGCTCTTTGATATGCTTTATATTCTGTGCCGTGGAGATCGCCGGATGCACACCCATCTTGATGGCATAGTTTTCCGCCGGAAGTCCAAACGCGTCCCAGCCCATGGGATGAATGATATAGTAGCCGTTCATCAGCTTATAACGGCTCCACACATCGGAGATTACATATCCTCTCCAGTGTCCCACATGAAGTCCGTTTCCGGACGGATAGGGGAACATGTCCAGGCAATAATATTTCGGTTTCTTTCCGTCATCCACGTTCACCGGATGCTCCTCCCAGATATCATGCCATTTCTTTTCCACTGCCCTATGATTATAAGGTACTGCCATGGTAAAAAAACCTCCTGTCTCTTTCTTTTCCAATAACATGAATAAAAAAGCCCTTCGTCTTCTGAACTTCTCAGTCAGACAGAGACGAAAGGGCTTGATTCCGTGGTACCACTCTGTTTCATGGAAAAACTGTTTCCATGCACTTATCAATTCTGTAACGGGAATACCCGCTTTCTCCTACCGGGAAATCCTGTCGCAGAACCTCCTTTGGGAAAAAGAGCTCCAAGGCCAGTTCAGAACATTCCCTCACTGCCTTGCACCCTCCGGCAGCTCTCTGGATCAGGATCCGCTCCTACTCTTCCTCTTCAAAGCCTTTGCTTTTGAAACCTTTTGTTATTCTACCCCACCAAAGATGTCTTTGTCAAGTATTCTGCCGCAGTTTTTCCGCCATCTCCTCCACGGTGATGCCCAGCAGCGGATGCCGCTTCCAGGGCGCGATCTGACAAAGCGGATCCAGTACAAAGGAACGCAGATGCATTTCCCGATGGGGGATCTGAAGCTCAGGCAGGTCCAGAACCAGATCATCATACAGCAGAATATCCAGATCCAGCGTTCTGGGTCCCCACCGGACCTCCCTCCTGCGGTCCGCGGCCGCCTCGATTGCATGGAGGACCTCCAGGAGTTCTTCGGGCTCAAGAAATGTCTCCAGACTCAGCGCTCCATTGAGAAAATCCTCCTGCTTTACGCCGCCGTATGGCTCTGTCACCAGGTAATCTGACACCTGCAGTACCCGGCAGTCTTTTCTGGCCTGCAGCGCTTTCACGGCTCCGTCCAGATAGGCCCTGCGGTCTCCCATATTGGACCCCAGCGCAAGATAGGCCAGATGACGCTTCCGCGAGATGGACACCCCCACAGATTCCAGCGGAAGTCCCACCGGAGCCCAGGGCTTGCGGATCGTGAGATCGATCCGGGAAACCGAAGGATATTTTCTCAGAAGTTCCTCCACCAGATTTTCTGCCAATGCCTCCAGAAGCCGAAAGGTATGGGCGGTGGCGTACTCCTGTATCCGATGACAGACCTCGCCATAATTCACTGAATCGTCCAGTTCATCGGTAATTCCCGCCCGCCTGGTGTCCGTCCACAGCGTGAGAGTAAAAAGAAATTTCTGCCCCAGTGTATTTTCTTCCGGAAATACGCCGTGTTTTGCAAATACTTCCAGGTTTTCTATGATAATCCGATCCATAAATCCTTTTCCTTTCCCTTTCAGTCTGCCGCCAGCAATGCTTCCATCATTCGGATCAGACGGCAGTTTTCCCTGACGTCATGTACCCGCACAAAAGCAGCGCCCCGGATAATTCCCAGCGCCGTGGTGGCCAGCGTGCCTTCCACTCTCTGATCGGAGGGAAGATCCAGCGTCCTGCCAATGACAGATTTTCTGGAGGTGCCCAGAAGAATCGGAAAGCCCAGTTCTTCCATCCGGTCCAGATGATTGATAACCGCCAGGTTTTGCTCATACGTTTTTCCGAACCCCACGCCCGGATCCAGCAGTATCCTGTCTTCCTCCACTCCTGCTTCACGCGCCAGCTCAACGCAGATCTTCATATCGTCCAGAAAATCGGTCCAGAAGTTTTTATATACTGCTTCCTGCCGGTTATGCATCAGACAGCAGGCCGCGTGATATCTGGCAGTGATCTCCGCCATCTGCGGGTCCGCCCGGAAGCCCCAGATATCGTTGACCATATCCGCCCCCGCTTTCAGGGCTGCCTCGGCCACCGGGGCTTTATAAGTATCTATGGATACCGGAACATCCAGCCGTTCCTTGATTTTTTCTATCACCGGGGCCACCCGGCCGATCTCCTCCTGAATGGAAACCTGCTGATAACCCGGCCGTGTGGATTCTCCTCCCACATCGATCACATCAGCGCCTTCCCGAACCATCTGCTCCGCATGAAGCAGCGCTGCGTCCATCCGGTTGTATTTCCCTCCGTCCGAGAATGAATCCGGTGTCACATTCAAAATTCCCATCACATGGCAGTGGTTTTTCAGATCCATCTGCCGGTTTCCTATCATCATCTTTCTTTCCTCCCCTGTCTCTCAGCAGGTTATTCTGTGATTTTTCTTTTCCTCCGGCCAGTAGCACTCATCACTGGCAGGGCAGACAAAACAGTTTCTGCTCAGCTTGTCCGCCTGATACAGATAACGCGCCAGCACCTCCTGACTGTCCTTACCCCGGTGGTTTTCGATTGCCGAAACAATTTGCCGGACTTCCTCCGGGTCAAACCCGCACTCCGGCAGCAGCTCCCGCGCCAGTACCACGCCCGCCTCCTGATGGGGCGTTCCCTCCCGGTACTGCATCCCCCGTCCAAGATCGTGGAGAAGCGCGGCCGCATAGATGACTTCCCGGTCCAACGGACTTCCTTCTTCAAGGCTGCGGATGTACATCAGACGCGCCACGTCCAGAAAATGCTCCAGGGTATGCCGGCAGAACCGGCGGGAAACTTCCGCCTCCGTAATCGCCTTCAGTTCTTCCTGATACCGGGGCATGGCAAAAAGCTGCTGCACCCGTTTCATCTCCGCCGCCATCTTTTACCGCACCATCTGCAGGAAGGTCTGCTGCAGAGACAGATCATCGGCGAACACGCCGCGGACAATCGTGGTCACGGTCTTCGCGCCCGGTTTCTGGACGCCCCGCATGGTCATGCACAGATGCTCTGCCTCGATCATTACCATCACGCCTTTGGGGGAGAGATGCTTTTCCAGCGCGTCCGCAATCTGCGCCGTCATATTTTCCTGAATCTGCGGCCGTCTGGCAAACACTTCCACCGTCCTTGCCAGCTTGCTCAGGCCAGCCACATGACCGTCGGGGATATAGGCCACATGCGCTTTCCCGTAAAAGGGGAGAAGATGATGCTCGCAGACGGAATAAAAAGTGATGTCTTTTTCCAGCACCATGTTGTTATGGTCTGCCTGAAACTGCTTTTTCAGATGTTCCGCCGGATCTTCATACAATCCTCCGTAAATCTGGGTACACATTTTTGCGATTCTGTCCGGGGTTTCCAGAAGCCCCTCCCGTGTGATATCCTCTCCGATTCCCTCCAGCATCAGCCGTACACCCTCTTTGATCTTCTCGTAATCCATTTTCTTTTCCTCCTGTTGTTTTGCCGCGGGATGTCTCCGGCCCTTCATATTTTTCAGGCAGCAAAAAAACATCCCGATGTGTGAATTGCATCTGGAATTAACACAAATAATATCCTTCTGTCATTCCATCGGCAAAGATCGAATGACAGGCATTCAATCCCTTCACATCACAATCGAGATGTATTTCATCTGGTTGCTGCAACGGGTGCGGATCTCATATCGTAAGACTTGCTTTTCGTTTCCGCGGCAACTCCCCATCCTCGGAACACTTGACGCATGAAATCCTATTTTGCATATTATTTATGACAGCAGAAATTCCCGGAAGAAAACTGCTGTTTTTTCACGGCAATGAAATGCTCGCGCATCGTTCTTTTCATTGCTGGGAGAAGTATACCATACTTTTCCGCAAAAGTACAGTATTTTCTCCCTTTTCCACAGGACAGTCCGTCCGGAAGGCCGACACGCTGCCGATCTACTCCAGTCCTGTCACGGTGCAGACCGGATCTCCTTCCAGATACGCCATGGTCACAGAATCCCCTTCCGTCAAAGCCACGACCTTCAGGAAATCCTGAACCGGCACATCAAAAATCCGACTGTCTCCTTCCAGTACCAGATAAAAGTGGGAATTCCCGTCGATTACACTCTGCGCAATCCGGGCGATCCTTCCGGAAACCTTCTGAATCTCTCCCCCGTCCGCGCCGGAAGAAATTCCGCTGGAGGCCAGCATCTGAATGTATGCCTCTTCACACTGAGATACGGAATCTCCCACCGCCACGTTCTGATACTTCTGGATATTGACCATGGCATACTTTTTCACAAGCCCGGCGTCATCTTTCAATGCCATAAAGTAGGTCGGTTCTCCGGAAATATTCAGCAGAATGGGGAACGTGGCCCGATAGCCCAGATTCTGTACCTGCCCTTCCGCCGATTCCATGGCAGAATACTCCTCCGCTCCATTCACCTCATAGTAGCGGGTCTCCCGGGTACGCTGATTCATCAGAACGAATCCCACATTGGACCGGTCTCCGCTGACACTGGTTACGCCGGTATACACCCACACGTCATCCTCCATGGCCATGTAATTATACCCGTCCGTGGTCTTCAGACAACCCTTCTGCCCGAACACACTGTTGATGTAGCCGCCTCCCAGCGTACCGTGATAGTCATAGAGCTGAATCAGAAGATCCGCCGGATTCGCCCGATCCACCCACTCCGGACAATCCTCAATGGCGTAGTCCTTACATTCCCCCGTCTGCGCGTTGCACAGTACCACGCGGCCGATGGTCTGTCCTCCAAACAGCCCGATCTCGAATTTTTTCACCGGACAGATCCAGTAAGGCGTGCCCTTGTCGTCAATCTCAAAACTCAGCTGATCGAAAAGATAGGTGGGATAGCAGAAACGCAGATGCCGGTAAATATTACGATTCAGATATTCTGCCTCCGAATACCGGATCGGCTGTTCCAACTGTACCAGCTCCGTGTTCTGGGTGGTCATATCTATCATAATATAAGCCGGAATTCCGGAAGACTGATTGGTCAGCCACTTGACGGGACTGGCATAGACCAGCGGCGTCACCCGTACCGGTTTCCCCTGATAGTTGATCTGTGAATAAAGCTCGCTGACTTCGAACTGGGAAACCATATCCACCATACTTCCCATCTTCCGGTTTCCCAGAAGCGAAGCGCTGTCCTTATCCAGCAGCGGAATCTGGCTGTAATCCACCGGCCTGATGTCTTCTGTAAAACTTCGATCCTCCACCGTCAGAAGCTTACTGTATTTTTTTGCATTGACAATCGGCGAGGACAGAATTGCTCCCACCACATAAACCAGCACGATGACGCCCACCACGGCCAGGCCCGCTTTCATAAACCGGCTCTCCCTGATCTCGCTGACAGTGCGAAGCCGCTTTCTGGACGCGTACGCCGCCAGAATCAGCAGCCCCAGAACAATAAAAAACATCCAGAATCCGGTGGAATGAATGTTGATGGCCGGCAAAGCCACATAGTAGTAAATACCCGCCGCCAGCAAAATTGCCAGCACCAGCAGCAGCTTCCATTTTCCTTTTTTCATAAACCGATTCCTTTCCTTAAAATCCCTTTCCGGGGTTTTTCTGCGGCAGGCACCCGGATTTCAGTGAAACCGCATACCGGCTGTTCTCTCCCGATACCGGATTCTTCTGCCACCTATGAAGGACAATATAAGCCAGCCTGTCATTTCCGTCAAGGCAATTTTCATGGATTTAAGAGAAATGTTAGACAGTTGTAACAACTGTACATATTTCCACAAAAAAGCGGATTCCCACAGAATGTGAGACATCCGCTTTTTTTCCTCTTTCTTCATACTCCGGCCCCGCGGGCCTTTTCTCAGTCTTCTCCGTTCTCCAGTTTTCCGGCTCTTGCTTCGATCTCCTTCTCCTGTACATCCGCAGGCGCCTGCTCATATCTTGCAAACGTGTAGGAGAAATCTCCCGCGCCTCCCGTCATGGAACGCAGGGTTGTGGAGTAGCCGTAAATCTCCAGCTGCGGCACATCCGCTTCCACAACGGTGTAGCCGTCCCGGTCGGGATTCATACCCAGTACTCTTCCTCTGCGTTTGTTGAGATCTCCCATCACGTCACCGGTATATTTGTCCGGAACACGAACTTTCATGTTGACAATGGGCTCCAGAAGCACCGGGGAAGCTGCCAGGAATCCCTCCTTAAACGCCATCTTGGTGGCGGTCTTAAATGCCATTTCGGAGGAATCCACCGGATGATAGGAACCATCGTACAGCACCGCTTTTACGCCCACCACCGGATAGGCCGCCAGCGGTCCCGCTGTCACAGACTCCTGCAGTCCTTTTTCCACGGCCGGGAAATAATTCTTGGGTACGGCGCCTCCCACCACGGTCTGTTCGAAAACAAAGGGCGTCTCCAGATCCCCGGAAGGCTCGAAGGTCATCTTGACATGGCCGTACTGTCCATGGCCGCCGGACTGTTTCTTATACTTTTTGTCAATGTCGGATTTCTTCCGGATCGTCTCGCGGAAAGCTACCTTGGGTCTGGAAACCTCCACATTGACCTTATACTGCTCCTTCAGCTTGCTGACAATCACATCAATATGCTGATCGCCCATTCCGTAAATCAATGTCTGGTGATTGGCGGAATCGTTCACCACACGCATGGTCAGATCCTCCTGGCACATCTTTGTCAGCGCCTGGGAAATCTTGTCCACATCCCCTTTGTTCACTGCTTTATACCGCTTGCAGGTATAGGGAACGGAGATATCCGGTTTTCCGTAAAGCACAGGGGTGCTCTTGGTTGCCAGGCTGTCGCCGGTGCGAAGCTCGCTGATTTTTGCCACCGCTCCCAGATCTCCGGCATGAAGCTCAGGAACCTCCACCGGACGGGCGCCTTCCAGCACATACAGTTTGCCGCACTTCACCTCGGTGTCCTGATCCACATCATAGAGGACATCGCCGGACTTGATAACGCCGGAGCATACCTTCATCATGGAATATTTTCCCAGGAAGGGATCCACGATGGTCTTGAAAATAGTGGCGGATTTGCTCATGGTAAAATCGTAATTGGCCTCGAAAATCTCACTGGTGTTTTTGATGATACCGGCTTTTTCTCTTTCCGCCGGGCTGGGGAAGTATCCGCAGATATCGTCCAGCAGGTTTCTCACGCCCTGAAGATTCACCGGGGAACCCATGCACACCGGCACCAGGCTTCCATCGCCCACACACAGGGCCAGAGCCGCGGAGATCTCCGATACGGAGAACTCATCGCCCTCGAAATAGCGGTCCATAAACTCCTCGCTGGTCTCGGCAACCGCCTCCAGGAGAATCTCCCGGTACTTCTCAAGATATTCCCTGGAATACTCCGGAACCGGGCACTCCACCTTTTCGTCCTTATTCATATAGCGGCGGCCCTTATTCTTTACAATATTGATATATCCCACGAACTTTCCATCCTCACGGATCGGCATGTGAAGAGGCGCGATTCTCTTTCCGTAAAGTTCCGTCAGATCTTCTACCACCTGACGGTAGCTGACGTCATCGATATCCATCTCTGTAACAAAAATCATACGGGGCAGACGGTACTTTTCACACAGCTCCCAGGCTTTCTGGGTACCCACCTGCACGCCGGATTTTCCGGATACCACGATCACCGCCGCGTCCGCTGCGGCGGCAGCTTCCTCCGCTTCGCCCACGAAGTCAAAAAATCCGGGAGTATCCAGAATATTCACCTTCATCTTATCCCACTGAATGGGAACCATGGTTGTACTGATTGAAAATTTACGTTTGATTTCCTCTTTATCATAATCGCTGATGGTATTTCCATCTGCAACCTTGCCCAGCCGATTGGTAATACCTGAAAGATAGGCCATCGCTTCTGTCAGGGTTGTTTTTCCTGCTCCGCCATGACCAAGCAGCACCACATTCCTGATTCTGTCAGTTCTGAAAACGTCCATATGTAATACCTCCCAAAATTAGTATGGTTATATTTTACTAAAACTTCTTGAATATTTCAAGTAATATATGGAATATTCACAATTATTTTCCCAAAATCTTTTCAGTAATCCGTTCTTTCTTTTATATTTTTCATGAATTTCAGATAATTTTGGTCACTTTAATGGTTTCTGTTTTATTTTGCGCTTTAAAGTGTTAAATTGTTGACTTTTACAGACACCTGCCGTACAATATCTACAGCAGAAATACAGGAAAATTTCCCGCTTCAGGGATTTTCCAATCTACAGGAAATGAGGACCAGATCATGATTATTGTAATGAAACCGGGCGCTCCCCAGAGCGCCGTTCAGTCCGTAGCCGGAGTTGTCCGCGACAAAGGACTTGAAACCCATCTCTCCCAGGGAGAACAGGTAACCATCATCGGCGTGGTGGGGGACAAGACCCGCCTGAACAGCCAGCAGCTGCAGGCGATGCCATATGTGGACCGGATTGTTCCCATCACGGAGAGTTATAAACTCAGCAACCGGAAATTTCATCCCCAGCCCACCCGGGTAAAAGTGGGAAACCATGAGATCGGCCCGGATACCCTGACCATCATGGCAGGGCCCTGCGCCGTGGAGACGGAGGAACAGCTGATGACCATCGCCCGGGCAGTGAAAAAATCCGGCGCGCAGATTGTCCGCGGCGGCGCCTACAAGCCCCGCACCTCCCCCTATTCTTTCCAGGGTCTGGAAGAAGAAGGACTCCGTTATATGGCGGAGGCCAAAAAGGAAACCGGACTGGCCACCATCTGCGAGGTAATCAGCGAGGCGGCCATTGAGGCGGCCGCCAAATATGTGGATATGATTCAGATCGGCGCCCGCAATATGCAGAATTTCCAGCTTCTGCGGGAAGCCGGCCGTTCAAAAATGCCGGTACTGCTGAAAAGAGGCCTGGCAGCCACCATCGACGAATGGCTGAATGCCGCCGAGTATATCATCGCCGAGGGCAATCCCAACGTGGTGCTCTGCGAACGCGGTATCCGCACCTATGAGACGGCCACCAGAAACACACTGGATCTGAGCGCCGTTCCCGTAATCCGGGAAAAATCCCACCTTCCCATCATCGTGGATCCCAGCCATGCCACCGGTGTAGCCGCCTATGTTCCTCCGCTGGCGAAAGCCGGCGTGGCCTGCGGCGCGGACGGACTGATGATCGAGGTACATAACGATCCCGCCCATGCGCTGTCCGACGGACCTCAGTCTCTTACTTTCGAGCAGTTCGGGACGCTGATGTCGGATCTCGCGCCTTACATTCAGCTTGCAGAAAGGAAACTGACTCTATGACAGAGGAAAGACTTCATATAGGATTCATCGGTCTGGGACTCATCGGCGGATCCATCGCCAAATCCCTGCGCCGCTTTCATCCGGACAGCGTGCTGTATGCTTATACGCGCACCGAAGCCACCCTCCAAACAGCGGCGCAGGAGGGCGTCATTGACGTCTGCTGCGGACAGCAGGATCCGCGTTTTTCGGAATGTGACTATATTTTCCTGTGCGCTCCTGTGGAGGAGAATATCTCCTATCTCTCCTGGCTGAAGGAGATCATCCGGCCCGGCTGCATCATCACGGATGTGGGAAGTGTAAAAGGTGAGATTCATCAGGCTGTACAGAATCTGGAGATGGACGGCTGCTTCATCGGCGGCCATCCCATGGCGGGCTCTGAGAAAACGGGATATGCCAGCTCCACGGATTTTCTTCTGGAAAACGCCTATTACATTCTGACTCCCGGCGGAGAGGTGGAAGTTACCAGACTCTCCGCTTTCATGGAATTGATCGCTTCTTTCGGGGCGATTCCAATGGTTCTCACCTGCCAGGAGCATGACTATATCACGGCAGCGGTAAGTCACCTGCCGCATATCATTGCGTCCACTCTGGTCAATGCCATTCACAAGATGGATACGCAGGAAGAACATATGAAACAGATCGCCGCCGGCGGATTCCGGGATATCACCAGAATCGCTTCTTCCTCCCCGGTGATGTGGCAGCAGATCTGTCTGGAAAACCGGGATATGATTTCCCGGGTGCTGGATGAGTATATCCGCCTGCTGGTTCAGGCCCGCTGCTGGGTGGACAACGGCGACTCCGAAGAGCTCTACCGGATGTTTTCCGACTCCCGGGACTACCGGGATTCCCTGCCCGATTCTTCCAGAGGCATGCTGCCAAAGGAGTTTACTCTTTACTGCGACATATACGACGAAGCCGGCGGTATCGCCACCATCGCCACACTGCTGGCCATGAACAATATCAACATTAAAAACATCGGCATTGTCCATAACCGGGAATTTGAGGAAGGGGTTCTGCGCATCGAATTTTACGAGGAGGAAGCGCTGAAAAAATCCGACAAAGTGCTGCGGGAGCGGAATTACCGCGTCCATGTCCGCAGCTGATACCAACAGACGGGAGGAATTATTTTATGGAAATCAAACAGGCAAAAAAGCCTCTGCGGGGCGTGGTGTCCGTTCCCGGCGACAAATCCATCAGCCATCGGGCGGTGATGCTGGGCGCGCTGGCGGACGGAACCACCAGAATCCGGAATTTTCTGCAGGGCGCCGACTGTCTCTCCACCATTGACTGCTTTTCCCATATGGGAATCACCGTGGATAACCTGGGGGATGAGGTGCTGGTACACGGCAAAGGGCTCCACGACCTTTCGGCCCCCGATCAGATTCTCGACGTGGGAAACAGCGGCACCACCACAAGACTTTTGTCCGGTATTCTGGCGGGGCAGCCGTTTACCAGCGAACTGACCGGGGACGCCTCTATTCAGAGCCGTCCCATGAACCGGATCATCCGTCCCCTGTCCCAGATGGGCGCAAAAGTGGAAAGCGTTAAAAACAACGGTTGCGTTCCCCTGCGGATCAGCGGACATTCCCTCACCGGCATTCAGTACCAATCCCCGGTGGCTTCCGCCCAGGTAAAATCCTGTGTGCTGCTGGCCGGCCTTTACGCGGACGCCCCCACCTCGGTGACAGAACCCTGGGTTTCCAGGGATCACACGGAAAGGATGCTGGCCCGGTTTGGGGCCCGGGTGGAGACAGAAGATACCACCGCCACCATCTGGCCGGATCCTTCTCTGCAGGCCGCGGATCTGTATGTGCCGGGAGATATTTCCTCTGCCGCCTACTTTATCGCCGCGGCCCTTCTGGTTCCGGGCTCTGAGGTGCTGATCCGCAACGTGGGAATCAATCCCACCAGGGATGGACTCCTTCGTGTCTGCCGGGCCATGGGCGCGGATATCACCCTGGAAAACAGACAGGATGCTTCCGGAGAGCCCTGTGCAGATCTTCTGGTACGCTACAGCGAGCTTACCGGCGCCACTGTGGAAGGCGGACTGATTCCGGCTCTCATTGACGAGCTTCCGGTGGTGGCCATTCTGGCCGCATTTGCTCATGGAACCACCGTCATCCGCAATGCGGAGGAACTGAAGGTGAAGGAATCCAACCGTCTCGATATCATGGTTACGGAGCTGAAAGCCATGGGCTGTGACATCGAAGGCACGGAAGACGGGATGATCATCCACGGCGGCCGCCCCCTTGAAGGCGCCGTCATCGACAGCCGTCTGGACCACCGGATTGCCATGTCCTTTGCCATCGCGGGGCTGGCTGCCCGGGGAACCACCACCATCCTGCGGTCCGACTGCGTAGATATCTCCTATCCCGGCTTTTACGGGGATCTGGAAAAGCTGCAGCACTGATTCCCGGCCATCTTTGAAAACGGCATCAAAAAAGGAAGCTTAACTGCCGACCCTACGGTCAGCTGATAAGCTTCCTTTTTTATAAAACGCGCGGTTCCTTCCGCCTTTTATTTCCGATCCTGGTAAAAATCCACCACCTCGTCGGGGTCGTAATAGATCTTGTCCACAACCTCCAACTGCGCCTTTCCATCCGTCACATCCACAACGGTAACACTGCAGTTGGGCGGCACATGACCTCTCCAGAGATCTCCCTGCCTTTGACTGATATTGTACAGCAACGCCCGGCTGGAACAGCCGTGGCAGGTGATCAGAATGGTTTTGTCCTGAGCGTCGGGGGTGTTCAGCAGCTCTCTGTAGAAATCCCCGGTGCGCTCAATCACCTGTTCCACGGTCTCTCCCCCTGCCGGAGGCTGATAATGAAAAGGATCCGAAAAGAACAGTGAAAATCCCTCCGAAGGGATTTCATACCGGTCTTTTCTGCAGCAGAGTCCTTCCCATTCTCCAAAAGTAATCTCCTCGATTCTGGCATCCGTCTTCAGCGGTATCCTGCGGTCCCCCAGAATCAGACGGGCCGTGTGAACCGCCCGCTTCAGGGGACTGGAAATCGCCAGATCAAAAGGAATATCCTTCAGTTTTTCTCCGGTGATTTTCGCCAGCCGGATTCCATTCTCGTTCAGCTCAATATCCGCCATCCCCTGAAGACGTCCTTCCGTGTTCCAGACCGTCTCACCATGGCGAACAATATATAATTTCATCCGTCTTTTCACCTCCCGGGTGCAGAGCCGCTCCCGTTCGGCGCGGCCCTTTCCTCTTTCCGGCAACTGTTTGCCGGTTACTGGCGCAGCTGAATTCCCATGCTTTCCAGTCCATTGAGAATCTTCTTCATGGCGCTGGTCACCTCCGCCTCACTCAGCGTCTTCTCTTTGGAACGGAAAGTGATGGAATAGGCCACGGATTTGCAGCCTTCCTGAATCTGATCGCCTTCGTAAATATCAAACAGCTCGTAGTGTTCCAGAATCTTTCCGCCTCTCTGGGCAATCATCTTTTCAATCTCTCCCACCATGATATTTTTGGGTACCACCATGGAGATATCACGGTTTACTGCCGGGAACCGGGCGATTCCTTCATACTTTCTGTCATAGGTGGCGAATTTCACCACCTGCTGAATATCCATTACCGCCACATACACTCTCGTGCCGATACCGTAATTATCCGTCACCTGAGGATGCACCTCTCCCAGATAGCCGATTTCTTCACCTTCATAACGGATCAGCGCCTGACGTCCCGGATGCAGGAAATTCTTTCCGGCCTTCGGATCATACTCTTTCTTTTTGACCATGCCGATCTTATCAAAGAATTCTTCCACCACACCCTTCATGTCAAAGAAATCGCCGTCTCCATACATACCCAGGGTGAACATCATCCGCTCATCGGGAAGCTCAGTCAACGGCAACGCCTTGGGAAGATACACGTTCCCCAGTTCATACAGAAGGACATTCTTATTTCTTCTGTTGTAGTTGGTGGCCAGCGAAGTCAGCATACCATTGAGGGAAATGGTCCGCATAATGCTGAAGTCCTCTCCCAGAGGATTCAGAATCGTGATGGCCTGGCGCAGCGGATCCTGCGGATCCAGCAGCAGCTTGTCGAATACCTTGGGACTCTCAAAAGAATAGCAGTAGCCCTGAGAAAATCCGCAGTATTCAGCCACATCTCTGGCCGTCTCCTCCACCCGAAGCTTGAAAGGAAGCTTTCCTGTGGTAGCCTCGCCGCTGGGAAGGGTGGTGGGAATGTTATCATAGCCGTAGAACCGGGCAACCTCTTCTGCCAGGTCGGCCGTACGAAGCACATCCTGACGGAATGTAGGCACCACGATCTCGTTGCTTGCGCGGTCATACGCCAGTTCCACGTCCGCCAGATACTCCAGCATCTGCTCCGGAGACAGTTCTGTTCCCAGCAGGCTGTTGATCTTCTCCGGCTCGAAGGGAATCCGTACCGGCTGCCTCGTCTCACAGCACACATCCACCATGCCGCCGACCACTTCTCCGGCTCCCAGTTCTTCCATCAGCTGGCAGGCACGGTCAATGGCGGCCTGGGCGTTATTGGGATCCAGTCCCTTTTCAAATTTTCCGGAGGCGTCGGTACGCAGACCGATTCTCTTGGCGGAACGGCGGATATTGGGGCCGTCGAAGCAGGCCGCCTCGAACAGAACATTCTTTACATGGTCGGTGATCATGGAATTTTCACCGCCCATGATGCCGCCGATTCCCACGGCTTTTTCGCCATCGCAGATCATCAGCACATCCTCATCCATGGTCCGCTCCTGGCCGTCCAGAGTCACGAATTTCTCTCCGTTCTCCGCCCGGCGGACAATGATCTCATGATTGGCAATGGTATCCAGATCATAGGCGTGCATGGGCTGTCCGTACTCCTCCATCACATAATTGGTGATATCCACCAGATTGTTGATGGGACGGATGCCGTTGGCGGCCAGACACCGCTGCATCCATTTGGGGGAAGGGCCGATCTTCACATTTTTCACCACACGGGCGCAGTAGCGGGGACACAGCTTCTGATCTTCCACGGTCACTTTCACATAATCATGGGCGTCCTCCTGATTTCCCGTGGGCGTCACCTGGGGAGGAAGGAACTTCTTTCCGAAGGTGGCCGCCGCTTCTCTGGCAATTCCCAGCACGCTGTAGCAGTCTACCCGGTTGGAAGTGATCTCATACTCAAAGATCACATCGTCCAGACCGAGCGCTTTGATGGCGCTTTCTCCCACCACAGCATCCTCCGGGAAAATATAGATGCCGTACTCGGGAGCTTCCGGATACATCTCTCTGGAGGAGCCCAGTTCCTCGATGGAACACATCATACCGCAGGATTCCACACCCCGCAGCTTTCCGGCCTTGATCTCCACACCGCCCGGCGTTTTCTTTCCATCGTGATTTCCCGCTACTCTTCCTCCCGGAAGCACCACCGGGATCTTATCGCCTTCTTTTACATTGGGCGCTCCGGTGACGATCTGAATCACTTTGCTTCCCACATTTACCTGGCAGACAATCAGTTTATCCGCATCCGGATGCTTTTCAATTTTTTCGATCTGGCCGATGACAATATCTTTAAGATCCGCGTCCAGCCGCTCATAGCCTTCCACCTTGGTTCCGGACAGCGTCATGGCGTCCGTATATTCCTGCGCCGTCACGTCCAGATCCGGCACATACATTTTAATCCATGATAATGATGTATTCATTCTTCTTCCCTCTCCTAGAACTGTTTTAAGAACCGGTAATCGTTTTCGTATAAAAGCCGCATATCGTCAATTTCATATTTCAGAAGCGCAATACGCTCAAGGCCTACGCCGAAAGCAAATCCCGTATACTCCTCCGGATCAATGCCGCACATCTCCAGCACATGGGGATGCACCATACCGCAGCCCAGAATCTCTATCCATCCGGATCCCTTACAGAACCGGCAGCCCTTTCCGCCGCACTTGAAGCAGGATACGTCCACCTCGGCGCTGGGCTCTGTGAAGGGGAAATGATGGGGACGGAATTTTGTTTTTGTCTCCGGTCCGAACATCTCCCGGGCAAATTCCTCAAGCGTTCCTTTCAGATCCGCAAACGTGATGTGTTTGTCCACCACCAGTCCTTCGATCTGATGGAAAGAAGGAGAATGAGTGGCATCCACCTCATCGGAACGGAATACCCGGCCGGGAGCAATCATACGGATGGGAAGCTTTCCCTGCTCCATCACACGGGCCTGTACCGGGGACGTCTGCGTTCTCAGCACGATATCTTTATTGATGTAGAAGGTATCCTGCTCATCCTTGGCCGGATGATCCGCGGGAATATTCAGTTTCTCAAAGTTGTAGAGATCATACTCCACTTCCGGTCCTTCCACCACTTCATAGCCCATGCCAATAAAGATCCGTTCCACTTCTTCCAGCGCGATGGTGTTGGGATGACGGTGTCCTACATTGGCCTTCTTTGCGGGAAGCGTCACATCAATCACCTCGGACGCCAGCTTTGCTTCCCGAAGCTCCTTTTCCAGACGGGACTTCGTCTCATCCAGCATAGCCTCGATTTTGGCTCTGGTCTCGTTGACCATCTGCCCCACCTGGGGACGCTCCTCGGCAGCCACATTTTTCATGCCTTTCAGAACGGCCGTCAGCTGACCTTTTTTACCCAGAAAGTTCACCCTCACATCATTCAGCTTGTCCAGGGCGTCTGATTTTTCGATTTTTTCCGACGCTTCGTCCAAAATGGCCTGTAACGTCTCTTTCATACTATTGTTCATGACCTGTCTCCTTTTCTACTGGTTTTCCTGACTGTCCGCAGCGTCACGCCCTGCCCGGGCCGCCTGGGACAGTTCTGCCATTTGGGAAGGATAATGCCGCAGCGCGATTCCCGGGAAACGTCTCGCTTTCGCAGGAACAAAGCTTTCCGCAAAACAAAAAAATCCCGTCCCCAAAAGGGACGAGATGAAATTTACCCGCGGTACCACCCTGATTTCCGGAATCTCTTCCGGACACCTTGGCGGGCTTAACGCGCCCTCACGTCTTCCCCTACTGCAATTCAGGGAAGCAGCTCCGGTGGGAACCTCAAAACCTGTCTGAACTTAAGGAAGCTTCCAGCCGGTGACTTCCTCTCTCTGTAAGAAAACAGATTTCTACTGACACCTTCACGGCATTTCTCTGTTTTCTTATTTTAGTCACTATTTCCCGGCCTGTCAAGTTCTTTTTTCAGTCCTTTTCCCGATGCTTTGGCTCTTCCTCCTCCTCCCGGCTCTCCCGGAGACCGTCGATGAACTCCCGATACTCCTGGCGGATCCTCTCCCCGGCCATCTGCTGCAGCCTGCGGAACCGTTCCTCGAAATAAGCGTTGATCTCCGCGCCGATCAGAACAATGTACATGCAGAAATACATCCAAAGCAGCACCAGAACGGTGGCGGTAAGACTGCCGTACATGCTGGACAGCCCGTGGAACACATCCAGATATATGGAAAATCCCAGAGAAAACAGCGACCATGCCAGAGCAGAAATAATCGCTCCCGGCAGCTGACTTTTCAGACTGGCCTTCCGGTTGGGAAGGAATTTGTAAATCAGAAGGAAAACCAGACACAGCACGGCCAGAGAAATCACCGTCCGCATCCCGATAATATAAGCCGCAATCCTTCCAATCATGGGGACGTAGCGCTCCAGCAGTTTCTGAATACTGTTGCCGAACACCAAAAGCAGCAGACTTCCCGTCACCGCAATGATAAATATCAGGGTATAAAAGGCGGAACGTATCCGCATTATCACATAATTTCTGGTCTCCTTTACATGGTAGATGGCATTGACCCCGTTGGTCAGTGCCTGGATCCCTTTTCCCGCACTCCACAGGGTAAACACTGCGGAGATCGGAACCACCGCCGTAGATTTACTGAAAATCTCCCGGATAATCTGAAGAACAAACCCCTGGAAATCTCCGCTTTTGGGAACAATCTGGAGAATAAGCCGGGTGACATTGCTCTCCGACACCAGCGGAATATGGCGCACTAAGGTGATCAGCAAAATTACAAAAGGGACAAAGGAGAGCAGAATAAAGTAGGCAGCCTGCGCCGCAAAAGCTCCCACATGATCCTGATTCAGTCTTTTCAGAAAACCACGGATGATCCTGATATATTCTGCCATTTTCGTTCCTTTCCTATCCTGCTTTGCCCAGGCGTCCGCTGTTTTTACGCATCGGGCTGTTCCAGAGTAATCTCCCGGTAAAATACATTGAGAATTTCTTTCCAGTTTTTTCCATCATCCGCCAGATGCCTCGCTCCATTCTGGCTCATCCCCACGCCATGGCCATAACCGCCGCCCCGCAGCGTCACCGCTTTCAGAGCCTCCTCCTGATAAACCGGCTCACAGACAAAATATGCGCTGGGGAGAATGGACATGGCGGTGCTCAGGGTACCGTCACCGCATGTAATCGGGACATCCCCCGGTGAAAGAAATTCCCGGATGGAATACTCATCCTTCAGCAGACAGACACCCTGATCTCCGGTGATCTCCAGTTTCTTTGCCGCGCCTCCCCCGGAGCGTTCCAGCACCTTTATCCCCGCGACGGTTCCCACCTGCGGACAGAACTTTCCGGCAGCCTGTTGCAAAAGGCGGACCGGAAGGGTGATCTGCCATCGGTACCAGGTATCCTCCCGCTCATAATCGTCCGGGTCCGGAAGATCAAGGAAATTCCGGAACGACTCTTCGGAGGCGAGAAACGGGCCGGCCGCCCACGCTTCCAGGGCGTCCGGTTCCACCGACTGTCTGGAAACCTCCACGCTTCGCAGATAGGGGGCTCCCTCCCCTCCCCACACCTCATCGGTACTGGTATGGCCGCAGGAGGTGGAAAAAAAATAAGCCTGGATCGGCTCGCCCTCATAAGTCATCACCACGCCTCCGGTGGCGTCCACCGCCTCGTCAGTGGAGCTTTGACGTCCGATATTGTTGTAAACCTGGAAGGAAACGCTGTCATCCACGTCCGCTCCATACTGCTTCAGACGGTTTTCCTCTTTCTGCCGCACCGCATAGGTTCTGGCACATACCGCCTGTGCCTTCAGGGCTTCCGCGGGATAACCGGAAGGCATCTCACTGGGAACCACATATTTCAGGTACGTCTCCAGATCCACCTGACTGCAGAGAAGAAAGCCTTCTTCCTCCGCCGTCACCGTCAGACTCCCCTCATATGCAGGCGTTCCCTGGCTTCTCGCCAGAGACAAAACAGAAATCCGCGCTTCTTCCTTTTCCTCTGCCGGGGCCACTGTCACCTGATCCCCCGGCTTCAGAAGCTCCGAAAGGGAAAGCGGACTGTCTGCCGGCCAGGTTTCGACAACAGATCCTGTCACCGCCAGCGGTACATTTCCCTCCACCGTCACCTGACTGTGCCAGTAGGATTGATACCCGTCATCCATCAGCAGTACCCGGATCATCCCGTCCGTTGTTTCCCCGGCATCCGCTGCCTGCTCCTCTTCCTGCGGGTCCGAGGCGCCGGCGGTCTCCCCGGAAACGTCCTGCTGATTCGTCGTACCGTCACCCACCCCGGACTCCTGGCTCTTTTCTTCCTCCCCCACATGGTCCAACTGCTCCTGACCTTCCCGGACATCTCCTGCCGTCTGCTCCGCCAGAAGCTTTCCGTAAAACTCTTCTTTCAGAGAAATTTCTTTTCTTCCGGCGGCCGCCGTCATGCATATCACAGCCAGAAGCCCTGCCGCAAAACACCGGAAGCCGATCCTTCCGCTGCCAAAAAATCCTTTTTTATCCATACTTCAGTATATGGATTTTAAAAAAAATCATACCCGTTTTCACACCTGAGAAAAACGGGTATGATCTCCCTTCCGATCAGCGCACAGAAAAACGATAAACGGTTCTGGTATCGTATTTTTCACCCGCCGCCAGGAACGGATGAGCAAAATGCGGATCGTTCACAGAATTGGGGAAATACTGAGACTCCAGGCAGAAGCCCTGACGTTTCGCATACACCGCGCCTTCCTTACCTTTCTCGCCGTCAATAAAATTCCCTGTATAGAACTGAACGCCTGGACGATCCGTAAAGGCCTCCATATAAATTCCGTTTTCCCGGCAGAAGGCTCTTGCCATCCACTCCAGTCCATCGGAGGATCTGTCCAGAACAAAGTTATGATCGTATCCGCCGGTCAGACGAAGCTGTTCAAAATCCGCGTCAATTTCCTCTCCGATTACCCTGGGCTCCCGAAAATCCATGGGAGTTCCGGCCACCGGAACAATCTGTCCGGTGGGAATCGACCTGGAATCTTTCACTGGCGTGTACCGGGACGCATTCAGCTGCATCAGCTGACCGCATACGGATCCGGACGCATGACCTCCCAGATTAAAATAACTGTGGTTGGTCATATTCGCTACGGTATCTTTATCACAGATCCCCTCGTAATGAATCTGAACGGCATTCTCCTCCGTCAGAGTATAGGTAACCGTCACATCAAAGTTCCCCGGAAATCCCTGTTCCCCATCAGGACTGATTCTGTGGAAGGCCACTCCGTCTTCTTTTTCCTGTCCCTCCCACATCATCAGATCGTATCCCACGGGACCGCTGTGAAGATTATTTTCATTTTCATTGGGAGTCAGCTGTACCCGCTCCCCGTTCAGTATAAATGCGGACTGGTCAATCCGGTTGCCGTTTCTTCCGATGGTGGCTCCAAAATGAGGAACGTTCTTCTGCTCATAGTCCTCTCCGCTGTCGAATCCGAGAACCACATCGGTAAGACGGCCATCCCGGTCCGGAACCATCACACTCACCAGAATGGCCCCAAAATCCGTCACCTTCATCACCGCACCCTTTTTGTTTGTCACTGTATAAAGGGAAATTGCCCGTCCGTCCTTCGTCTTTCCAAAATCCTGTCTTACTACACTCATGCTCTTCTCCTCTGTCCGCGCCGCAGGTCCGGATCCGCTCCGCCCGTCAGCCGCGGCGTCCTCCCAAAATCCTTTGTCTGTGAAAAGAGAGCCATTTTCATGACTCTCTTTTTTCTCTTTCGTAAAACCCGGAGTGCCGTTTCCCTTATTTTGACGCCTAGCCAAAGCTAGGTGGGCAACCGCAGTATCTCTTCTGCCTTCCGCTGCAAAATGACGGCCTGACATCCAATCAACAATAATAGGAATCCCATAAACGTAAATGTAGGTTCAAAATTAAGAGAGGGGTCGCACACCCCAGGCATTACTTACTATGTTTATTATACATGAACAGACCGGGCTTTTCAAGCCATATATTCGGCATATCATCCAAACAAATCCCGGACAGTACCCGATACCGCTACTATATTATATGAGCCCCCGCTGTTTTCTTTTCATGGAAATATCTGGCGTCAGCCGATCCCCAGAATTTTTTTCACGATCGCCGGCATCTGATCCACTTCCACCGTTGTATCGTGGAGAATGGGAGCCGTACGAATCTGGCTGACTGCTTTCGGGATGGGCACACCGGAGACCTTCTCCAGTTCATCCACCAGTTGGAAATCATCCAGGCCGTCATATCGGTCTCCTCCGATGGCTTCCATCACACTTCTGCCAAACTTATACGGACTGGCCGTCGAAGCAATCACCACAGGAGTATCATCCCCGGTCTCTCTGCGATACTTTTCATACACACAGGCCGCCACAGCCGTATGGGTATCAATCACATAGCCGCAGTCTTTCCAGATCCGGCGAATGGTCTTTGCGGTCTCCTCCTCCGACGCGTAATTGCCGTAGAAATCCTTCAGTTCCTCCCGCATCGCGGGGGTCACGGTATAAGAACCGCTGCTTCCAAGCGCCTCCATCAGTTCGCGGGTCTTCTTTGCGTCCTCGCCGGCAATTCTGTAAATCAGTCGTTCCAGATTGCTGGAAATCAGAATATCCATGGAAGGAGAACTGGTGAGAATAAACTCCCGGTTTCTGTCGTACGTTCCGGTACGGAAAAAGTCATAAAGGACTTTGTTTTCATTGGAGGCACAGATCAGCTTTCCGATGGGAAGCCCCATATTCTTCGCGTAATATGCCGCGAGAATGTTCCCGAAGTTTCCGGTGGGAACGGTCACATTCACGCGGTCACCGGAAGCAATCTCCCCGTTTTTCACCAGTCTGGCATAAGCATAGACATAGTATACAATCTGCGGTACCAGACGGCCAATGTTGATGGAGTTGGCAGAAGAAAACTGATAACCCGCCCCGGCCAGTTCCTCTTTCATCTGCTCATCACCGAAAATCTTTTTCACGCCGGTCTGCGCATCGTCAAAATTCCCCCGGATGGAAACCACATAGGTATTGGACCCTTTCTGGGTCACCATCTGTCTTTCCTGAATGGGGCTGACGCCATCCTTGGGATAAAATACGATGATCTTTGTCCCCGGTACGTCCGCAAAACCGGCCATGGCTGCCTTCCCCGTATCGCCGGAGGTGGCTGTAAGAATCACAATCTCATTTTTCACCTGATTCTTAGCCGCTGCCGTGGTGAGCAGATGAGGAAGAATGGACAAAGCCATATCCTTAAAGGCAATCGTCGCTCCATGGAACAGTTCCAGGAAATAAGCGCCCTCCGCCTTCACCATCGGAGCGATCTCCTCCGTATCAAACTTGCTGTCATAGGCACGGTTGATACAACCGCGCAGCTCCTCCTCGGTAAAGTCAGTAAGGAACCGGCTCATCACCTGATAGGCCACCTCCTGATAGGACATGTCGGCCAGTTCCTCCACAGGGATATCCAACGAAGGGATCCGGGTGGGAACATACAGTCCCCCATCTTCTGACAATCCTTTCAGAATCGCTCTGGACGCCGTCACCGTGTCACCGTTTCCTCTGGTACTTCTGTATAATACTTCCATGGATCATACCTCTCTCACATTCATTGCTTTTGTGTTGTAAATCACTATAGTTTCTGATTATAACACAGCTGCTTTTTCATGACAAGTGCGGCACAGAGGTTACTTATAAAAACTGTGGCCTCCGTGGTCAAACAGATGTGTCAGCGTCTCGTCAAACCAGGCAATGTTGTCCGTATCCGCCTGATTCTTCGCGATAAAATACAGCGCTCCCTGGGAAAGATCTTCCCCGTCAATGGCCCGGTTTACCGCCTCCCTGGTGGTGCTGGAAATGGTCACGGAATGAATCCTGCCGTCCTGCGTAGGAGAAAACTGGGAGCTCCCCCCTGCTCTCTGCCAGATCACCGAGGTCACATCATCGGGAAAATTCTTATCCGCCACACGGTTCAGGATCACATTGGCCACCATAATACGACCTTCCACATCTTCACCGCCTGCCTCCGCTTCCACCACGGCCAGGAGATTCTCATAATCGTTATCCGTCATGCGGGTGGCTGAAGTCAGGCTCCAGGACTGATTGTCCAGCTGATTCACCGTCTGTACCAGCTCCTGACCCACGTTCAGCCGGGACACCACCTCTCTGGTTATCTTCCGCTGTCCCACCAGAACCACCTCGCAGCTGGTTCCCATGGCCCGGTAATCTCTGGTCAGTCCCCTCGTGGACAGAACGCCGTCAATCACACCTTCCATCCCCAGAGGAACCTGCCCGTCAGGATCCGGGTCATCATCTCCCGCTTCCTCATCCTGCCCGCTTCCCGAGCCTCCCGGATCCTCCGTACCGGCTTCCCGCGGACTGGACAAATGCTGTACCGACAGAACACTCACTCCGGTCAGAACGACGGCGGCAGTTCCAGCTGCCGCCGCGATACAAACCCTCTTTCTTTGCCTTACAACCCGGGTCACAAGAGCCTGAACAAACTTCCAGATAATATTCAGTCTCTCCATCTTGCTTCCTTTTCTTCTCTTTTTTTGACTTAATGAATCCAATTTCTGTAAAGCTATCTGTTTTGAATTATAGAGAGTTCATGGGGCAAAGTCAATAGACGGGCCAAATTTTGGGCTATTTTCACGAATTATTCTCCACTTTTTCATGAAAAATGTCCCTTTTTCGGGTCTTTATTCACCACTTTTTTAACTTTTTCTTTTCAGGGATTTTATATTGCGGAATGTAGAACGGAGCAGTTCTGGCGGCGCAGAATCGCGATCAGAACCTGTTTTTCCTTTGCGGCAGTGAAGAAAAACCGGGTGCGGCATATGCCGCACCCGGAATAACCGTCAGAATCAGATCTGCGGTCCGGCAGCAACCAGAGCTTTTCCAGCCTCGTTGCCCTCGTATTTTGCGAAGTTCTTGATGAATCTTCCCGCCAGGTCTTTTGCTTTGGTCTCCCACTCGGAAGCGTCAGCATAGGTATCGCGGGGATCCAGAATGTTGGTGTCCACACCCGGAAGCTCTGTGGGAACTTCAATGTTGAAGTACGGGATCTTCTTGGTGGGAGCTTTCAGGATATCACCGTTCAGGATCGCGTCGATGATTCCACGGGTATCTTTGATGGAGATACGTTTTCCGGTTCCGTTCCATCCGGTGTTTACCAGATAAGCTTTGGCGCCGCTCTGCTCCATTCTCTTAACCAGCTCTTCTGCATATTTGGTGGGATGCAGCTCCAGGAATGCCTGTCCAAAGCAAGCGGAGAAGGTCGGGGTGGGCTCTGTGATTCCACGCTCGGTTCCGGCCAGCTTAGCGGTAAATCCGGACAGGAAGTAGTACTGAGTCTGCTCCGGAGTCAGGATGGATACCGGAGGCAGTACGCCAAACGCATCTGCGGACAGGAAGATCACTTCTTTCGCTGCCGGAGCTGCGGAAACCGGGCGTACAATCTTCTCAATGTGATCGATGGGATAAGATACACGGGTATTCTCCGTTACGCTCTTATCGTTGAAGTCGATCTTTCCATCAGCATCCAGCGTTACGTTCTCCAGCAGAGCGTTGCGCTTGATGGCGTTATAGATATCCGGCTCAGACTCTTTGTCCAGGTTGATAACCTTTGCGTAGCAGCCGCCCTCAAAGTTGAAGATACCGTTGTCATCCCAGCCGTGCTCATCATCACCGATCAGCAGACGTTTGGGATCTGTGGACAGTGTGGTTTTTCCTGTTCCGGACAGACCGAAGAAGATCGCGGTGTTCTCGCCGTTCATATCGGTGTTAGCGGAGCAGTGCATGGAAGCGATGCCCTTCAGCGGCAGATAGTAGTTCATCATGGAGAACATACCTTTCTTCATCTCACCGCCGTACCAGGTGTTCAGGATTACCTGCTCGCGGCTGGTGATGTTGAATACTACGGCTGTCTCAGAGTTCAGTCCCAGCTCTTTGTAGTTCTCTACTTTCGCCTTGGAAGCGTTGTAAACGATGAAATCCGGCTCAAAGTTCTCCAGCTCCTCAGCGGTGGGCTGAATGAACATGTTGGTTACAAAGTGTGCCTGCCAAGCCACTTCCATGATGAAACGGATCGCCATACGGGTGTCCTTGTTGGCACCACAGAAAGCGTCCACAACAAACAGTCTCTTGTTGGACAGCTCTTTCAGAGCAAGATCCTTCACTGTTTTCCAGGTTTCCTCAGATGCGGGATGGTTATCGTTCTTATACTCATCGGAAGTCCACCATACAGTGTCCTTGGAATTCTCGTCCATAACGATGAATTTGTCTTTGGGAGAACGGCCGGTATATTCGCCAGTCATAACATTTACTGCGCCCAGCTCGCTGACCTGTCCTTTTTCAAATCCCTGCAGTTCAGGTTTGGTCTCTTCTTCAAACAGCACTTCATAAGAAGGATTATGCACGATTTCTGTGGTGCCTGTAATGCCATACTTACTTAAATTGATTTCTGCCATTTTGCCTTTAACCTCTCTTCTTTAAAATTTTTTGCCGCCGGCTTCTGCTTCAGATGCCGCGGCATATATTCAGGAAACAGAACTCTTCCGATTCCTTCCTCTCTAATTATACATGATTAATGGATTAAATCAATAAAAATTCTCTAATTTTTTCAAAAAATGTTAATTATTTAACATCATCCGCAGGCGCATTTTCGCAAAAGAAAAGGAGGAATGCCGTATCACCGTTTCCTCCCTTTCTGTATCGCAGCCTGCCGCCGCCGGCTTTTCACGTATTCTCTGTCATATGGGTGCCCATAAATTTCTGAAATCCGTCGATAATCACCACATTTTCCTTCCCGAAATCCTCACAGGACTCAAAAAGTACCGCTGTTACCGAAGGCTCCTCCCGCACCTGATTCCAGTCGTTTTTCAGGGACTGTACATAGGTTCTGGCGTATCGAATCCAGTTTTCATACGTCTGCATCGGCTCCTCTTCCTCTGACAGAAGTTCTCCCACCGTCTCTTCATTTCCCCACATGCGCTTCCCTGTTTTTTCTGTCTGGTTAAAATTCGCCGGATCATTGTAGGCGTTTCCTCCTGCCCAGAGACCCTGGGGCCAGTAAATCATGTCCGGCCAGGAGCAGTACATCAGGGACCTTTCCTCTCCCCAGATCCCCCGCAGCTCCTCTGCCGCCGGATCCATCGTTTCCCCGTCCGGATAATCCGCGTACAGCAGGGTCAGCCGGAGCGTCCCGGACAAATCTTCCATGAAAACCACATACACCTGTTCTGCCTTCTGTCCCAGAAAATTGGTGTTTTCAAGCTTTAGCGCGTATCCGTCCATGGTCTGATCAGAAAGCGACTCCTCCTTTGCAGTGGCCAGATTCCATCCCAGTATCTCCTCTGCTTCCTCCTGCGTCTTCCCGAAAACACTTTCCAGGTCCTTCCAATCATTTTCCTGTTTCCCGCCGCAGCCGGAAGCCAGCAGCATTCCCAGAAGGATTCCACATATCGAAAGTTTTCTTTTCATTCCATCGCCTCCTCTCAAACCGCCCGGCATCGACAAAATTCCGTTATCCAGATAACTTTCCTATCTGCCGCGGCCAACTTCCTATGCCGTTTGGGATGTTCCGTAAAGGCCACGCCTTCCCGCCCCGATCAGCACTCCCGGAATGAGAAAAACCGGCGGATTCTCCATCAGCCACATCAGAGCCCCGGATACCACCCCGACAGAAATCCCCCCGGAAGCGGCTGCGTACCAGATCACCATTCCCGCATAAAGGATCATCATCAGAAGTCCGCTACCCATAAGAAGCATTGGGGCGGAACTTTTTCTTTCAGCGAAAACAAACCGCCCGGCCAGCAGAAACGACGCCAGAAATCCCATCAGCATCCAGAACAGGGGCCTCCCGGCAAATCCGCAGAAAACCGTAACCGGAGAAATCCTAAAATCCAGCAGTCTTGCCGGTGTCAGGATGAACCGGTCGTATACATTGAACGCCAGCAGGACAACGGCAGCGACAGCAGCAATCAACAGTTTCCCTTTTTCTTTCATCAGACCACCCTCCTCTTCCATTTTTCGTTTTTCCGTTCAGAATAATTCTTCTTTCTTACCTTCAGTATATAATGATAATTCATTATTTTAAAGATTATTTTTCTTACAATTTATTGTCAAGAAAAGAAAAACTCTTTCTATATTTTCCGGCAATTCACCTTCCCCTTGACAATCCATTTTTATTATGCAACAATAGTTATGTAACATTTGTTACCTATGAGATGTACAGAAATTTTACCTGTCAGATGAAAGGTTCTTCCATGGCACCGAAACCAAAAATAACAAGAGAAATGATTTTAAATACTGTCCTGGAGATCACGCGAAAAAATGGATTTGCCTCCGTAAACGCCAGGAGTATCGCTGGCAGTCTGAAATGTTCCACCCGGCCGATATTCACCTGCTATGTGAACATGGCGGAACTGAAAAAAGATTTTCTGGATTACGCCTTTTCCTATTACAGTCAGTATGTTTCCGCATATCAGGTATCTGAAAATCCGCTGCCCTATCTGCTGCTGCCTCTCTCCTATGTGGAGTTTGCCAGAGAAGAGACGAATCTTTTTAAATTTCTTTTCGTCAAGGATATGGACCTGGACATGAAAGAAACGGAGGATTTTTACAGAGAACCCGGCAACCGGGAGAAGGCAGAGGCATTTTCAGATATGATCGGCGTGGAGACAGCACAGGGAAAACAGATCTTTTTGGACCTGTTTCTCTATACCCACGGGATTGCCGTCCTGACCGCATCCGGCAAGCTCTCTCTGAGCAGCGGCCGCGTCCGGGAAATGATTGTACGGTTTCTTTCCGCCTTTGTACAGCTTCCTCCATGCGATCCTGTCCCAAAGCAATAGATAATGAGTTTCCCTTCACGGATTTTAACAGCAAAAGCGAAAGGAATCAGGTGTATACACTATGAATAATCATCAATATTTGACTGATTTTTACACCGGTTATGACGAGGAGAGCCGTCTGGCGTCAAGACATGGCGCCGTAGAATTTCTCACTACTATGCGCTATATACAAAAATACATTCAGCCCGGCAGTCTGATACTTGAAATCGGCGCAGGGACAGGACGGTATTCCCATGCGCTGGCGCGGCAGGGATACCATGTGGATGCCGTGGAACTGGTGCAACACAATCTGGACATTTTCCGGAAAAATACATTGGAGGAGGAACTGGTATCCGTTGTTCAGGGAAATGCTCTGGATTTGTCTGCTTTTCCGGACAACCGGTATGATATCACGCTTCTCCTGGGACCACTTTACCATCTGTATACCAAGGCCGACAAACAACAGGCGATCCGTGAAGCAATCCGCGTGACAAAACCGGGAGGGGTTATTTTTGCCGCCTATGTGATCTCGGACGGTTGTCTGCTGGATGAAGGATTCCACCGGGGAAATATTTCCGTTGCCGGATATATCAAAAACGGCCTGCTGGATCCGGAAACTTTTGCGGCCATCTCCAAACGGGAGGATATTTTTGAACTGGTGAGGAAAGAGGATGTCGACGAACTGATGGCAGGCTTCCCGGTTACAAGACTTCACTATGTGGCCACCGATGGCTGCGCCTTGCTGATTCGGGAGGCCATTGACAACATGAGCGAGGAAACCTTTCAGCTGTTTCTGAAATATCATTTTTCCACCTGCGAGCGGGAAGATCTGCTGGGTGTGACCAGCCATGCGGTCGATATTTTCCGGAAACAGCTGTAAGAGGTTTTGCCGGATGTTCCTTTATCCGGAACACGTATAGAAATACAACGTATTGGCCGAACTGTCCAGAAGCAGTACCAGTCAAAATCCCTTACCTGTTTTCTGGTACAGTAATCAATGGTTTCAAAAGGCGGAAAATCGGAGGAATGAATTTCATCCAGATACTGCAGGCAATCTCGGTGAATTTCAGTACGCAATACCCTTGAGTTGTCGGAGAACCGATAATAACAAAAGGATATACCCTTTTATGGTCTCTTATGAAAACATCTTGATGTATCGGATTTTTCGAAAACCCAGAATCGACATTTCCGTTAATCCGCCATCATACCATACTTTCAAACGCGTTCCTACATGTATTTTTTCTGGATCAAAATACTCAGCTACAATTCCTTCTCGCAGCGAATAAAGATGTCCTTCTTCATCACTACAGGTGTAATGATCTTCTCCTTGGTCCCAGACAATCTCATCTATAGTTACTTCTACAGAATATTCTGGGCTGAGTAATTGGAACACAATCACACCAACTATTAATATACAACCAATTACAATAAAAAATTTGACACATTTTTTCATATTTTAAACCCATTATAATATTTCTTTACTGCTTCATTATCTTCACAGGGAGTTATCCTTTCCACAACAAGTACTTTCTCTTCTTCCTTTATTCCATACAGGAAATAACCCACCTGAACCTTCTGACCAACCTCAAATTTCTTCATATGGATTCTGGCATTTGTAAACATTGTACTAAACTCTACCTGTACTTCTTCTCCTGGCATACAGCTTCCCTCTTCATCCATCTGAATTCGGACCTCATCTCCAAGTTCTGTAATCGTACCGGTACTTCTGAAAATAACGTCATATATACCTCCCGACACGTCCGACGTCGTTGTCTGTTCAAACTGACTGGAAAACAAAATTCCACCAAACAGAAGCACGATCACAACAATTGCAATTGTAAAAATACGTTTATTATTAGTCATAGCATCCCCCTGTTCCATTTTATCCCGAGCGTGAATACAAATATAACGTATTCGCCGAACTGGCCAGCAGAAGCACAATTCCGGAATCTCTTATCTGTTTTCTTGTGCAGTAGTCAATTTTTTCAAACGGTGGAAAATCCGAAGGATCGATATTCATATTCTCCAACGAATCGGTAATATCTGAAATCCAGGCATCCGTTAGTGTCTGTTCAAAAAGAGATGACATGATCACCTGCTCTTCGTGGTCGGAACATTCATAAATACGATAATCTGTCCACAGATCACTGTATTTTGTTTTATACTCCATCACAGGGAAATCCAGATTCCAGCGGGATTTCATCCAGATACTATTGACAATGCCGTTGAAATTCAGAAGACAATACCCTGTCACCAGAAGAAGCAGGCAGACCATCACCAGACATAGATTCCGTTTTTTTCTCAACTGTTTTTCTCCTTTGGGTTTTCACATATTATTTCATCAGCACCATTTCAATGCAATTCCACATTTCACCCATACAATAATAGCTTTCCACATTTTCCAACTTGACTTTTTTAAAGCCGCATGCTTCATAACATTTTATAGCAGCCTCGTTATTTTCAAAAACTCCTAATGATATTTTCTTTACTTTGATAAAATCAAATGCATATTGTATGGCCAAAGTAAGCATTTCTTTTCCATATCCTTTTCCACGTATTTTATCATCAACAATAACAAACCCCAATCTGATTTCATTAAAATTGCTACTGTTGGGGAAACGCATGATAAAATGTCCGATAATACCTGTATCATCAAAAGCCGTCATGCCCCAGATCCGGTCATTTTCTCTGTCTTTATCATAATATAAATTCATATCATCGGGAGTAATCGGGTATTTATTATAACGATCCGCACTCCACTGACGAAAAGCATATTCATCTTTCATCCATTTTGTTATTGTCTGTGCATCGCAAGGCTTGTATGGTCTCAATCTCATCATATTAGTTCCCTCCGGCAATTCTTCATAAGCAATTATCCTGCGTTTGATCAACTTCATGTTCCAAAACAGCCATTGTAGCCTTTGTTACCTGCTGATATTCAGCAATAAGTGCTGACAATGCAGTTTTCCCTTCTTCTTCGATATGATAATACACACGGCTGCGCCGCTTGCCTACTTTCACTTTATAGTCAGTTATATATCCTTTTTCCTGCATACGATACAAAGCCGGATACATTGCTGCCTCCGCTATCTGCAATGCACCATCCAAATAATCGCGAAGCAGTTGCGATATCTGGTATCCATAGCAATCTTCCTCTGACAAAATCTTCAAAATGAGCATATCTAAAGAAGAAGTCCTTATACTATTCTCACGCAAAAAATCATCCTCCCTTCTACTACAAATAACTTCTCGGAATCTTCAGCCCTGATTTTATAAGGCTTTCCGACCCCTATCTCAAAAAAATCACCCACTTTTTTCAAAAATCGCTTGACAAATCGCTCAAAATTTGCGGCGAAGCCGATTGTTTATA
>DVIN01000066.1 GCA_018711275.1 Candidatus Pullilachnospira intestinigallinarum
CAGCCCTTATGGCGGATGCGGAGGCGCTCTGATGGGCGTTCATGCAAGGTTCTCTCCATCGGCGGCAAACCGCCTCATCCATTGCCCGCCCTCTCTGGTGCTGGGCGAGGCATTTCAGGATGAGGAGAGTCCTTATGCGGCAGAAGGTTCCGCTGGCCATGCACTGGCAGAACATCTGATCAAAAAGCACCTGAAGCAGCAAACTCGCCGCCCAGTCTCTGATTACTATTCCGATGACCTGTTAGAAGCGGTAGATGATTATGTCAGTTTCGTAGTCAGTGAGATCGAAGCCGCCCGGAAGGCATGCCCTGATCCGATTTTCTCTGTAGAACAGAGGGTGGACGTTTCTGATTATGTGCCAGATTGCTTTGGCACGGCGGATATGGTGATCGTGACGGACAAGCTGGTACACATCATTGATCTGAAACTGGGAAAAGGCGTTCCGGTGTATGCAGAGAAAAATCCACAGCTGATGATCTATGGGCTTGGCATTCTTGATATGGCCGAGATGCTCTTCCCGGTAGAAACTGTCCGTCTAACCATTTTTCAGCCGAGACTTTTTAATTCCAGCACGTGGGAGATTGCTCCAGAGGATCTGAAAGCATGGGGAAATGAAGTGCTGCGACCCGCCGGAGAGTTGGCTCTGAAAGGTGAAGGAGACTTAAGCGCCGGAAGCTGGTGTCGGTTCTGCAAATCAAGATTTACCTGCAGGCAGAGAGCCAAAGAAAATCTGAAGCTGGCCCAGATGGAATTTAAGGAACCTGCACTTCTTACAGATGAAGAAATAGCGGAAGTGCTGAAACAGGCGGATGAACTTTCCAAATGGGCAGCAGATATCTATGCCTATGCACAGGATCAGGCGATTGTCCATCATAAGCAGTGGGACGGTTTCAAGCTGGTAATGGGGAAGAGTAACCGGAAATACACCTCGGAAGAGGAGGTTGCTGCTGCCGCAAAAGCTGCAGGCTATACCGATATTTATAAACACACCCTGCTTGGCATCACTGACATGGAGCGCCTGATGGGCAAAAAGGAGTTTGCCCGTATTCTTGGCCCATTGGTGTATAAGCCCGCAGGAAAGATCACGCTCGTCCCGGAGTCGGACAAGCGGGAAGCCATTCAAACAACAACCGCAGAAGCGGATTTTCAGAAGGAGGACTAACCTATGTCTAAAAATATGAACCCTACAAAAGTAATCGTACCCTGCCGCTTTTCCTATCTGCACTGTTGGGAGCCGGATTCCGTCAATGGCGACGATCCCAAGTATAGTGTCTCGGCCATTATTCCCAAGAGCGACACGAAAACCATCAACGCTATCAAAGCTGCCGTAGAGCAGGCCAAGAAGGACTCCATTTCCAAATGGGGTGGGAAGATCCCGACCAACCTGAAGCTGCCTCTTCGGGATGGTGATATCGACCGCCCGGATGATGAAGCTTATGCGAACAGCTATTTCTTCAATGCAAACAGCCGTCAGGCCCCTCAGGTGGTGGATTCCCATGTACAGCCGATTCTGGATCAGAGCGAAGTGTATTCCGGCTGTTATGGAAAGATCAGTGTGACCTTCTACGGATATAACTCCAACGGGAACCGTGGGATCGCAGCTGGACTCGGCAATATCCAGAAACTTCGTGATGGGGAAAGCCTTGGAGGACGTACCACAGCGGCAGAAGATTTTGAGACGGAAGAGGACGAGGATTTCCTTTCTTGATTATATTGGCGGGTGGTTTTCCACCCGTCTCTACATAAAAATATCCATTTGGTTGAAACAACCTTGCAAATAAAGGAGGGAAACTTTATGCCTATCCTGTCAATAGATATTGAAACTTATTCGGACGTGGATCTGACCAAATGCGGCGTGTATGCCTATTCGGACAGTCCTAACTTTGAAATTTTACTTTTTGCTTATGCATTTGATGAGGAGCCGACTCAGATCACAGACCTTGCCTGTGGGGAGAATCTCCCACAGAGGGTGCTGGCAGCCTTGGAAGATCCGGCGATTACAAAAGCAGCATTCAATGCTCAGTTTGAGCGTACCTGTATTTCCCGGTATCTTAGTCGGAAGCTCTCCCCGGAAGGATGGCAGTGTACGGCTGTCCAGTCTGCCATGCTTGCCCTTCCCCTTTCTTTGGATAACGTGGGTGAGGTGCTGAATATACAGAGGAAAAAATTGAAGGAAGGTGCTGACCTTGTCCGGTTCTTCTCCATGCCATGCAAGCCCACGAAGGCCAACGGCGGCCGGACACGAAACCGGCCGGAGGATGCGCCGGAAAAATGGGAACGGTTCAAAACCTATTGTATCCGGGACGTGGATGCGGAGCGTGAGATCCGGCAGAAGCTGTGGAGGTTTCCAATCCCGGAATCGGAGATGGAACTGTACCGGATGGATCAGGAAATCAATGACCGGGGCATTCTGGTGGATCGGAAGCTGGTGGAGAATGCAGTTCTCTGTGATAACCAGTACCGCCAGATGGTCACGGCCAGAGCCTATGAACTGACCGGACTTTCCAATCCCAACTCTCCGGCACAGATTAAAGGCTGGCTTGCCGAGCATGGCGTGGAAGCGGAAAAGCTGGATAAAAAGACAGTGAAAGGGCTGATCTCGGAGACAGATGGTGAGGTACTGGAAGTGTTGAAACTCCGGCTCTTGATGGCAAAGACCAGTGTGAAAAAGTATGAAGCCATTGAGCGCTCCGTCTGCTCGGATGGCCGGGTGCATGGCCTGCTCCAATTTTATGGGGCGAACCGCACGGGGCGCTGGGCCGGACGCTTGGTGCAGGTGCAGAATCTCCCACAGAACCATATCCCGGATCTGGAACTTGCTCGCAATCTGGTAAAGGAACAGCGGTTTGAAGATCTGGATCTGTTATACGACTCTATTCCTGAAGTGCTGTCGGAATTGATCCGGACAGCCTTTGTGCCAAAGCCCGGATGCCGGTTTATCGTGGCAGACTTTTCCGCAATCGAGGCAAGGGTGCTGGCATGGTTTGCCGGGGAGCAGTGGCGGCTGGATACCTTTGCAGAAGGTGGGGATATCTACTGCGCCTCTGCATCGAAGATGTTTGGCGTTCCGGTGGTGAAGCATGGCGTAAATGGGCATCTCCGTCAAAAAGGAAAAATCGCCGAGTTGGCGCTGGGATACGGTGGCGCTGTCGGGGCACTTACTTCGATGGGCGCTCTGGACATGGGACTTCAGGAGGAAGAACTGCAGCCGCTGGTGAGCCAATGGAGAAATTCCAATCCCCATATCACAAAGTTCTGGTGGGAGGTGGACGCAGCTGCAGTAAAGGCAGTGAAGGAGCGAACGGAGGTGGTGATGGGAAACCTGTGCTTTACTTACCGATCCGGCATCTTGTTTGTTACCCTCCCCTCTGGCCGGAAGTTGTCCTACATCAAGCCCCGGATGACTCAGAACCGGTTCGGCCGGGAGAGCCTTTCTTACGAAGGTGTCGGGGAAAGCAAAAAGTGGATGCGGATTGAAACCTACGGCCCGAAGCTGGTGGAGAACATCGTGCAGGCTACGGCCCGTGACCTTTTGGCTCAGGCTATGCTCCGGCTCAGAAATAAAGGATTTGAAATCGTGATGCATATCCACGATGAGGCTGTATTGGAAGTGCCGGACGGTGTGTCGGATGTAGACGAAATCTGTCATATCATGTCGGAAGCGCCGGACTGGGCTGCTGGCCTGCCCCTTCGTGCGGATGGGTATGCGTGTGTGTTTTATAAAAAAGATTAGAGGAGGATGCGCTATGGGGATCAGTTATAAGAATGGATCAGGATGTCCCGATCCGACAGCCTACTATGCCGTACAGCATATGGAAGCGGAAGAAAAGAGACTATACATCCGGTATCCGACCGGACAGATGGTTTTGGAAATCGAGCGGTTCTTCCCCTGTACGGTTGTGAAAGCAAGGAAACTCTCTCCGTTGATCCGGCGGTATTGTGAGAAGGCCGAGAAGGAAAAGCTGCGGCAGTTTCTGGTTAAACAGGAGATCAATTATCATACCCGGATAAAGGCACTACAGAACCGGGAGAAAAAGTCTGAAGACGAATCGGAAAAACAGGAATTGCAGCGCTGTATCCGGGTGTGTGAAAGGATGCTGCAGAGGATACGGAGAAACATAGAAATTTTTATAGAGGAGGGAACCGTATGATCCGACTGAGTATTGGCAACTCCAGAATGGAGAAACACTGGAACCTTGTTGAAATGGAACTGTCCGAGTTTAGAGAACGGATCTCCCACACCCGGCGGACGGCCGAGACGGTGGAGCAGTACCGGAAGCTGGGAAAAGCGAAGCAGGATGAGATTAAGGATGTGGGTGGTTTTGTCCTTGGCACATTAAAGGGCGGCCGCAGGAAGAAGGACTGTGTCCTTACCCGGTCGGGGCTGTCGCTGGATATGGACTATGCGACAGAAGATATCATTGATCAGATTGAGATGTTCTTCTCTTTCCAGTGTTATGTGTATTCCACCCATAAGCACACACCGGAAAAGCCCCGTCTCCGCCTTATCATCCCTCTTTCTTGTGAGGTGACACCGGATGAATACTGTGCCGTTTCCAGAAAAGTTGCGGAAGAGATCGGGATTGAACTTTTCGATGATACCACCTATGAACCGAGCAGGCTGATGTACTGGCCTTCCACCTCTTCCGATGGGGAATTCGTGTTCCGGGAGATCACAGGAGACCTGCTCGATCCGGATACGGTTCTGGCCAAATATACGAACTGGCACAATACAGCGGAGTGGCCAGTCTCCAAGCGGCAGCAGACGATTGTCCGCCGGGATATGAAAAAACAGGCTGATCCGTTGGAAAAACCGGGAGTGGTCGGGGCCTTCTGCCGTGCCTACAGCATCACGGAAGCGATTGATACTTTCCTGACGGATGTCTATAAACACAGCGCTATGTCTGGCCGATACGATTATATCCCCGCTGACTCGCAGGCCGGTGTCGTGATCTATGAAGACCGTTTCGCATACAGCCACCATGCCACTGATCCAGCCTGTGGGAAACTGATGAATGCGTTTGATGTTGTTCGTATCCATAAATTTGGAGGATTGGACGCAAAAGCAAGTGAAGATACTGATCCGGCAAAGCTGTCGTCCTTTAAGGCCATGCAGGAATTTGCCATCCAAGATCACCGGGTGAAGGCCCATCTGGCCAAGGAGCGGACGGAGGCGGCGCAGGCCGAGTTTACCGAGGAAGACGGCGAAAACTGGCAGACCCTTCTGGAACTGGACAAGCAGGGAAAGGTGAAGGATACCCTGACGAACATTGCTCTGATCCTCAGGTATGATCCGAAACTAAAAAATATCGTATTCAACGAGTTTAAGTGCATGGTGGATGTGATCGGCCCTCTGCCGTGGCGACAGGTGAAACCCGGCTGGGGTGACACGGATCTTTCCTGCGCCAAGCTGTATTTTGAACGGGTTTATGGGATCTGGTCACCGACAAAGTTTAAGGATGCCCTGCTGGCTGTGGTATCTGCGGAGCGGCTTTATCACCCCATCAAAGAATACTTTTCTAACCTACAGTGGGACGGGACGGAGCGGCTGGATACGCTCCTGATCGACTATCTGGGTGCGGAGGATACACCTTACGTCCGTGCGGTCACCCGGAAAACCTTTACCGCTGCGGTAGCCAGAGTGTATGAGCCGGGGATCAAATTTGATTCCATCCTTGTACTGAACGGCCCGCAGGGAATTGGGAAATCCACCCTGTTTGCCCTGCTGGGAAAGGAGTGGTATTCGGACAGCCTCTCCATTTCCGATATGAAAGACAAGACCGCTGCTGAGAAGCTGCAGGGATACTGGATTTTGGAACTGGGAGAGTTGGCCGGGATCAAGAAGGTGGATGTGGAAACTGTGAAATCTTTTGTCACCAGAACCGATGATAAATTCCGGCAGTCTTATGGTGTGGCTGTGGAGAGTCATCCCAGATCCTGCATTATCGTGGGAAGCACAAACTCCGAGGGAGGCTTTCTACGGGACATTACCGGGAACCGGCGCTTCTGGCCGGTACATGTTTCCGGGCATGGCCGGTTCCACCCGTGGGAACTGCAGGAGGTGGATCAGGTCTGGGCAGAGGCACTGGAGCGTTACCACAATGGAGAGGAACTGTATCTGAAAGGCAGAGTTGCGACAGATGCCTATGTGATGCAGCAGGATGCGATGGAGTCCGATGATCGGGAAGGTGTGATCGCAGAGTATCTGGAGACGCTGCTCCCTGCGAACTGGGATCGGATGGATCTCTACCAGCGGAGAAGTTTCCTTGGCGGCAGTGAGTTTGACGGTGCGCCCACGGCGGGAACTGTGCGCCGGGAGAAGGTCTGCATTATGGAAATTTGGTGTGAATGCTTTGGAAAAGAGCGCCAGAACCTGAAACGCACGGATTCCTATGAGGTGGAATCCATCCTGATGAAGATCGGAGGCTGGGAGCCGATACAGGGACTCAAAAGCGGAAAAACCCGTTTTCCCCTTTATGGCCCGCAGAAGACATTCGTGCGCTGTAAGGAACAGCCGGATTAACTTGGGAACGTTCCGTTGTATCCTTGGAGGATCTGGGAACGGAGTAAAGGAACAGGCAAAAAGCCTTTAAAATCAAGCATTTGGCGGTAGCCTGTTCCTATGTTCCTAAGAAAAACTATATTGAGGATAAAGATAGAGAAATATATAGAAATAGGCACACGTATATACGTGTACGTGCGTATAGGATTTTTGGTACTGGGAACAGCACGAAGAAACAGGAGGAGTTTTTGTGAGGGAAAGTGTCGTAGAAAAGAAGTTCACAGAGGAGGTAAAAAAGCGTGGTGGGTTGGCTGTCAAATTCGTCTCCCCCGGATTCAATGGGGTGCCTGACCGCTTGGTTCTCTTCCCCGGTGGAAGGATGGCCTTTGTGGAATTGAAGGCTCCGGGAGAAACCATGCGGCCTCTTCAACAGTTCCGGGCAAGGCAGCTGGTCGCACTGGACTTTCGTGTTTATACCGTGGATCATACAGAAATGATTGGAGGAATATTGGATGAAATACAAACCACATAACTATCAGCAGTATGCAGAAAATTTTATTCTGGAACATCCGGTCTGCTGTCTGATGTTAGATATGGGACTTGGGAAAACTGTAATTACACTTTCTGCTTTGTGGAAACTGGCACTGGATCGTTTCGATATCGGGAGGATTCTGGTGATTGCCCCGAAGCGGGTGGCCACGGACACTTGGCCGAAGGAATTACAGAAATGGGAACATCTCACAGGACTGACCGTCTCACTGGTTGTGGGGAACCGGAAACAACGGGAAGACGCTCTTGCCCGTCCGGCGTTTTTATACATTATCAATCGGGAAAATGTCAGCTGGCTGGTGCAGAATCACCGTTGGGATTATGATACGGTGGTCATTGATGAATTATCCAGCTTCAAATCGAATAAAGCAGAACGGTTCAAAGCTATGAAAAAGGTGCGGCCTCTGGTGAACCGGGTGATCGGCCTGACCGGGACACCGGCCCCTAATTCCCTTTTGGATCTCTGGCCCCAGATGTATCTTCTGGATATGGGACAGCGGCTGGGACGGTTTATCACCGGGTACCGGGAGCGGTTCTTCCGGCCGGATAAAAGGAATCGGGAGATTATCTATAGTTACAAACCCCGTGAGGGAGCAGAGGAAGATATCTATTCCTTGATCTCAGATATCTGTATTTCAATGAAGGCTGTGGATTATCTGGATATGCCGGAATGTATCTACAATCGGGTGGAGGTGGAGATGAACCGGAGAGAGAAAAAAATCTATGATGATTTCTGCCGGGATATGATCGTACAGATCGGAGAGGAAGAACTGGATGCGGTCAGCGCAGGTGCTTTGTCCAATAAACTTTTACAGATGGCCAATGGTGCCGTGTATAACAGTGACCGGAAAGTTCTTCTGATCCATGACCGGAAGCTGGATGCTTTGGAGGATCTGGTGGAAGCGGCCAATGGAAAACCACTGCTGGTGGCCTTTTGGTACAAGCACGATCTTTCCCGTATCCGGGAGAGATTTCCGGCGGCCCGGTGCATCGACACTTCCGAGGATATCACGGACTGGAATGCGGGGAAGATCCCGGTGGCGCTGATCCATCCCGCCTCTGCCGGACATGGGTTGAACCTGCAGGAGGGAGGCCGCACTATCGTCTGGTTTGGCCTGACATGGTCGCTGGAGCTATACCAGCAGCTGAATGCCAGACTCTGGAGACAGGGACAGAAACACACGGTGGTGATCCACCATATCATCACCAAGGACACCCATGACGAGGATGTGATGAAGGCTCTAGAGAATAAGGATATGCTGCAGTCCAGTCTGATTGAAGCTGTCCGTGCAAGAATTGGAGGGTAAGCAATGAGTGAAAGGATAGAAAAAATCATAAAAGAATATCATCGGAAGAAAAAGGAGCGGAACTGTCTGGAGCATCAGATCCGGAATTTTAAAGGCATTTCTGAGAAAGAGATGATCGATTCCATGAATTTCCATTCTCCGGAGGGAGAGCGGGTGCAGACCAGCAACATTTCTAACAAGCCCGCCTCCATTGCCCTGAACTACCGTGAACGGATGGAGCGCATCAATCAGGAGTGGTATGAACATCTGGAAAAACAGTATCTGATGCTGGATGAGGAGATCCGATTTTTCGAGGCGGCCCTGTCTTCCCTCAGTGGCTATCTGCCGGAATTTATGACCGACATGGTGATTAACGGTTGTACTTGGGATTATCTGTGTGAGCATTATCATATCTCCCGGACGATGGTGGCGAAGAACCGTAGAAAGGCAATCCGGGAACTGGAGGAACTGTATGAGCAGCGGGAGGCCGAGATGGTGTCCTACATGCTGAGTTAAGGAGGCGGATATGATGGAATGCAGACGAGGTGATATTTATTTTGTGGACTTTGGCAGAGATACAGAGAGCAATCTGCAGTGTGGTATCCGTCCGGCCCTTGTGGTCAGCAATAACCGGGCCAATGAGAATTCCCCAGTAATTACGGTGATCCCGCTGACAGCAAGAACATATAAAAGGCCCCATTTTCCTACCCATGTGCTGATCCCGAAAACTTCTGGCACTGGTCTTGCCAGAAACAGCATGGCTCTGGCCGAGCAGGTCAGCACTATTGACAAGTCCTGTCTCATGGAGAAAAAAGGCGCTGTTACGGATATGGGAATTATGGCGGCTGTTACAAAGGCGCTGCAGATACAGATTGGAGCTGTAGAACAATATAATTGATAGCTTTACTTTCAGGGCTGCAGTTGGTATGATAACAATAACACAGATTGGAAGTAGTGAGCCTGAAAGGAGAGCTTTATGGAAGAATTAAAATCTATTATGACAAAATTTGTTGCGTCTGGTTGGGATTTAATAGCTATTCCCGCACAACAATGGTTAGATGGAAAGACTGATAAAAACGCTTTGGTATCAGCAATTAAACAGGCTGATAAAGAATGTGGGAATTGCGGATGCGAATTAGACCCATTGTATAAAAGGGCATTGGAGCTTCTTTGAGAATATGGCAAATCCTAAGTTGTAGAGTAAAAAATTACAAATTTGTGATAGGTAGTAGGAGGTGGAAAAATGTACAAAACAGTTGTTATAGAGTATTCTCCTAAAGCAGATGATATGGCGCAAAAAATAGAAGAAAAAGCAAATAAAATGTTACAAGATGGTTATGAACTAGTTACTATGTCAATTACAGGAACAGCAAAAGCAATTTTAGTATTTAAAAAAGGTTTGAAGAACAGATTTATATAAATTCCGTTTTAGTGATTTGTTAAATAAATGAACATTTGTTTTGCTATTTGGTTTACTAAAGGTGTACTGTTTTTCCAGATTCGCTGTGCTATCATTATAATTGCCAAAATAAGACGAGGGCTTGGAGTGAAAACTTCAGGCCCTTTTTTCGTGGCCGGACGGGGCTTTATCCTTTCACCCGTCTGTACATAGAAGGGAGTGGAAGCGTATGGATACAGAGAAGATACGGGCAGCATTGTCGTATCTGAAGAAAAAGAAGCCGGAACTGACCGTGCAGCAATACCGCACGATCAAGGGGCAGATCCTTGCCGGTGATGAGGACGGTGCGATCCGTGGCATTGACCAGGTGGTGGAACGGAACCGAAGAGGACGTGGGTACCATGCCACGTAGGCCAAATACTCCGTGCAAACATCCGGGCTGTGGCAGGCTGGTTCCCTATGGTACCATGTACTGTGAGGAACACAAACCCCTGCACCAACACGACAGGAAGACCACCAGCGAGAAAGGATACGGGAGCCGCTGGCAGAAGGCACGGGCTGTTTACCTACAGTCCCATCCCCTTTGCGTTCGATGCCTTGCCAAAGGACGTTATGTGAAGGCAACGGTTGTGGATCATATCATCCCCCACCGAGGGGATCGGAAATTGTTCTGGGATCGGGACAATTGGCAGGCTCTCTGCAAATCCTGCCACGATTCCAAAACAATGACAGAGGACAGATATGAGGAATTTCGCTACCCGGAGGGGCGGTCGAAATCTCTGTGACCTTGCTGCCAAAAGACCGGCGCCCCCCTCAAACGTGAATTTCTGCGAAATTAAAGAGGGGGGATACCTGCCGGGGCGAAGAAAATACGAAGAATTTTTGGCAGGCGGCGAGAAAAGCTGCAGATTTCCTGCATCTGAGCTGCCTGACAAACAAAATATCATTTGCCAAAAAGTTAAATTTTAGGCTGGGAAACTTATCCGCAAAGGTGGGTTTTCCAGCTTTTTCTTTTATAACCATTTTGCGAAAGGATGTGAAGCAATGACGGATTTTCAGGCAAAACAGATACGGGAATTACGGCTCCGGGGCGCTGGATATAAATCCATTGCTTCCGCTGTCGGGCTGTCCAGAGATACTGTCCGGAATTATTGTAAGAGCCACGGGCTGGATGGATACGCATCCGCTCTTGTTTTGAATGTGAAAGAACAGATGGAAAGCGGGACGGCGTGTCTTTGCTGCGGCAAGGAACTGATCCAGCCTTCCACCGGAAGGAAGCGGAAGTTTTGCTCAGACAAATGCAGGCGGGAATGGTGGTCAGCCCATCCGGAAGCCATCAAGCGGAAGGAAAGCGCATACTATGAAGCCGCCTGTGCTTACTGTGGAAAAACCTTCCGCTCGTATGGGAATAAGAACCGCCGGTACTGTTCCCATGCATGTTATGTTCGGGATCGGTTTTGGAGGAAAGAAGAAGGACGGGAGCCTTATGTCGGCCCCGCAGATCGTAAGGAGGTACAGGCATGAGTGCGATGGAATGGAAAACCCTGTCCGTAGACGCTTTGCGTCCGGCGGCATACAATCCCCGTAAAAAACTGAAAGCCGGGGATAAGGAATATGAGAAGATCAAGAATTCCATTTTGGTGTTTGGATATGTGGAGCCGATCATTGTCAATTATGATATGACAGTCATTGGCGGGCACCAGCGTCTGACGGTTCTAAAAGATTTAGGATATACAGAAGTCCAGTGCGTTGTTGTTCACATTGAAGATGAGCATAAGGTGAAGGCGCTGAACATTGCACTGAATAAGATCACGGGTGCATGGAATGAACAGCTGTTGGCTGACCTGCTGGTAGATCTTCAGAGCGTGGACTTCAATACTGACCTGACGGGCTTTGAGGCACCGGAGATCGAGCAGCTGTTTTCCAAAGTCCATAACAAAGACATCAAGGAAGATGACTTCGATGTGGAGGAAGAATTAAAAAATCCGCCGATCTCCCGGAAAGGTGATATTTTGCTCTTAGGCAGACATCGAGTGATCTGTGGAGACTCTACACTTCCGGAGACATACACAAAACTTATGGAAGGCCGGAGGGCCAATCTGGTTCTGACCGATCCTCCCTATAACGTGAATGTGGAAGAGACGGCTGGGAAGATCCAGAACGACAACATGCCGGATGAGGATTTTTATAAATTTCTGTTCGCAGCTTTTACCAATATGGAACAGAACATGGAGAACGATGCGTCCATCTATGTGTTCCATGCGGATTCCAAAGGGCTGATCTTCCGGCAGGCTTTTCACGATGCCGGTTTTTATCTATCCGGCTGCTGTATCTGGAAGAAGAATGCGCTGGTGTTGGGGCGCTCCCCGTACCAGTGGCAGCACGAACCGTGCCTGCTTGGCTGGAAGGTTGGTGGGAAGCATCAGTGGTATTCTGACCGGAAGCAGACTACTATCTGGGAATATGACCGGCCGAAGTCCAGCAAGGATCATCCGACCATGAAGCCAGTGGCGCTGATGGCCTATCCGATCCAGAATTCCTGTATGAGCAACTGTATCGTTTTAGATCCTTTCCTCGGATCAGGCTCTACCCTGATTGCCTGTGAGGAAACCGGTCGGATCTGCTATGGGGTGGAACTGGACGAGAAATTCTGTGATGTGATTGTGAAACGATATGTAGAGAAAACGGAGTCCGGCGATCAGGTATTTGTTCTTCGGGATGGTGAGAAGATCCCCTATGCACAGATTTCTCAGGAGGAGGAAGAAATCCCTCGGTTTTAATATCTTCGCAAAATGGAAAATAGGACTTGCTATTTTTGCCTTTTAGAGTGATTAATGTACTACCAAAACAAAGGAGGCAAAATCAATGAGGATTGAAACCAAAACTGACAACCGCAGAAAGATGGTACAGGATATTGCAGAATATATCGGAGTAGAACTGCACTATGTGGGGCCGCCCACCTTTTCCTACACAGTGGGTCGCCTTACCATTAACCGGGACGGCGTGATCACAAGTGAGACAGAGGAAGGAGAAGATCTCCTGACACAGTTTTTGCAGGAGAAAGGCTATCTGGAAGCACCGGTGGATGAAGTGAAAATTGAGATTCCGGCGGATACCGGAGATGGAAAATTTCTGCAAAACTTACTTGCCATGATTCATGCACGGGCTTACCTGCTCAACCGGATCACAAGGTATGAGACCTTTGCGGTCAGCGATTTCCTGATGGAAAAGTTGGAGCAGCTTTCAGGGGAGAACGTCTATGAAACTTTCCAGACACTTCTGACAGCGGACAGCGAGGGCTTGAAGGGCCTTATGGTGGAAGATGGAAAAGTAACCTTTGCTTTTCCGCTTTCGCCTGACAGTGCGAAGAATAAAGCATACGCTGAACTGGCAGCGAAGATCATTAAGAGAGCGAAAAAAGCCAAGAGAGTCAGCGCCACTCCAGTAGTAGAAGAAAATGAAAAATATTATCTCCGCATCTGGCTGGTACAGCTTGGCATGGCCGGTGCGGCAAATAAGGAATCAAGGATGGCGCTGCTGGATAGCCTGAAAGGCCACACGGCTTTCCGGACAAAGGAAGATGCAGAGAAGTTCAGTATTGCCCAGAAGGAAAAACGTGCGGCTGTGAAAGCCGCCCAGATGGCTGAACAGGAAAGTGAGGCCGTTTGATATGGAAGAAGATATCATCGATCAGCTGTATTTTGGAAAGATTGTCCCGTGGGAAAAGCAGGTGGAGAAATCACCGGAGATTAAACAGTACGGCGATCAGGTGTGTGAAGATATTGAGTATCTGCGGAAGCTACTGGATGAGAATGGCAGAAAAGTTCTGGAGCGTCTCTTGGATAATGGTTCTGAGATAGAGCGCTTTCAGATAAAAGAGAGTTTCAAAGATGGATTTCGCCTTGGAATGCAGCTTACAGCAGCCGGATTGCATAACCAAAAGCAACTATAAAACACACAAATTTCTTCGCTGAAGATTGTGCAATATATGCCTCAGAATTGACTTGCTATTATCGGCCTTCAGAGCGAATATGTGTACTACCAAAAGGGAAAACACACAAAACGAAATGGAGGATTTTATAATGAATGAGAAAGTTGCAAGACAGATTGAGGAAATGAAGAAACAGACCATCGGAGTTGAGGTGGAAATGAACAACATTACCAGAGAGAAAGCTGCAAGAGTGGCAGCCAGATACTTTGGAACCCATCGTTATGAGAACACTGCAGGCCGCAACGGATACAGCACATGGTCAGCATGGGATGCACAGGGCCGGGAATGGAAATTTCAGAAGGACGTCAGCATTGCAGGACCGGATAGCGAAAAATGCGAAATGGTTACTCCGATTTTGACCTACTCGGATATAGAAACTTTACAGGAACTGATCCGGCAGCTGCGCCACGCAGGAGCAAAGAGCGATGCCACCAGAGGATGCGGTGTTCACATCCATATCGGAGCCAAAGGCCATACACCGCAGACGCTCCGCAACCTGGCAAACATCATGGCCAGCCACGAAAGCCTGATTGCAGAGGCTTTGAATCTTGATCATGGCAGGATGAGACGCTACTGCCGGACGGTTGATCCACGTTTTCTGGAACAGGTCAACCGCAGAAAGCCAACTACGATGACACAGCTTGCCGATATTTGGTACAGTAGCCACGATGCAAACTGTGGCAGGAGCCACCACTACAATGACAGCCGTTACCATATGCTGAACTACCATGCAACATTTACAAAAGGGACGGTCGAATTCCGGCTTTTCCAGTTCGATGAGCCCACAGGAGAGCGCAGGGGCGGGCTTCACGCAGGACAGCTTAAGAGTTATATTCAGCTTTGCCTTGCACTGAGCCAGATGGCAAAAACGGTAAAAACAGCCAGTCCGAAGCCACAGCAGAATGAGAATCCAAAATACGCTATGCGCACATGGCTCCTCCGGCTCGGTTTTATCGGGGATGAATTCAAAACTGCCAGGGAAATCCTGACGAAGAGACTGGCAGGAGATACAGCCTTTAGACACGGACGGGAAGCTGCTTGAAGGAATTAGCCTCCTGCCACCTTATGAACCGCTTCGGCGGTCTTAAGGTGGTAGAAGGGTAATCCCTTCGGAAAGGATGGATACCAAAATGAAAAAAAGATACTACATTGCTTATGGCAGCAACTTAAACATCCGGCAGATGCGGATGCGCTGCCCTTCCGCACGGATCATCGGGACTTCTGAGATCCCGGATTATGAATTGCTTTTTAAAGGAAGCAAGACCGGCTCTTACCTGACGATTGAGCCAGAGAAAGGCAGCCGGGTTCCGGTTGCAACGTGGGAAGTAAGCGCCGAGGATGAGCAGGCGCTGGATCGCTATGAGGGATTTCCCACTTTTTATTATAAGAAAGAAATGCTCCTTCCGATCAAGGGAATCCGAAGCGGAAAAATCCGGCGGCGGGATACATTCGTGTACAACATGCATGAGGATAGAGTATTAGGCGTGCCGAGTAATTTTTATATGCAAACATGCTTAAGTGGCTATAAAAGTTTTGGGTTTGATCCTAAATTTTTGTATGAGGCTTATGATAGGAGCAGGGAGGTGGAAAGATGATCGGTTCAAAAAGATGGGCAAAGCAAAGCTGGCGCAGAGGCCGGGGGGCTTATAGCCTGCGTGGAGAATTAAAATTCTCGATCAAGAAAAATAAGAGATATTTTAACCGGCAGGTGCGCCGTTACACGAAAGACCTTCCGAATGGGAAAGCCTATCGGAAACTGGCTGGAGAAAAAGTATGGGATTATGTCGTGTAACAGGAGGAGAAGGGGTCATGAAAGAAACAAACGTTACTCAGATTAAAATTTGCCCACGATGCGGAAAGGTCTACCACGAGCCTCCTGCTCTTTCCAGAATAGATAATCAAACACTGATCTGCCCGGACTGTGGGACCAGAGAGGCGTTGGAGAGCATTGATGTGGATCGTCAGGAACAGGAAGAGATCCTAGCGATTATTCATCGGCAAAGGAGAGAAATTAACGATTGAATTTTGCTAAATATATTAAATTG
>DVIN01000067.1 GCA_018711275.1 Candidatus Pullilachnospira intestinigallinarum
GCCCCGATTTTCTCCAGGAAATACTCATCATGCTCCACCAGCAGCATGGTGGGATTCCACCTGGCAATCAGCTCTTCGATCTGCATCCGGGAAAAAATATCGATATAATTCAACGGCTCGTCCCAGACATACAGGTGCGCCTGCTCACAGAGGCTCCTGGCGATCAGTACTTTCTTTTTCTGTCCTTCGCTGAAATCCTCCATTTTCTTGGCAAACTGCTCCCGGGAAACATCCAGCTTTCTCAGAAGCGCCTTAAACAGCGTCTCATCCAACCCGCTCTTTGTGGCAAATTCCTCCAGCGTTCCCGAAAGGAAGGAGGTATCCTGCGGCACATAGGAAATCACCAGTCCTCCCGCCAGCTCCATGCGGCCGCCGGAGGGTGACAATTCTCCCAGAATCAGCTTCAGAACGCTGGATTTTCCGCAGCCGTTGGGACCTGCCAATGCCGTCCGCTTTCCATTTACCACCTTCATGGAAAGGCCGGAAACCGCGATTTTTTCCCCGTAACGGATTTCCACGTCTTCCAGCGAAGCCAGCACCTCCTTCCGGTGGGTCAGGGGAAACAGCTTCAGCGTCTCCGCCGTCTCCACATTTTTCAGAAGTCCTTCCTTTTCCCTGGCCGCTTCCCCGGCCCGGTCCGCGATGCCTTTGGCCCGTTTCATCACTTTGGCCGCCTTGTGGCCGATATATCCCCGGTCCACATCGCCGTGATCCGGTCTGGCGGAGCCCACTTTCATTTTTTCCGCCTGATGGGACCAGCCCTCCGCCCTGCGGGCAGCCTCCCGCAGCTTGCCGATTTCCTTTTTCAGCTGATCATTTCTGGCGGCCTCCATGGCGTCCTGCCGCTCCTTATTTTCCATCCAGATGGAGAAATTTCCTTTTGTCACTGTAATGTCCTGCCGGTTGATGGCCATGATATGATCCACGCATCCGTCCAGAAACATCCGGTCATGGGACACCAGGAGAAATCCTTTCTTTCTGTTCAGATATTCCATCAGGGTCTTTCTGCTCTCCCAGTCCAGATGGTTGGTGGGCTCGTCTATGAGGAGAAACTGGTTCTCCCGGGAAAACAGCAGCGCCAGCATGGCTTTGGTCCGCTCGCCGTTGCTCAGTGTATCGAAAGGCCGGTAGAGAATCCCGCAGTCCGCCTCCATCAGATTCAGTTCCCGGCAAAGCTGCCACTGCTCACAAAGGGGATCTGCCTCCTCCAGAATATCCAGGGTCATAGCCTGCGGATCCTGCACCGGAAAGGGAAAATAGGTAAATTCCACCGGAGCGGTAATGGTTCCCCGGTATTCCATTTTTCCCTGAAGCAGATTCAAAAAAGTGGTTTTTCCTCTTCCGTTCCGCCCCACCAGCCCCAGCTTCCAGTCCGTATCAATCCGAAAAGTTACATCTTCAAAAATATTGTCATAAGAACCGTCATACGCAAAGGTCAGGTTCTGCACCTGTATCAGCGCCATCGCTCTCACTCCTCTCCAACAAATTCCCGGATGAATAGCCGAAAGAACCATACGCCCATCCGTTTCCATTACAAATGTGAAAACAATGGAAAGCACGCTTTACGAACTTTCTATTGTCATGAAAAAAAGACCGCAGAAACATATCCTTTCTGCGATCCCTGTTTTCCTACCTGCAAAATATCCTGCCGATTCCCGCGCCGTTTACCTGGCCGGGGCGGATCTTTCTGCCCTTCGGAATGTATGAAATGAGAATGAATATCTTCCTGCATGGCACGAAGGAAACCTCCCACAACTGTAGACGCAGCGGTCTCCGTCCTTTTTCAAAGTCACTTGACCGGCATCCTCCAGCTTCCTCATGCCTCTCCGGACACCATCCATCCCGCCCGGGCGGCACGGACATCTCCGGCTTCATTGCTTCTTATCTGCAGGAAATAATAATCATTCTCTCAGCTCCTTTTTCGGTTATTGCTTTTTCAGACATTATTTAACATAGCACACCCGGCCGCAGCCGTCAACTGTTTCAGGAAAAGATTTTACTCCTCCATACTGACAATATCATGGCTCACCGGCCGGTAAAACAGCTCTCTGACCCGGGCAAAGTCCCGGGTCATTCCCAGAATCCACATCAGTTTCACCGCCGCCGCTTCCACGGTCATATCGTAGGCCTGCAGCACATTGTACTCATTGACCGCCTTGAATCCCACCTCATAGACCTCCGCGTCGCTGCCCTCCAGCATCACCTGGGTGGCGATCACCACGATTTTCCCGTCTCTGGTGAGCCGGGCCAGCTCCTCCAGGAAATTTCTCCGGTCATAGAAAGGAATTCCTCCCACTCCGTAGCTCTCGATGATGATGGCGTCGTACCTGCTGCCGATATACTGAAGGATATCCGGTTCCATGCCCGGAATCAGTTTCAGCAGAAAAACTCCCGGATCAATCTGATCATAAAACCGGACGGCCGCCTGCTCCTCCTCTGCCTCCACATACTGAAGGATTCTCCGGTCATCAATAAAGGCCGCCACCGGGTAGTTGATGCTGTCAAAAGCGCTGTAGCTTTTGGTGCGGATTTTCCTGGCTCTGGTTCCCAGAATCGCCTTCCCGTCGAAGACAATATACACACCCCGCACGCCTTCCTTCACCGCAAAACGGATGCTGTCCAGAAGGTTCTTCCTGGCGTCCGTGATGGGCGCGCTGATGGGTTTCTGGGCGCCGGTGAGGATTACCGGCTTTTCCGGATTCTGGATCAGGTAGGAAAGAGCCGCCGCCGTATAGGCCATGGTATCCGTCCCGTGGGTGATCACGAACCCGTCAAACTTCTCATAAGCTTCCCGGATTTTGCCTGCGATTTTCAGCCAGTGCTCCGGCTGCAGGTTGGTGCTGTCCAGGCTGAAAATCTGGCACACCTCCATCCGGCAGTATTTTTTTGCCTCCGGAATATAGGAGAGGATCTCCTCCCCGCTGGTACCCGGCGCCAGGCCGTTTTCCGTTTTTACGGAGGCAATGGTGCCTCCTGTGGTCAGAAGCAGAATACGTTTCATGTCAGTCTCCTTTTTCTCTGTCCCCAAAATCATCATTTAATATTTCGATATGTGTCACCGGCTCTGCGTACATACTGGGATAACTTTCCATGATCGAGCCATACGCCGTCACCTTAATGCGGTCCCCTACCTGCAAGTCTTCTGTACTGGCCGGAACTCCATTATAATCCACAACCGTAAAAATATCCGTCTCAAAACAGACTTCCCCTCTGTCATTGATTCCATTCCACTCAGAAGGCCTGTCCACCAGAAAAGAATTTCCGTCAATCGCTTTGATTTCCCCCACAAACGGCGTCCCCCTCAAACCGGTGATCCGCCCTGCCGTATAGCTGATCAGCACCGCTGCCAGAAATCCGGCAGATATCAACAGCCGTTTCCGGTTTTTCCCGTTTCTGATCCAGGCTCCTGCCTTTTTTCTCCATGATTCCACAGTTCTTCCTCCCCCAGCAGATAATAATGCGGAATAATATCCTCATAACTTCCATCATTCAGCCGGAATCCCCCGGGAATGATCCCCAGCTGCACAAATCCCAGCTTCCGGTAAAGAGCCAGCGCCGCCCGGTTGCTTCTCACCACCGCGTTAAACTGCAGAATCCTGAATCCCAGCTGTTCTGCCATATCGATGCAGTGGCGCACCAGCTGCTCACCGATGTGATGGCCGCGCAGGTCTTTGTCCACCGCATAGCTGGCGTTACAGATATGACCGCACCGACCCACATTATTGGGATGAAGAATGTACAGCCCCACCGGATTTCCCGTCTCCTGCGATACGGCAATCCCCGTATAAGACTGTTCCATGAAAAATGTCCGTCCACTCTCCAGGGTCAGCCCCTCTGTCTGAGGAAATGCCACACCATCCTCCACCACCTGATTCCAGATCGCCACAGCATCCGGCAGATCCTTCTCTTCAAATTTTCTTATCTGAATCTCCATAGATGTTCTTCTCCTGTGCTTTGCGACAGTTTTCCCTGTCCGGCCGGGCAGATGATAATGATTTTGGAACAGAATAACAGGAATTCACCACTTTTTCAAGTATCTCCTCCATATCCTCCACTCTCATGAAAAAAGACAGCCACCTGCCCGGAACTTTTATTGTCCCTGACAGATGGCTGCTTTTTTCGGCATCACTGCCGAATCACTTTATTACAATCCCTTCAAATTTACCGCTTATCTGCAGTATTTCTCAACCCATCCGGGAATATCCTCCGGCCGCATCCTGCCGAAATGCTTCCCGTCCAGCAGCAGATTCGGCGATGTCCCGCAGTGTTTCAGACAGTTTCTGGTAACCACCAGTACCATTCCATCCGCCGACAACCCGTCTTTTCCCACGCGCAGTTCCCTGCAGACGGCCTCCAGCACCGCCGCTCCCTGCCGCTTTCCGCACCGCTCTCCGGTGCAGACCGTCAGCACATGGCGGTACGCCGCGCTTTTCAGATCCGGGCAGAAGCGGATCAGCGTTTTCACAACGGAAAGGCTGACCCCGGCCGCCTGGGCAGCCTCCTGCTGAAGGCTTTCCGGAAGATATCCACAGATCTCCTGCAGCTGGCGCAGCATATCCACAATTGCTTCCTGACTGCCTCGGTCAGGACCGGATCTGTGCCAGTCAAGAATTTCATTGATTTCCTGTTTTTCCTCCATTTTCCTGATCTCCTTTCCGTCAGATCCCGTGT
>DVIN01000006.1 GCA_018711275.1 Candidatus Pullilachnospira intestinigallinarum
CTGGGAGCGCCGGTGATCACCTATGTGATCTGTTCGTCGAAGGTGAGAAAGGTAAGGTATTTCATCCGGGAAGGGATCAACACCTACCGGGTGAAGGTGATCCGCCTGAAGGACGCGGATGCGGACCGGATTCTGGAGAAACTTGCGAAAGAGAAGAAAAACATCCGGAGAGAGGATTTCTTTCCGCTGCTGCTTGCGCCGCTGATGGGCGGGAAGTCAGGAAAGGAAGAACGGATCCGAAAGAGTATCCGGGCTCTGAGAAAAGCGGAAGGGATGTTTTCCAAGGAAGAGGTACAGAAGATGGAGGCCATACTGTATTTACTGGCTATGAAGTTTCTGACAAAGGATGAATTAGAACGGATAAAGGAGGAAATGAAGATGACAATACTGGGACAGATGATCTGGGATGACGCGATGGAGAAGGGGATAGAGAAAGGCCGTATGGAGGGCGAACGTATCGGAGGCGAACGCTACAGCCGCCTGATTCTGATTCTCGATAAAGAAGGCCGCCAGGATCAGATCATAAAAATCGCATCTGACCAGGAATACCGTGAGCGGCTTTACCAGGAATATCATATCTGAAAAACCGGACGCGCCGAAGGGTCACGGGTACTCTTCGGCGCACTCCTGACAGCCGGGGTCGCGGCTGCACACAAAATGCAGCACGGTATCGGGAACCCGTGTACAGGTAGCCTTTTTAAAGGTGATTTTGTGGATAACTTCTGAGCGATCCTGCGGACAGGTGGATAACTCTTCTTTTTCATACAGGGTTTCTTTTCCATCCGTATCGGGATGTTGTGTCGAATCAGTCTTCGGATGACTGGGCGGATTCATTTTCATAAGATTCCTTCTTTCCTTTTGCTTTCTCTGCCATATTTTTTCTGTACTGGCGGGGGGACATTCCTGTGCTCTTTCTGAAAATCTGCGAGAAATAATTCTGCGAGGAAAATCCGGCCGCCTCCGCGATCTGTGTCACGGAGTAGTCGGTGGTTTTCAGCAGATACCGGCTGTGTTCGATCCGTTTTTCCAGCAGATAGTTGATGGGGGAGATCCCGTAAGCTTTGGAAAACTGGTGGGAAAAGTAAAATTTGTCCCAGTGGGCCAGAGCTGCCAGGGACTCCAGTGTCAGGGGTTCCCGAAAATGGGCGTCCAGATAGCTGCGTACCTTTTCACATTCATAGGGAATGGAAGTGGGCTGGGAAACGGTAAATTCCCGGCCGGTGATTCGCCGGATCATCAGAAGAAGAATGGAAAGGTAATGCTGGCAGATTTCCTCATAACAGGGCTTTTTGGATCTCAGCTCCTCCAGGATCACGGAAAGCAGCGGAAGTACCGTGCCGCGGTGAGAGGCTACGGTAAAAATCTCAAAGGGCCGCAGAACGGCATCTTTTCCGAAACGGAACTGCAGATTGTCAATGCCCAGGACAATATACCGCATATTTTGGGCTGCGGAGGAGCGTTCCGTGTGCCGGAAGCGGGGATTTACCACCACCAGCTGATCCTGATGGAGAGGAATGGTCTGCTCCTCTGTGCAGAAGGAGCCTTCGCCGCCGGTCACATAGAAGATTTCCGTGCAGTCGTGAGCGTGAAGGATTCCTTTCCAGTCATTTCCGTAAGATGCGGCGGAAATATACCGGAGCCGGTTTTCCTGATGATCCAGGGAAAGATCGGTAAATGAGTAGGAAAGATTGGACAATCGGGACACCCCCTTTCATTTTTCTTCAGTATAGCTCCAAACATTTTCTTCTGCAAGCAAAATGAGGACAAGATCTCTAATATTTGCGACAAAAGAACCATAGAAAAGCAGCAGGGGATTTCCTATAATGAAGATAACCGAATGACCGCCATGCGGCCAGAAATAATGAAATCCCACAAGGGGATACCTCTATGGCCATGCGGCCATAAATGATGAAAGGAGAAGGGTATGAGCGAAGAATTTGCAAGGGGCAGAGTGACAATTCCCACAGATGTGGACGTGGTGCCGGAGACGCTGGAGCTGGTGAAACGCTGGGGGGCGGATGCCATCCGGGACTGTGACGGTACGGATTATCCGGAGGAGCTGAAGAAGGTGGACGCAAAGGTATACGCCACCTACTACACCACCAGAAAAGATAATGAGTGGGCCAAGGCGAACCCGGATGAGATTCAGCAGATGTACATTATGACTTCCTTCCACACGGCGACGGGAGGAACCCTGTCCATTCATCTGATGGATCATCTGTATCCGGATATGCTGAAGGTGAACTCCCATGACGATATCACCCGCTGGTGGGAGGTGATTGACCGTACCACCGGTAAAGTGGTTCCCACCAGTGAGTGGAGCTACAGCGAGGAAACCGGGGATGTGACCATTCATCCGGCAAAGGCATTCCATGATTATACGGTCAGCTTCCTGGCTTACATCATGTGGGATCCGGTACATATGTACAACGCGGTGACCAACGACTGGCAGGGTGTGGAGAAGCAGATCACCTTCGATGTGCGTCAGCCGAAGACGAAAGAATTTTCCAAAAAGCGTCTGAGAAAATTCCTGGAGGAGCATCCTTATGTGGATGTGGTGCGTTTTACCACCTTCTTCCACCAGTTTACGCTGATTTTCGACGAGCTGGCCAGAGAGAAATATGTGGACTGGTACGGCTATTCCGCTTCCGTAAGTCCCTACATTCTGGAGCAGTTTGAAAAGGAAGTGGGCTATAAGTTCCGTCCGGAATTTATCATTGACCAGGGTTATATGAACAACACCTACCGGATTCCCTCAAAGGAATTTCTGGATTTCGCCGCTTTCCAGCGCAGAGAGGTGACGGCTCTGGCAAAGGAATTTGTGGATATCGTTCATGAGTACGGCAAGGAAGCCATGATGTTTTTGGGCGACCACTGGATCGGCATGGAGCCTTTTATGGACGAGTTTAAGTCTGTGGGTCTGGACGCCGTGGTGGGAAGCGTGGGAAATGGAGCTACGCTGCGGCTGATCAGCGATATTCCCGGCGTGAAATATACGGAGGGCCGGTTCCTGCCGTATTTCTTCCCGGATACCTTCCACGAGGGCGGAGATCCCGTGAAAGAGGCGAAGGTAAACTGGGTGACTGCCCGCCGGGCGATTTTGAGAAAGCCCATCGACCGGATTGGTTACGGCGGATATCTGAAGCTGGCTGTCCAGTTCCCGGAATTTATCGATTATGTGGAGAGTGTGTGCCAGGAGTTCCGTACCCTGTATGAGAATATCAGGGGAACCACCCCCTACTGCGTAAAAACCGTGGCAGTGCTGAACTGCTGGGGCAAGATGCGGGCCTGGGGCAATCACATGGTGCACCACGCCATTTACCATAAACAGAATTACTCCTACGCAGGCATCATGGAGGCGCTCAGCGGCGCTCCCTTCGATGTGAAATTCATCACCTTCGATGACATCCGGAAAAATCCGGACATGTTGAAGGACATCGACGTGATCCTGAATGTGGGTGACGGCGACACTGCCTACACCGGCGGCGACAACTGGACAGATGAGACCATCGTCAGCGCGGTCAATGAGTTTGTGTACAATGGCGGCGGATTTATCGGAATCGGCGAGCCCACCGGCCATCAGTGGCAGGGAAAATATATCCAGCTGCGCAGCGTGCTGGGTGTGGAGCGCGAGAATGGCTTTGATCTGAACAAGGACAAATACAACTGGGAGGAGCACAGCCATTTCATCACCGAGGACTGTAAAGGAGAGGTGGACTTCGGAGAAGGAAAGAAAAACATGTACGCGCTGGACGGAACCGAAATTATCTGTCAGAGAGAGAAGGAAGTGCAGATGGCGGTCAACGAGTTCGGCCAGGGCCGGGGCGTGTATATCAGCGGTCTGCCCTACAGCTTTGAGAACAGCCGTGTGCTTTACCGGGCGATTCTGTGGGCTTCCCACGATGAGGAAAACCTGCACCGCTGGTTCAGCACCAACTACAACGTAGAGGTTCACGCCTATGTGAAGAATGGAAAATACTGCATTGTAAACAACACCTATGAACCGCAGACCACCACCGTTTACAAAGGCGACGGCACCAGCTTTGAACTTTCCATGGAAGCCAACGAGATTATCTGGAAAGAGATCTGAGAGATGAGCCGTGACTTGCGTTTGTGATGAAAAATATCATAGTGCAAATGCAGTGAAAAAATGGCATAAGAAGCTTGCATTTTATCATCTGCCATGGCATAATTAGAACATAAGTTCTGATGGACGCCGCTGTCTGTTTCCTCGGGCAGCGGCGCCCATGCCATAAGAGGGAGGTGGCAAAATGGATGCGAGGCGTTATCCTATAAGGATTTGCGGAACCGGGGAAGACTGTGTGGTGAGACTTCCCTGGCAGGAATCGCTGCCGGAGGATATACTGGCGGCGACAGGGTTTCCGGAGGAAATCTGTGAACGGGAAATATCGCGGGAGGATGCTTCTGAAACAGGAGAAGCCAGGGAGCGAGTGTCTGCGGGGCTGTGCCGGAATTACCGGGAAAGAGCATATTTGGGTGAGCTTCTCCACCGGCTGGAGAATGGAGAAAAATTGCCGGCGGCGGAACAGATGGACTTCTGGCTGGGAGACGGCCAGACAGCGGTTCTGCAGAAAAACTGAGAAAAAGCTCCGCGAGGATCGCACTGCGGCGGAAAGGAAGACGTCGCTTGTGCGACCCGCCGCAGGCGGAGAATCCTGCCAAGCAGGATTCTTTCCTGAGAACCGGGAGACATCCTGCGGAGCACGTTTTCGGCCGACGAAATTGCATTTACGGCAGCCGCGTCCTGTTCCGACATTCTGCCGCATACCGTAAGGAAACGCCGGCAGTAAGTACAATCATACACAGACCGGAAATGAAGAACCAGACATTGACCCCTACCTTTTCTGCTATCGGACTGCTGAAAAGCAAGCCGACCGGCATGGTGACGGATGAAATCAGCGTGAGAACCGAAAAGGCCCGCCCCATTTTGTCCGGGGATATGGTTTCCTGCATATACGCGGTCAGAGGAATGGTATGGACATTTCCGAAAGCCCCCAAAAAGATACAGCTTCCCGCAAAGAAAAACCAGCCGACAGGAGCAGGCGGTATGATACCGCAGATCAGAGACATAACACCCATTCCCAACAGACCGATAAAGGATACCCGGATTTTCCGGCTGATCTTTAGAACACTGGAAAATAAAAGGGAGGATCCCATCATGCCGATTGCGAAAGACAACTCCACCGCACTGCCATACATTGCCGATAACTGAAAATAATCGCTTGTCATCAGCGGATAAAAGGAGGATAAGGGCGCATAAAAGAACATACAGAGCGCCTCTGCGGTCACGATATGTAATAATTTTTTATCTTCTTTAAATATCTGCAATCCCTCTTTTATTTCTGCTGTGAAATGCTGTTCTTCCTGTTCCGTTTTTTCAAGTTTGGGGATTTTAACGACTGTTAACGCAATACTTGCCAGAATTGCCCCCGCCACATCACTCATTAATACAACGGACATGGGGAAAATCGCATACAAAGACGCACCGATTACCGGTCCCAGCAAAAAAGAGCCGGAATTCAGAAGCTGCATCCATCCATTTGTTTTTACCAGCTGATCTTTTGGTACCAGCTGCGGAATAATGGACTGTATTGCCGGCTGCTGGAAGGTGCTTCCAATTCCCCGGACACAAAGCATAACAAGTACCGTCCACACGGGCAGGTCAAAAAAGAACAGTAATACCGCATAAATCAGCGCGGCCGTCCCCATTGCCATATCCGAAAAGACAGAGATAAATTTTCGGTTATAGCGGTCAGCCGCGATTCCTGCCAGCGGACTGAATACGGTCATTGGAAGATAGGCGACAAGCCCTGATATTCCCAGCATCAACGGCGAAGACGTTTTTTCGGCAAGCCACCAGATAAGAGCAAATTGCACACCGTGACTTCCCAGCATGGAGACGGCCTGTCCCAATGCAACAACCATAAACTGCGATTTCCATTTTTGTGCTTTTTCCATATTAAATTGTCCTCTCATTTTCAAAATAGTTTTTCAAACAGGGGACAATATCAAATGTGATCATCCCCTTATTGTGCTGCTGCCGACATCAAGCCACCTCCCTTCCTGAGATTTTATTTTCTGCGTTTATAACATGGCTTCCAGATATTTTTTTAATCCGTCACGATATTTTTTCGTGAGCGTCAGATATTGCTGTTGCTCCTCGGCTGTCCACTCATTCCAGATTTTGTTTTCAGCCTCGTGCAGAGGCATTATTTTTTCTGATGAAAATTTCTTTCCCTTTTCCGTCAGGCAGAGAATGGTGTTTCTGCCTTTCCCCTGTTCCAGATATACGATGTCCTCTTTTTCCAGCTTGCGAATGGCAGAATTGATTGTCTGGCGGCTGATGCCTGTAAGTTTGCTGATTTCACTTTGCAGACATCTGCCGTTTTTCTCACAGAGTACATATAAAATATTTTGAACGCTGTCCGAAATACCCATTTTTACAGCCGCTTCGTGGTATAAGGCATTGATTTCTCCCGCCAGATAGGTATATTGCTCCGTTTTTAAATAGTGCAAATGTTTCCTCCTTGTCAAATGTCCGATTTCGTACATGTGTTATTATATCCGATTTCGTACATAAGTCAATAGTTTTTTCAGACTATTTTGTGACAGAGAAACCGGGAGAAGGAACGATAAAAAGAGTATCTTCGTAAAGAAAAGGCTGCCGCAGCGGTCAGAGCGGGAAATTTTATCTGCTCAAGGACCGCTGCGGCAGTCTTTTTCATGAAAGTAAAGGTTTTGTGAAATTCTCTGCGGGACAGGATTACTGGTGTGCCAGGGTCATCCTGCGGACGTCGGGAATGGCAATCAGTACCGGATACAGCACCATGGCGATGATCAGACCACTGGCTCCCTGAATCAGATTTGCGGGAACGCTGGCCAGGGCGCCTGCAACTCCGTAGATAAAGGATTCGCACAGGCAGTAGCCTCCGGCAACCAGGATGATATCCGCCACGCCGCCCATGGCAACCGCGGGATAACGCAGTTTTGGATTTTTCGACAGCTTTTGATAAATCAGTCCGCTGACCAGGGCTACCAGACCTTTGATAATCAATGTGATGGGTACATACAGAAAATATCCGCCCAGCAGATCAGACAGGGCAGAGCCGATGCCCCCGGCCAGGAAGCCGTATGCCGGTCCCAGGATCACACCGGAAAGGATCACCAGGGCGTCCCCGGGATGAATATAGCCGCCGGTTCCCGGCGTGGGAATCCGTATCGACATGGTGGCGGCGCAGGTCAGCGCCGCGAACAACGCCGTCATGACCACTTTTTTCAAATTGCTTTTCATAAAATTTCCTCCTCTCACGGCCGAATGGCCATAAAGGTATCCCCTTGTGGGATTTCCTCCTCTCGCGGCCGAATGGCCATAGAGGTATCCCCTTGTGGGATTTCCTCCCCTGTAATGAATTTTCTGTATCTTACCGCAAAATTGGATTGAATAAAATAGCCAGATTTATAAAAAATGACCAGTCCAGTTTTCCGGGACAAGCTTTTTCTGGAAACAGAGAGTTATCTCTGATACAATAATTGCAGAGATACATTATGGCCATCCGGCCAAATAGGAGGAAAGTACGAAAATGAGGGAGAATCATGCACTCGGTACGGAGAATATCGGCAGTCTTCTGAGAAGATTTGCCATTCCCAGCATCATCGCCATGCTGGTCAGCTCTCTGTACAACATTGTGGATCAGTTTTTTATCGGAAGAAGTGTGGGGATGCTGGGAAATGCCGCCACCAATGTGGCATTTCCACTGTCCATCACCTGCACGGCACTGTCCCTGCTGTGCGGTATCGGAGGCGCCGCCAATTTTAATCTGAATATGGGCGCAGGCAAAAAGGAGGAGGCGGAAAAGTACGCAGGTACAGCCATAACGCTGATGGCGGTACTGGGTGTGGTACTTTGTGTGACAGTGCGTTTCTTTCTGGATCCGCTGATGCGGGTGTTCGGGGCAACCAGTGATATTCTGGATTATTCGCTGACATATACGGGGATCACTTCCCTGGGATTTCCTTTTCTGATACTGGCTACAGGAGGAAGCAGTCTGATCCGGGCGGATGGAAGCCCCCGGTTTTCCATGTTCTGTACCCTGGCGGGCGCGGTGATTAATACAATCCTGGATCCGCTGTTTATCTTCGGCTTTGACATGGGAATGGCAGGAGCGGCCTGGGCTACTGTGATCGGACAGGTGGTTTCGGGCTTTATGGTCATCGGATATCTTACAAGATTTAAGACGGTGAAGCTTACCTGGAAGTCTCTGGGCCTTCGTCCCGGTTACTGCTTACAGGTGGTGGCCCTGGGCATGTCCCCTTTCTGCAATCAGCTGGCTATGATGGTGGTGCAGATTGTGCTGAACAACAGTCTCACCTATTATGGCGGCCTGTCGGATTATGGCAGCGAAATCCCGCTGGCCTGTGCGGGGATCATTTCCAAAGTGGGGATGATTTACTTTGCCGTGGTGATCGGAATTGCCCAGGGGCTGCAGCCTATTGTCAGCTTCAATTATGGAGCGAAAAAATATGACCGGGTGAAGGAGACGGTGAAAAAGGCATCCATGGCTTCCCTGATCATTTCGCTGGCCGCCTTTGTGGTGTTTCAGCTATTTCCCCGGCAGATCATCAGTATTTTCGGATCCGGAAGCGAGGAATATTTTCTGTTCGCGGAGCGGTATTTTCATATCTATATGTTCTTTACGTTCCTGAACTGGCTGCAGTGTATTGCCTCCAACTTTTTCACCTCCATCGGGAAGGCCATACGGGGAGTATTTCTTTCCCTGACCCGGCAGATTATCTTTCTTCTGCCGCTGATTCTGCTGCTCCCGCTGGTGATGGGAATCGACGGCATCATGTACGCGGCGCCGGCGGCGGATCTGATCGCGGCCATACTGGCGGCGGTATTTCTGAAAAAAGAATTCGGGCTGATGGACAGGGAAAGCGGAAAAGAAGTATTTGCAGGTAAATGAGGACGGAAAATGGAAAATGATAAGTATGTAATCGGGATGGATTTCGGAACCCTTTCGGGAAGGGCTGTGCTTGCCAGGTGCGCTGACGGAAAAATTCTGGCGTCCGCGGAGCGGAAATACCGTCACGGGGTCATGGAAGCGTTTCTGCCGGACGGGATCACCCGTCTGAAGGAGGGGACGGCGCTGCAGGATCCGGAGGATTATCCGGAAGTGCTGGAGGCGCTGGTTGGGGAACTTGTCAGGGAGAGCGGAGCGGATCCGGCGGATATCATCGGGCTGGCCATCGATTTTACTTCCTGTACGGTGCTGCCTGTGGATGCGGAGGGACGGCCGCTGTGCAGCCTTCCCGCATACCGGAACCAGCCCCATGCCTATGTGAAGCTGTGGAAGCATCACGGCGCCCAGAAGGAAGCGGAGGAGATCGGCGGGAAGCTGGGAGAGGAGATTTCCTCGGAAATCCTGTATCCGAAAGTGCTGGAAATGCTCCGGGAGGACCCGGAAGTGTATCAGGCTTCTCATCGGATTCTGGAGGCCGCGGACTGGCTGACCTGGCTGCTCACCGGCTCGGAAAAGCGTAGTGTGTCGATGGCGGGGTACAAGGCCTGGTGGTCAGCGGAAAACGGATTTCCCCAGGAGGGATTTCTGGCAAAGCTGGATGAACGGCTGAACGGAAGCAAACTGTTTGGGGAAGTCTGTCCGGTGGGAAAATCCATCGGCCTTCTCAACGAAGTCTGGGCCCGGAAGCTGGGATTGTCCCCGCGAACTGCCGTGGCCGCGGGCGTCATTGATTCCCATGCGGGCGCGCCGGGCAGCCACATTATGGGGAAGGATCAGCTGATGCTGGTTTTGGGAACGTCGTCGGTGATTATGGCGTTTTCGGAAAAACCCTTCCGGGGAATGGGCGTTTACGGAACGGTAAGGGATGGGGTGATTCCGGGGTATTACGGGCTGGAGTCCGGCGTGGCCGCCGTGGGCGACGCGCTGGAGTGGTTTGTGAAATCCTGTGTTCCCGCTTCTTATTATGAGCAGGCCAAAGAAAAGGGACTTGATATTTATCAGTATCTGACAGAACTGGCGGGAAAGGTGGATCCCGGCAAAAGCAGAGTGCTGGCGCTGGACTGGTTTAACGGAAACAAGACGCCCTATGTGAATACGGACCTTACGGGAAGTCTGGCGGGGCTTACGCTGCAGACGAAACCGGAGGAAATTTTCCGGGCGCTGATCGAGGCCACGGCCTTTGACGCCAGGCAGATTCTGGAGATCATGGAGCGGTCAGAGGCAGAGGTGAAGATCCGGGAGGTGACGGCCAGCGGGGGAATCGCCGGGAAAAATCCCCTGATCCTGCAGATCTATGCGGATATCCTTCAGCGGCCGGTGAAGGTGGCCGCAGAACCGCAGACGGCGGCGCTGGGGTCTGCCATTTACGCGGCATTGGCGGCGGGAAAGGCGGCCGGCGGGTACGATTCCTACCGGGAGGCGGTAAATGCCATGAGCCGGGTGCGGGATACTGTCTATATGCCCAGGGAGAAATACCGGGAGATTTATAACAGCAAGTATGGGAATTATCAGCGGTATGGGGCGTGGATGGATACATTTCACAGAAGGGAAGGAGGAGACGGCCTGTGAGAAAAATACTGATTATAGAGGATGACGAAGATCTCAGAGAGGGGCTGGCATTTTCCCTTCAGATGGACGGATACGAAATCCGGTGCGCCGGGACAAAGCGGGAGGGGCTGGAGCGGATCCGCGGGGAATCCTTCGACCTGGTGCTGCTGGACTGCAATTTGCCGGACGGCAGCGGATTTGATCTGTGTACGCAGATCGGGGCCGGTGAAACCATACCGGTGTTCATGCTGACGGCCCGCAATACGGAAATGGATGAGGTAAAGGCGCTGGAACTGGGCGTGGCGGATTTTATGTCGAAGCCCTTTTCCCTGGCGGTATTGAAGGCGAGAATCCGGAAAATCCTCAACAGCAGCGCGCCGGATATGCGGCTGGTATCGGGAGGGATCACCGTGGACCGGGACGGCTGCCGGGTGTACCGCAAGGATGAGGAGGTCATGCTTTCCCGGGTGGAATACCAGCTGCTTCTGTACCTGATGGAGAACCGGAACCGGGTGCTTTCCAAGGAACAGATCCTGGAGCATGTGTGGGACAGCCAGGGAAAGTTTGTGGATGAAAATACGCTGTCGGTGAATATCCGGCGGCTGCGGGCGAAGATTGAGGAAGATCCCGGTCATCCTGCCAGGATCCGGACCGTGCACGGGATCGGCTATGTGTGGAAGGAGGGAGACCAATGACGGCGATACTGGCCGGACTGGCGGTTCTTTTTGGCGCCGGCTGCCTCTACGGCTGGCGGAGGAACCGGAAAATGTACCGGGTCATCGACCGGATGCTGGATGAGATTCTGGACGGGGAACCCATTTCCCAGTCGGACATCCGGGAGGGGGAAATCTCTTCCCTGGCCTCCAAGGCGAAGCGGATTCAGGAGAAGGTGGATGGCAGTATTTCTCAGGCACAGGAGGAAAAGGAACAGGTGAAAAGCCTGATTTCCAACATGTCCCATCAGCTGAAGACACCGCTGGCGGGCCTGATGATGTACCGGGAAATGCTGGAGGAGGATGGACTGGATCATGACACCCGGAAGAAGTTTCTGAAGAAAATGAAACAGCAGTCGGAGAAAATCGACTGGATTTTGCAGTCCCTGTTCAAGATGGTGAATCTGGAGCAGGGCGCTGTTGTGTTTGAGGCCGGGCCGCTTCCGGTGAAGGCTACCATTCTGGATGCGGTGACCGCCGTGTGGGACCGGGCAGACGGGCGGAATATTTCCATCGTCACGGAGCCTTTCGAGGACCGGATTTTGTGGCATAACCGGAAATGGACTGCCGAGGTGCTGGTGAATATCCTGGAAAACGCGGTGAAGTACACCAGCCCGGGAGGCAGCATCACCATACGGGTTCATTCCACGGAAATGTACACGGAAATCGCCGTCCAGGATACCGGAAGGGGCATCCGCCCGGAGGAGCTTACGGAGATTTTCAAGCGTTTCTACCGTAGCAAGGATGTGGAAAATCTGGAGGGTTCCGGCATCGGCCTGTACCTTTCCCGGCTGATTCTGGAGCGGGAAAAAGGATATCTGACGGCCAGCTCCGTGCCGGGAGAGGGAAGCACTTTCTCTATTTTCTTACAAAACTGTCAGAATTTGAACCAGAATCTGTCAGGAGAATGAAAGAACTGCCTGCTATGATTGAGACAGAAAGAAAGGAGTGCTGTTGATGAACATCTTGCAGGTGAAAGGGATTCATAAGATATACGGGGAAAAGGAGAGTCAGGTGCATGCCCTGCGGGATGTGAGCTTTTCGGTGAAGCAGGGGGAATTTATCGCCATTGTGGGGACTTCCGGATCGGGAAAGAGTACGCTGCTGAATCTGATCGGCGGCCTGGATACGCCCACAAAGGGACAGATTATCATCCGGGGTCACGATATTGCGGCATTAAAGCCAAAGGAGCTGACTATTTTCCGGAGGCGGAATATCGGGTTTGTGTTTCAGAATTACAGTCTGATGCCGGTGCTGAATGTATATGACAATGTGGCGCTGCCAGTGACTTTTGACCGGGGAAAGCATGTGGATCATGAATATATCCGGGAGCTTTTAAAGGAGCTGGGGATCTGGGAGAAACGGAAACGGTATCCCAACGAGCTGTCCGGCGGACAGCAGCAGAGGGTGGCTCTGGCCCGGGCGCTGGCCAATAAACCGGCGGTGATTCTGGCGGACGAGCCCACGGGAAATCTGGATTCCCGTACCACCGTGGAGGTGATGGGGCTGCTGAAGGAGAGCAGCCGCAGGTATCACCAGACAATTCTGATGGTGACCCACAACGAGGCGCTGGCCCAGGCCTGTGACCGGATCATCCGTATTGAGGATGGCCAGATCTGGGAGAGGCCGCTCGGTACGGTGGTCTGCAAAGACGGGGAAGCACAGCCGGCAGCCGGCGCCGGTTCCTCTGGCATCTCCGGCGTATCTGTCACCGCCAGTGCAGCCAGTGGCTTGGGCCCGTCAGCCGGAACCGCGAAATCCATGGCCGGTGTAATGGAGGCGGGAAGGGATGGTGAGCTGGGATGAAAAACGCGTTTCGTCTGGCCCTTGCCAGCCTGAGGTATTATAAAAAACAGACAGCGGCCCTGTTTGTGGGAATTCTTCTGTCGGCGGCGTTGTTTACCTGTGTGGGTTCCCTGTTTTTCAGCGGAAAGGAAGCGGCCAAAGAAAATGCCCGGCAGGAATACGGGGACTGGCACTATGAGATGCGCTGTGATTTCCCTTGGATGGAGGAGTTTGAGCAGAATCCCGAGGGGGAAGGCTTCCAGGTGGAAGCGTATGGGGTGGAGACGGTGCGCAAAGCCATCACGGACCCCTTTGACATTCAGCTGGTATACGGAGATACCGGTTATCTGGATATGATGGGGCGCAGGATTGTGGAGGGCAGCTACCCCGGTGAAGTTCATGAAATCGCGGCAGACGCCCAGACTCTCCGGAATCTGGGTGTGGAGGCAAAGCCGGGCAGTCAGGTGACACTGGACGGGGAAACCTTCACGGTCAGCGGAATTCTCACAGAGATGCCGCCGAAGCTGGCGGATCTTCTGGGGGTAAGTATGCAGGTGTTTGTCAGCGAAAAGCTGGACTATGGGATGAACGGAAGCTTCCTGTACCTGAAGTTCCGGGAATCCCGTCTCATAAGCGACCAGATCGTGGCCTTCACCCGGCAGTATGGCGTTGACGGCAGTACCGTTGCCAGGAACAATGGCATTTCCACCTATGTGGGCGGCAATACCCAGGAGCTTTCCATGCGGCAGATTGCCACGGCATTTACGGATCCCTCCATGGGAATTCCCTGGGTATGGGGAACGCTCAATGAAAATGAGGCCATGACGGAAGGGGCCGTTTTGCTGGCGCTGGCAATATTTTCCGCCTTTGTCATTTACAGTATTTTTCAGGTGTCGGTGCTGAAGCGGATGTCCCAGTACAGTGTGATGCAGACGCTGGGAATGACGCAGGGGGCGGCCTTCGGGATGCTGCTGGCAGAGCTTCTGATGATTTTCGCGGCGGGCTACGGTTTTGGCGCGGCGCTGGGAAATGGAGCCGCGGCCCTGATTTACCGGAGTTTCGGACGGATTTTTATTCCCAGAAATGTGACGCTGCACTCCGGTGTGGACACGGAAGCCACAACAGAGGCATTGTCGGTATCTGCCCTGCCGGATGCGGGAGATTTTTATGTAAACTGGAAAGTGCTGTGGCTGGGAGCATTTTTCCTGATCCTTGTGCTGGCGGCGGTCAGTCTGCTGCTGGTGAGGAAAATGCGCAGGTTGACCATCCGCCAGATGCTGGCAGGCGACGGGGGAAAAGGGAAGAGAAACTGGAACATTTACAGCCTGAAGCGGGAAAATCTGACGGGGATTCTCACAAAGCGGTTTATGTTTTCCCGGAAGGGAACCTTTGCCGGGATTCTGCTCTCCTTGTCCATCGGAAGCGTAATTTTCCTGGGAGCGGCGTATGTGACGGAGAATACCAGAATCAACAATGATCTGACCTTTAAGGCCGATGACGGCCTGGGATCGGATATCCAGGTGTATGAGGATTCCGACAGCCTTTCCGATACGATTCCCGCGGATGTGACCGGTCAGCTTCAGGAGATTTCCGGGCTTAAGACCGTGCTGCCGGTGCGCTATATGCTGGGGGAGGTGCCGCTGGAAAACGGAAGTTTCCACTGGCCGGAATTTTACGCGGAGACGGCCGGGGAGGAAGGATTTGATCCGGACCCGCAGCTGATGGAGAAATATAACGGCCGGATTGTACAGACCGGCCAGGCGGATTACCGCCTGAAGGTGAATATTTACGGATATGACGATGAAATGCTGGAAAGCCTGAATGATTATCTGCTGGAGGGCGAAATCGATCCGGACCGGATGCGGCGGGACAATACGGTGATTTTCAAAACGCTGATGGACGGCCAGGGAAATTACGATGGCATCGATGTGTACGCAGGGGATACCATACAGGTGAAAACTCCGAAAGATTCCGCCGCGGATCCGGAGGTGCTGAAATTCCTTTCCGGGGCAGAGAATTACCGGGAGACCTCTTTTACGGTGGATGCGCTGGTCAGCCGTCCGCTGGCCAAGGTGGACACCTTCATCGGAGACGGGGGCGACAATGTGGTGGACATTATCATGACCAATGAGCAGATGGAGGAAAATTTCGGTGTCACCGGATACCAGACCATCAGCATTTCCGTGGAAGACGGGCAGGACGCCGCGGCGGCAGCGGACGCCATCCGCAGCGCCACAGCCGGAATCAGCAGGTGCGTGGTCCGGGACTATTCGGCGCAGATTGCGGCCCAGAACCTGTATCTGAATCAGCAGATCCTGTTTTTTGTGGGTATCGCGGCGGTGCTTCTGGCCATCAGTATGCTGCATATCATGAACAGTATGCAGTATCTGGTGGCGGAGCGGAGATACGAATTTTCCGTACTGAGAGCCATGGGAATCACGGATGCGGGATTTCTGAAAATGCTCATGAAGGAGGGGCTGCGGTACGGTATCGCCTCCAGTCTGGTGATGGCGGTGCTGTACTGGCTGGTGCAGAAGGTACTGTATTACTTTATGGTGCATGTGTATCTGTACCTGCATCCGCAGACGGCAATTTCCGGAGGGTATGTGATCGGCATGGCGCTGGTGAACCTGATCCTCTGCACGGCGGCAATGGCGCTTTCCGGGAGGAGCCTGCTGAAGAAGTCGATTCTGGAGCAGATATAGGCGGTTTCGTAATTTGCGGTTGAAAATTTCCTGCCAACGGCACATAACAGGTTTCGCAAAAGAGTCGTTGGTCAGCGCACACCTGACCGTCGGAAAATAAGGTTTTACAAGAAATAGCGCCTTACTTTACCAGAGTGAGGGCGCTATTTTTGTGTGCAAAATGAATGACAGGAGTAATCACATAGCGTCTGGCGGTTGACATAACGCTCCAGCGATCCTCTGGATAAACAGATTGCATTGTCATCAAAAATTTTTTCTGAGTTGAACGGAAATCCGGGGGAAAGCGAAGGAAAAACTGAAAGGGGTGACTATGCTTATCAGTGAACGAATCGATCTCTTAAAATCAGGATCACCGGCTAAGCCGATAGTCTTGACTTCCAGGGTTCAGGCCACGGCAGATATCCCAGGCCGTGACAGCCTGGGATAAATACATCTTATCGGTGGGCGCATGATACCTGATGCGCCTTATTTGGCGTTGGAAGTGTCCTCCGCGGAAACACCGGAAGCCGGTTCCGATACGGAAACAGAAGCTTCATCGGTTTCGTTGTCCAGTTCCATCTCCACTTCAAAGTTCTCTTCCTCCCCGGAAGCATCCTCCCCGGAGGAGGCAGGGCCGGGTGAGAAAGTGATGGTGGCTCCGTTTTCCATCTGGTAAACATTTTCTTTTCCTTCGATCTCTTCGGCCTGGTATTCCTTTCCGCCGATGATGACGGTGAAATGCCGCAGCAGCCGGTTTCCTGTGGCGGCGTTCACGGCGATGGTGGAGCCTGCCAGCGCGATGGCTCCGGCGGCCAGCACCACCAACCGTCTGGCGATGAATTTTCTGGGTCTTGTGGTTTTTCTGTTTTCTGTCATGGTATAGACCTCCTCCAGACAGGCGGAAGAAGCGTGTACCTGTGAGAAAGTTTCTTTAAACTGGTTTCGTTTCCTTTCCATAGCTCCATTCCTCCTGTAATTTTTCTTTCAGCAACTTTCGGGCCCGCATCAGGTGCGTCTGGACGGTGGATTCCCTGCGGCCCAGCATTTCACTGATTTCCCGTACAGAGTAACCCTCATAATAATACAGATAAACCGCGATCCGGTACCGGGCGGGAAGGGACATCACGGCCAGAAACAATTCGCTTTGTCCAGGTTCCCGGAAGGGATGCTCCAGCTGGTATTCTTCCATGGATACCGTATGACGGAACCAGGCGGAGGAGCGCAGCTTTTTGCACTCGTTGACGGTTACCCGGAGAACCCAGCGCTTTTCATGTTCCGGCGAGGCAAATGGCGTCCGGTTCCGGTAAAGCTTCAGCAGTACATTCTGTGTAACGTCCTCCGCGTCCGGCACATGCCGCAGACAATGCAGGGCTGTGCGGAAAATGGAATCGCCGTAAAGCTGGATTTTTTCATGAAAATCTTCTCTGGTCATGTAAATCATCCTTTAGCTGCGTTTATAGTTTCGGAAAGGCCTTTCAAAGACAATGGCAAATATATGCCGCGGACTTTTTCTGACGTAAACCTGCGAAAATCTGTCCGGTAAATATCCATTGTCATAAATAATACCTTGCAGAACCGAAAAATATCTCACGAAAATAAAAAAATTGCAGGAAGAACGCAGCTTCTTGATTTTGACGGAAAGGTGGGATAAACTGGTGGCATGGCCTGAAATCATGTTTTCAGGCGGCAGAAATTGTCTGCGAAAAGGAAGAAAGGCGGAAAAGAAGATGAAGATTTACATAACACGTCACGGGGAAACCACATGGAATGTGGAGGATCGGGTCTGCGGAAGGCCGGATGTGCCGCTGACGGAGAAGGGACGCAGGCAGGCCATGGAGCTGGCGGAGCGGGTGAAAGGAAAGGGAATTACCAGGATGCTGGTTTCTCCCCTGTCCCGGGCCAGGGAAACTGCCCGGCTGGCGAATACCTATATTCAGGTTCCCATGGAGACGGAGCCGCGGCTGATTGAGCACAGCTTTGGCCGTCTGGAAGGAGTACCCCGTACCTCTCCCGAGTTCTGGAAGGCGAAACGGAACATGACCACCAGGTATCCCGGCGGGGAGTCCGTGCTGGAGGTGGCGCATCGGATCTACAGTCTGCTGGATGAGATTCCCCAAAAGTATCCGGGGGAGACGGTGCTGCTGGTGTGCCACGGCGCTGTCAGCCGGGTGGTGCATACTTATTTTGAGGATATTGATGAGGAAGCTTTTCACCACTACAGCCTGGAAAACTGTCAGCTGAAGGCATATGAACTGCCGGATGACGGGAAGAAAACAGAATAAAATCAGCAGCCCGTCAGAGCCCCTTCATGCACCAGCAGCCACCGCTTTTTCTCCACACCGCCCGCGTATCCGGTGAGGCTTCCGTCTGTTCCCACCACCCGGTGGCAGGGTATGATGATGGAAATGGGATTGTGCCCCACCGCGCCCCCGACGGCCTGGGCGGACATATGGGGACGGTTCATTTTGCCGGCGGCCAGTTCTGCCAGACGGCCGTAGGTGATTGTCTGGCCGTAAGGAATTTCCAACAGGAGATTCCAGATCATCCGACGGAAATCACTGCCGGAAGGAGCCAGCGAAAGCGCGGAGGGCGAGGGCTGTTCTCCGGCAAAATAACGGTTCAGCCAGTCTCTGGTCTGGTGGAAAATGGGAAGATCGTTGTCGGGGATCATTTCCACTGGCACAGAAGCGGCAAAATATTTCTGTCCGGGAAGCCACAGGCCCACCAGCGCGTCTCCCGCAGCGCCCAGCGTCAGGGTTCCCACAGGGGACTCATACTGTGTCTGATAATAGTTTTTTTCCGGCATGTCAGCACCTTCTTTCTTAAAATGCAACAGTTGGCCCTTCCGGCTCCGCTGTCACCTGAAACTGCAGTTCGGATGAAAGTATCAGCCCTGTTTCACCAGACCGGAAATCTTCTTAAACGCCGGATGCTCTGCCGTCACCATCAGTTCATACAGCAGGGCCTCCGCTGTTGTGGGAATCGCTCCGGCCTGGATCAGACGTTCAAAGGCAGCCGACCGGTCACGGGAATGGCGGGAGGAGATACAGTCCCCGGCAAAGACCACGGAAAATCCGGCATCCAGAAGATCCAGCGCGGTCTGCAGAACACAGATATGCGCTTCAATGCCGCAGAGGATGATCTGCGGGCGGTGAAGATCCTGAATCGTCTGTCGGATAGTATCCGACTGGTAACAGCTGAAAGTGATTTTTTCCAGATACTTATCTGTCCCCGCGCTTTGAAAAATGGAAGGATGGGACATGCCCAGTCCCCTGGTATACTGCTGGGTGATCAGGGTGGGAACCTTCAGCAGACGAAGTCCTTCCAGCAGAAGGGAAGAACGCTTGAGCAGCAGATCCGAATCCGGAATGGATGGCAGCAGACGAACCTGATAATCGATGGCCAGTGCCATGGCGTCAGATGCAAGAAGTTTCACGGATACAGCTCCCTTCCGAATTTTCGGGCTTCCTCCAGATGCGTGGTCTCTCCGATGCGCGGTTTCCCGTTGGTATCGCCGCAGCCTCCGGCCAGAAGCATTCCTTTGTCATGAAAACCAATATAGTTGATCAGTGTGAACTGGTAGTAGGAGACCGCCTGCTCAAAGGTCCAGAAGTAATTGTCCGCCGAGGTCATCAGCAGGGCACAGTCTTTTACCGGATATTTTTCATATCTCCCCAGCGGGGGATCGGGATCCTCCCGGGCGATGCAGTAGAAGCGTTCAATGAATGCCTTGATTCTGGAGGAAATGGTCCAGAAATACAGAGGCGACGCGAAAACGACGCAGTCCGCCTCCATGATTTTGGGAACCAGATCATGGAAAGCGTCCTTCTGGATACACGGTTTTCCGTACCGGCAGGCGTTACAGCCCAGACAGCCGTTCACCGGATGCTTCAGCAGAGAAATCAGTTCCGTCTGGTGTCCGGCCTCCTCCACGCCTTTTCTGAACTGTTCCACCAGCTGGGCAGTATTTCCGCGGGGGCGTCCCCCGCCCTGAATAATGAGAATTTTTTTCATAAGCAACAGAATCCTTTCGTTTGCGGCAGGCGGAATCCCATGGCCCCCAGGCTGTGGACTGTTGACAAGCCTGCCCGGAATAATGGATGGTTTTATTATATCATCGCCAGGCCGCCGGTGCAAAGAAATTGTGGCGTGGCTTTTGACGCCTTTTGACGGATTGACGGGCAGGAGAAAATGCGGTACCATACGGGATAAGGAAATTACAGAAGCAATAAATCAAAAATCCGGGCTGCCGCAGCCGGAAAGCAGGCGGAGCTCTGGAAAATATGGGAGAAGTTATTATGAGATTATGCATTGGATTTGCTCCATGCAAGGTCTGAGGACGCTGCATGGAGGAACAGGTTACCGAAAAAGACGGATCGCCGGAATGCTTTGCAGGGAGCGTATCTGAAACGGATTCCGCAGGCGGACTGTCCGTGAAGTAACCGAGTCCTCAGGCTTTGCGCTTTGATGAAAATAAAAAAATCAAAGGAGCAAAGTAAAAATGAAAAATTCCATAAAAGAACTGAAAACATTTCTTATTCTGTGGAGTACCCAGTCCCTTTCGCAGCTGGGAAGCTCCATGACGGGTTTTGCCCTGACACTGTGGCT
>DVIN01000068.1 GCA_018711275.1 Candidatus Pullilachnospira intestinigallinarum
CGGAAAGAACGCTTCGTGAACTTTCCGGTGCTTTAAAAACTTTTATAAAAAACCCGGGCTGTACAGAAGGGCTGCCGGCATCAGGCCGCGGAAATCGCGGCCTGTGTGCATACGGCTGCGGCAAGGAAGGCAAAAGGCCAAGCTGCCGCGTTTCTGTATGACCCGGGTAAAATTTTTCTTGCTGATGGATGGGAAGTCTGCTATACTGTCCTTACATTTCAAATCATTTGTCCGGTGTTCTCCGGACAGTTACCCTGTGATAGTTAAAAATGCTGAAAATGGGAGATGCCGGGCGTTGTGTGGCTGGGGTATTTTTGGTATACTTTTCTGGAAGGATACACTGCTTTTGCATACCGGGAGCTCCTGTTTGGAACCGCGGAAGCGTTCCGCGTCAGAGAAAGGAGCCGGATATGAAAAAAGCAGCAGGAAAGCAGAGACACAGACAGAACCGACCAGACAGAAGGGCAAAAGCAGGAGGCGTGAACCGGAAGTATAAGGACAGCCTGTTCCGGATGCTGTTCAGTGACAAGGCGTCGCTGCTGAGTCTTTACAACGCAGTGAACGGAACCTCCTATCAGGATCCGGAGGAACTGGAGTTTACCACCATTGAAAATGCCATTTACATGGGGATCAAAAACGATCTGTCGTTTCTGATTGACAGTTTTATGAATCTGTATGAGGCGCAGAGTACGTTCAATCCCAATATGCCGCTGAGAGGAATGTTTTACCTGTCGCAGATCTACCAGGGGTATGTGAACGCGCGGGGACTGGACATCTATGGAAGCAGGCGGGTGAAGCTGCCCATGCCCCGTTACCTGGTGTTCTATAACGGGACGAAACAGGAGCCGGACCGCCAGACGATTGCGCTGTCGGAGGCTTATGAACGGAGTGGAGAGGAGGCGCCATGCCTGGAGTGCCGTGCCACGGTGATCAATATCAATGTGGGGCATAATCAGAAGCTGATGGAGGACTGCCGGGTTCTGTATGAATATGCCATGTTTGTGGAGCTGGTGAGACGGCGTCTGAGGGAAATGCGGGGAAACCCGGAAGAGGCGGTGGATATGGCGGTGCGAGAAAGTATTAAGAAGGGAATCCTGGCGGATTTTTTGAAGAAACACAGAGCGGAGGTGAAAGATGTGATACTGACGGAGTACGATCAGGAAGCGCACATTCGCAATGAGAAAAATGAGAGTTGGCAGGAAGGATTACAGAAAGGACGGCGAGAAGGCTGGGAAAAGGGAAGTAGGTCAGTGCTAAGGCAGGTGGTTTTATACCATAAGGGAGAAGGTATGTCTTCTGAGAAAATTGTGGAAATTTTACAGAATCACTTCCGGTTGAGTGAGAAGGAGGCGGAAAACTGCCTGCGGGAGCTGGATTTTGAAGAAACACAGGGCGGAGGTGAAGAATGTGATACTGACAGTGTATGATCAGGAGGCGCACGTTCGCAGTGAGAAAAAAGAGCGCTGGAATACAGGAAAAGAACGGAAGAAAAGAAAGGAGCTGCACAATTTATGAAATTATTGCTGATCCGGCATGGTGATCCGGATTATGAGAAAGATTCCCTGACAGAGAAGGGCTGGAAGGAGGCTCGTTATCTGTCGGAGCGGATTTCCAAAATGGATGTGAAAGAGTTTTACGTTTCTCCTCTGGGCCGGGCGAAGGATACGGCGTCCTTTACGCTGGAAAAGATGGGGCGGCAGGCTGTGGAGTGTGAGTGGCTGCGGGAGTTTGCCTGCAGGATCCGGCGGCCGGATACACCGGATGAGAAATCCATTGCCTGGGATTGGCTGCCCCAGGACTGGACCAGGGACGGGCGCTTTTATGACAGAGACCGGTGGACAGAGCCGGAAGTTTTCCGGCAGGGAGGCGTGCAGGAGGAGTATCAGTGGGTGACGGAAAATTTTGACCGGCTTTTGGCAGAACACGGTTATGAACAGCAGGGGAATTTTTACCAGGTAAAGAAACCCAATGAGGATACACTGGTGTTTTTCTGTCATTTCGGGCTCACCTGTGTGCTGGCGGGCCATCTTCTGGGAATTTCCCCGATGGTACTCTGGCAGAATACCATCGAAGCGCCCACGGGAATTACCACCTTCGTGACGGAGGAGCGGCGCAGAGGAATCGCCGCATTCCGGATGACAGCCTTTGGAGATACGGCGCATCTGTATGTTCAGGGAGAACCTCCGGCCATGGCGGGGAGATTCTGCGAGACATACGATCATCCGGGCCAGCGGCATGACTGACGGCTGCTGCCAAAAATGACAGAAAAGCGGCCATTCCTGACAATAATCCGGCACAAGCCTCATTTCTGCTTATAATAACGGTATGTGAAATGCAGAACGATGGAGGCTGATGGAAAAATGGAAAACAGGCTGCGGTATATCCGGCTGGCCATCTGCGACAGGGAAGAGGAGACCATGATCCGTCTGGAAAACTTTCTGGAGGAACGCGGGGCCAGGGGGCATGTGCAGATTCATATCGATACCATGAAAAGCGGCGCACAGCTGGTTCGGAAAATTATGGAGCAGGAGTCCTATGACATTATCTGTCTGGAATCGGAGCTTGCGGATACGGACGGGATTCAGCTGGCAAAAACCATACGGGAAACCGATGAGGAGACCGTATTTCTGGTTCTGGCCGCGGATGAATCCAGGATCAAGGAGATTTTCGATATCATGCCGGCGGTTTATCTGAAAAAACCGGTGGAACGGCAGGAATTTCTCCACTGGCTGGAGCGCAGCATCCGCCGGATGACGGATGAACGGAAATACTATGTGTTTAATTTTAACCGGAGAACGTACCATGTGCCCTACCGGCGGATTTGTTATCTGGAGTCCAGAAACCATAAACTGGTGATAAAGACAGAGCTGGAAGAGTACTCCCTTTACGGGAAGCTGGACGAAGAGGAGGAGCGGCTTCGGGCCGCCGGCGGTATGTTTTTCCGGATTCACAAATCCTATATTGTCAATTACTGGCATATCCACTGGCTGGACGGCAGCGCCGTTCGGATGGTAAACGGAGAAACCCTCCCGGTCAGCGACGCTTACCGGGAACGGCTGCGGAGGGAGTACTGGCAATATACAGAAAAAATCAGGCAGAAGCTTCACAGAAGCATCTGAGAGACGGAGAAAAGAAGGAAAGCATGCGGCTGGTGTTTTCCTTCTTTTTGTAATTAATGGCTCAAAATATGATTGTATAATTATACGAAACCCAAAGCTGATTATGCACAAATGAGTATAAAACATCAAAAAATGACAAATTTCCAGGAAAAATATTTATAAGGGGCATGAAATATGGTAAAATCGTAACTGTTCAGATTTTTGCTATATTCATGACGGCAAGGCAGATGCCCCTTTACAGGGAATAGCTTTATGGCCGTACGACCGGTAGCAGAGAAAATAAAAGTCTGAACCGGTCAGGTAAACCACATCCGAATATGAGGGGAAGGTGCATGCAGGATGAGGATTGCGATTTGTGACGATGATATGGCGGTTACCGGCGTTATGGACGGTATGCTGCAGAAAATAGAGAAAGAAGAAAAAATTGAAATGGAGGT
>DVIN01000007.1 GCA_018711275.1 Candidatus Pullilachnospira intestinigallinarum
ATGAGCATTGTCTCCTTTTGTATAAGGTTGGTTTGGCGATTGACATTATACCAGAAAAGGGAGGTCAATGCTCTTTTTATTGCAGATTTCCCTTAAAATCAAGGTTTCTAAAGGATTTGTAAACAAAAAAAACGGGTAGTATTTGACACTACCCAAAAATTGACGGGAGGGAGAAAAATGAGAAAAAAGAAAGCAGTAAAAAAAGTAATTCCTTATGTCATTCTGATTGTTATCGCCATTGCGTTCCTCCTGCCGCTTCTGTGGCTGGTATTTGCAGCTTTTAATCCGCAGGCCAGCCAGGCATTTTCTATACCTAAAAGTATAAGTATGGAAAACTTCCGGGCGATCCTTTCGGAGTCCAGGAATCAGCGAGGGTTTCTCAATAGCCTTCTGATTTCCGTAAGTCAGACGATGATTGTTCTGGTATGCTCTCTCCTGGCAGCGTATCCGCTTTCACGTTATGAATTAAGAATGGGGCAGAAAATTACGATGGGAATGCTATTTTTGACTTCTATTCCTATTACGGCGGTAATGGTTCCGGTATATCAGTTGTTTATTATGATGAAACTGGTGGATTCTCTGGGGGGAACCATTATCTTTCTTTCGGCGTCATCTTTGCCCTACGGCATATGGATGATGAAAAATTTTCTGGATGGAGTGTCCGTGGATCTGGAAGAAGCCGCATGGATTGACGGAGCTTCGGCGGTGAAAAGCGTTATCTATGTGGTACTTCCGCTGATGCTGCCAGGTTTGTTTACTGTGGCCATGTTTACTTTTGTGGGAAGCTGGGGAAACTTTTTCGTTCCGTTGATTTTGCTGCAGTCTACGGATAAAATTCCGGCATCCGTGAATATTTATCGCTTTTTCGGAGAACACGGAGCTGTAATTTATGGACAGCTGGCGGCTTATTCTATTATATATATGCTTCCGGTATTTGTCCTGTATTTCTTCTCGCAGAACTATATGTCCAGAGGCTTTGTCATGAGCGGTGCGGCCAAGGGCTAAAGAAGGGAGACAATAATGAAAAAATTGTACATGATTGGAAACGCGCACCTGGATCCCGTATGGCTGTGGACCTGGCAGGAAGGATTTCAGGAGAATAAGGCTACCTGCCGGTCTGCGCTGGACCGGCTGAATGAATACAAGGACGTGGTATTTACTTCCAGTTCCGCACAGTTTTACGAGTGGATTGAAAAGAACGATCCGAAAATGTTTGCAGAAATCAAAGCCAGAATTAAAGAGGGCCGCTGGGTCCTGTGTGGCGGCTGGTGGGTTCAGCCGGACTGCAATATTCCTTCCGGGGAATCCTTTGCCCGTCATGCCCTTCTGTCCCAGAACTATTTTAAGGAAAAGTTTGGTGTGACTGCCAGGACAGGTTATAACGTGGACAGTTTTGGACACAACGGGATGATTCCTCAGATGCTGCGGCTGTCCGGTATGGAGAATTATGTATTTATGCGCCCCGGTCCCCAGGAAAAAGGACTTCCTTCCAGAAATTTCATCTGGGAGTCCGATGACGGGTCCTGGGTGCTGGCTTTCCGACTGCCTTACTCTTACTGTACCTTCGGACAGCTGGAGGATCATATGCGTGCCTGCCTGGAAGAATTTGATCCCGGCATGGAAGAGCTGATGTGTTTCTATGGTGTGGGAAACCACGGAGGCGGTCCTACGGTGGAAAATATTGAAACCATTCACAAAATTCAGAAGGAATGGAAGAATGTGGAGATCCTTTTTTCGGATCCGGACGCTTATTTTGACGCGATCAGAGAAAAATATACGGATCTTCCGGTGGTTCACGGGGATCTGCAGCATCATGCCAGTGGATGTTACAGTGCACAGTCGCAGATCAAGCGTTGGAACAGGAAGGCGGAAAATGCGCTGCTGCGGGCGGAAAAATTTGGCGTGCTGTCAGAGGCTTCCGGCGGACAGCCATATCCGGATCGGTTTGGCGAGGCGTGGAGACGGGTGCTGTTCAATCAGTTCCATGATACGCTGGCTGGTTCTGCCATCGAACGTGCCTATGAAGATGCCGGAAATGAGTATGGGGAAGCTTTGTCCATAGCGGCCAGAAATGAAAACTACAGCCTTCAGGCCATTTCTTTTGATATTCATATCGAAAAAGAAGAGGAAATGCTCCCAGTAGTAGTGTTCAATCCTCATTCCTGGGAAACACAGGAAATGGTGGAGGTGGAAACCGGATTTTTCCATGATACTGCCGACAGGCGGTTCGTGGTGAAGGATAGCGAGAACCGAGAGATCTTCTGCCAGCAAATTTCTACAGAGGCAAAGGTAAATGGCAGAGTTCGTCTGGCGTTTGCTGCACGGGTGCCTGCGCTTGGTTATGCAACCTACCGTATTTTCCGGACGAATCAACCGGAGGAGAAGAAAACAGGAAATGTTCCGATACTTGAAAATGACCGGCTGCGGGTCTGCTTTGATGAAAAGACGGGTGCAGTTTCGTCTATCTGGAGAAAAGATACCCAGACGGAATTTTGCGACGGCGTTCTGGGACGGGCGGCTGTGATAAGGGATACCTCCGATACCTGGAGCCATGCGGTATTTCGTTTCCAGGATGTGGAAGGGTATTTTTCTCCGGTGTCCATTAAAAAGACAGAAGACGGACCAGTGAGAAGTTCCGTGCGGGTGATCAGCAGGTACGGAAATTCCACACTGGTGCAGACTTATACCCTGTACCGGGAAGAAGTAGTGATCCGGGTGTCTGCCCGGGTAAACTGGCAGGAAAAGTTTCGCTGTGTGAAGTTGCAGTTTCCGGTAAAACTGGATCAGTACCATGGAACGTATGAGATTCCTTTCGGTAATATCGAGAAAGCCTGCAACGGCGAAGAGGAGCCTATGCAGCGATGGATGGATCTGACGGGAATGCAGACGGACAATCACAAAAATATCTGTGGACTGGCAGTGCTCAATGACGGAAAATACAGTGGCAGCATGGAGAAAAACCGCATGGATCTGACGGTACTGAGGAGCCCGGTCTATGCGCATCACAATCCCTATGTACTGGAGGATGAAGAGGAGGATTATTCCTACATCGATCAGGGAATTCAGGATTTCCGGTATACTCTGGTTCCGCATATGGGGAGTTGGAAAAACAGTGGGATTGTGCAGGCGGCAGAAGAACTGAATCAGCCCTGTGCAGTGGTGATCGAAACGTACCATGCGGGCAAACGTCCACAGAAGGCGGAATATCTTCGGGTGTCTGATGAACATGTTGTTCTGTCTGCTCTGAAAAAGGCCGATAAAGGAGACGGATATATCGCGCGGTTCTATGAGACAGCCGGGGAACGGGTAGAAGTTTTGATGGAATGGCCTCTTTTCGGAAAACAGATTCGGACGGTATTTGAACCGTATCAGATCCGTACCTTCCGGATTTCGGAAGATCCAGAGAAAACCGTGGAAGAAACGGATTTTCTGGAATAGATGCCGAAGTCCGCAGCAGGAAAACAGTAAGGAGAACAGAGAATGAGGGAATACATAATGGGCCTCGACATCGGCGGAACGAAATGCGCGGTGATTCTGGGAAGCGCCAGAGCCGGGGGAGAAGATTACCGTATTCTGGACAGGATGTGCTTTCAGACGGATGCACCCAGAGGGCCGGGGCCAGTGATAAAACAGATGATTTCGGTGATTCGCTCCATGTTGGAGGAACACAGTCTGATGCCGCAGCAGATATCAGCTCTGGGAATCAGCTGCGGCGGACCGCTGGATCATATTACAGGTGTTATTCAAAATCCGCCTAATCTCTATGGATGGGATAATATTCCCATTGTGAAGATTATGGAGGAAGAATTTGGAATCCGCACCTACATACAGAATGATGCCAATGCCTGTGCTCTGGCAGAATGGAAATTTGGTGCCGCCAGAGGGTATCGGGATGTGATTTTCCTTACCTGCGGTACAGGAATGGGAGCGGGGTTGATTCTGGATGGACGGCTTTATAACGGAGCCAACAATATGGCCGGCGAGGTGGGGCATGTGCGGTTGTCCAAAAACGGCCCGGTGGGATTTGGAAAGGCGGGATCTTTTGAAGGGTTCTGCAGCGGAGGAGGAATCGCGCAGCTGGCGAAAACCAAAGTGCTGGAGCGGCTACAGGCCGGTGAACGTCCGGCTATCTGTCAGGACCTTGCGGGACTGGATCAGCTGACAGCCAAATCCGTGGCGGACGCGGCAAGAAACGGGGATCCGCTGGCAAAGGAAATTTATGAAATCAGCGGGTATTATCTGGGAAAAGGTTTGGCTATGTTGATTGATATCCTGAATCCAGAAATTATTGTCATGGGCAGTGTATATGAGCGAAGTCAGGAACTGCTGTGGCCCGTGGTTAGCCGGATTGTGGAGCAGGAAGCGCTGGAGATTTCCAGAAAAGGGTGCCGGATTGTGCCGGCCAAACTTGGAAATCAGATTGGCGATTACGCAGCCTTGTCGGTGGCGATTCAGGGAGGAAGCAATGAGCGGAGAAAGAAAAATTTATCAGGAATTTATTCAGGCTTACCCGCAGATGAAGAAACAACCGGTACAGGAGGCGCTTGATCTTCTCTGGATAAGCTGCCGCAGCGGAGGCAAGATTCTGGTCTGCGGAAACGGGGGGAGCGCCGCGGACGCAGAACACATTGTTGGGGAATTGATGAAAGGATTCCGGCTGAAGCGCCCTTTATCCGAAGGAGAAAAGGAAGCGTTCGGTGCGGTAAAAGACGGAAAAAAGCTGGCGGATGCTCTGCAGAAGGGTATCCCGGCTATTTCTCTGAACAGCCATACCGCCCTGCTGACCGCCGTGGGAAATGATACGGCTTATCGGATGGTATTTGCGCAGCAGGTGTACGGTTATGGAAAAAAAGGGGATATACTGATTGCCATGTCCACCTCCGGCCGTTCTGTCAATGTACTGGAGGCGGCCAAAACTGCCAGGGTAATGGAAATGAAGGTGATCGGAATCACCGGCGAGACGTTTTCTGAGCTGGGAGAATACAGTGATATCTGTTTTCGACTGCCAGCGAGGGAGACTTATCAGGTACAGGAATATACGCTTCCTTTGTATCATGCGCTGTGCGCAATGCTGGAGGAGAGGATGTTTGGATAAGGGTGTCAGATAAGGCGCGGTCAATGGTTCGGCAGATAGGAAAACAGAAAATGCTCTGAGAGTTTTTGGGGAAACGAAGAACTCTCAGAGCATTTTCTGCTATATGTCCCATCTGGCAGACGAAAGCGCTATTTCAAAATAATAAATTATCGACGTCCAGTCATACGTTGGTCAACGGTTCTTCTTTTACAATCATTAAATTCCCGAGAACAAAGTTGTCATACGAAAAAAACAGCTGTCACTGCTTACCCTGGTGACGGCTGACGTCATTTGAGGTAAAATAGCAATCTGAGGATAGGTCATATGTCGCTGGTTTTTCCTTTGCCAAGAGGAATACGGCATATCCACAAAAGAGATTCAGGCCCTGATTTTATTACAGGGCAAAGAGGAAAACAGAAAAATTTTCAGAATATGCAACAGTTGGCTGCCAAAACAACACTATATAGACGAAATGCATTTCAGAACGGCAGTTCTGCATGAGGGAGGTGAAAATATGGATGGAAATCGGGGAAAGGAGACGTTTCTGGAGCTTTATGGCGAGTGCAGTCAGGATCTTTACCGTTTCGCACTTTACACATTAAAAAACCAGCATGATGCGGAGGATGCGGTGGGAGACGCGGTGGCGGACGCCTATGAAGGATTTTCCAAATTGAGGGATCTGGAAGCCTTTCGGGCATGGATTTTCAAAATCCTTTCGGTAAAATGCAGGCGGAAGCTGAAGGAGTATACCAACAGGACGGTTCAGCTGCCGGATGATTTGTCCGCATGGCCGGATTCCGTGGAGAAAAATCTGCAGGTGCGGCAGGCATTTGCCCGGCTGGACGAGGAGGAACGTATGATTATTTCCATGCATGTTTTCGCCGGCTATACCAGCAGGGAGATTGGAAAAATTCTTCACAGAAACGACAACACGATACGCTCCAGGGAGAGCAGAGCTCTGAAAAAGATGGAACAGTGGCTGCAGGATGAGGAGGTGCGCGGATGAACAGGGATGAGTGGAAGAAATATCTGAAACAGACAGCAGAAGATATCCGGCTGCCCGAGCGTCTGAAACCCGAGAATATAGAGAGGCAGCTTGAGGCCGGAAACGACCGAAAAAATCAGGAAAAAGAGGAGAGAAAAGCCTGGTACCGAAGCCCGGCTCTGCGGAATGCGGCGGCAGCGGCAGCGGTTCTTCTGATCCTTTTCGGAATCGGACAGACAGGGATTCTGCAGGGAAGAAGCGATATGTCCGGCAGCGCTTCCGATACGTCAACCGCAGCAGAAAGCGCGGGGACAGCCGATTCGGCAGGAACCGTTGAGACGGCGGAAGAAGGAACCGCGGAAGCAGCGGCGGAAGGATCTGCTGAGGCGGTGGCAGATGCACAGGATACGGCAGCGCAGCCGGATGACGGAGGCAATGTGGAAGATTATTTCCGTACCGTCAGCTATGATGAGATCCGGGAAATGGCAAAGCAGGCGTACCAGGAGCAGACGGAGAATACGGAGACTACGGAAGCATATGACGCCGGATGGGGAACGATGGATTCCACAGCCAGCGTGGCCACGGAGGCAGCCGCGGATACCTCATCCGCGGGAGCAGGACAGCAGGATTATTCGGAAACCAACCTTCTGGTGGAAGGAGTGGATGAGGGTGATGTGGTAAAAACGGATGGAAGCTGTATTTATGTGCTGAAATCCTCCCAGACCGTGAAGATTTACCGGGCCCAGGAGGGAAATGCCACCCTGTTGGCGACGATTCGTCCGGAGACAGCGGACGCTCAGATCAGTTATCAGGAAATGTATGTGGACGGGAACCAGATGATTCTTGCCGGAAATATTTTCCAGAGCCAGATGCGTCAGGAATCCGAGGATATGTACCGGATGGATAGCGCCACCCGCACGGTGGCGGATGTGTATGATATCAGCGATCCGGCAAATCCGGAATTTCTGGGGAGAACCACCAGGGACGGACAGTATATCACTTCCAGAAAAACAGGAAATCATCTGTACATTTTCAGCGAGTATGCATCCTCTCTGGAGACCATGGCAACGGCAGATTCGCCGGATATATTCCTCCCCTGTACCCAGGATGATCGGCTGATTCCGCCGGAGGATCTCTACGCGCCGTCGGATGGCCTGGAAGCCTGGGACTCCTGCCAGTATCTGCTGATGACATCGGTGGATTTAGAAAAACCGGGGGAGATCCAGGATCAGAAGGCAGTGTTAAACGGCGGATGGCAGGTTTCTGTCACATTGGACAGCATTTACCTCCGGTACATCCATTGGGACAGCGCGGAAACCAGAACGGATCTGGTACGGTTTGCGTATGAGGACGGCACTTTCCATGCGGTGGCGGGAGTTACCCTGGCCGGGGAGCTGACAGACGAATACGCGCTGAATGAGCAGGATGGCTACCTGCGGCTGCTTCTGTCCGGATGGGATGGAAACCAGCAGACCAACTACGTTTATGTGCTGAACGAGCAGATGCAGGTTACCGGCCAGATCGACGGACTGGCGCCGGGAGAAATGATTTATTCCGCCCGTTTTATGGGAGATATCGGCTATTTTGTCACCTATCGGAATATGGATCCGTTGTTTGCGGTGGATCTGTCGGATCCGGAGAATCCGCGGATTATCGGAGAACTGAAGGTGACGGGATTTTCCGATTACCTGCATTTTTACGGAGAAGATCAGCTGCTGGGAATCGGATGGGAGACCGATCCGGAAACAGGAGAGCAGAAGGGGTTGAAACTGTCCATGTTTGATATATCCGATCCGGAGAATATCACGGAAATTCATAAAATGGTTATTGAGGGCGTGGATTACTGCCCGGCGTTGAACCAGTATAAGGCATTTCTGGTGGATCCTGAGAAGAATGTGATTGGTTTTTCCACGGAGCTGTACGATGATTACGGGAATACCACAGCGGATTACATGGTATTTTCCTATGACAGTCGGGAGGGATTTGTACAGGAAATGAAAGCGGGACTGCCGATAGAGGAAATTGGGTACAGTACCTGGCAGGTGCGGGGGCTTTATATTGGAGATGTGCTGTATGTGGTAACGGCATCGGGGATCCGGTCTTTTGATATGGAGAAAGGGTTTGAAATGACGGGGAAAATAGAATAGAAGCAGGATGAAAAACAGCCGGTTTCTTTGGAGATCAAATGAGAGATCCAGAGGATCCGGCTGTTTTTTATGCTGTTATGCTGGGAGGTATTGCCTGCAATACGGAAACAGACAGGAAATTCCAGAATTTTACAGGTGCAATTTTGAAACAAAGATGCGAAAATGGAACAAAAATATACAAATATCGAATGATATAATCTTATTATCAAAAAACAGAACAAGGAGGTTGAAAAATGAGAAGGAAACAGTTATGGGCGGGAATGCTGGCAGCGGTTCTTTGCATCGGTTCTCTGGCGGGCTGCGGAGGAGAAAAGGATGATGCGGGAAGCGGAGATACCGGGACGGCAGAACAGACGGAAGCGAAGTCGGATGATGGGGAAGACGCAGAGACGGAGGAAACGGATTCGGGAGATAAAAAAGTAGTGTTGTGGACCTGGGCCAGCGGTCAATTTGATCTGGTTCAGGAAAAGTATTTTGAGACACACCCGGATGCGGACTGGGAATTTGAAGAGGTTGTGGTTCCGGCGGAGGACTATCTGACAAAGCTGCAGCAGGGCTATGCGTCAGGCGGGGATATGCCGGATCTTCTGATGGCGGAAATGGGCTGGAGAGCCAGTGCTTTCAGTCTGGATATCTGGGAGAATCTGGAGGCAGAACCATATAATTTTGACAGAAGCGTACTGCTGGACAATGTGATCGGACAGATAACAAATGACCAGGATCAGGTAATCGGTGTAGAGAACGCGGTGAATCCGGCCTTTATCATGTATAAGAGGGATCTGGCAAAAGAATATCTCGGTACGGATGATCAGAAGGAACTGGAAGCCATGTTCCAGACATATGATGACTATATTACGGTGGGGAAAGAGGTATATGAAAAAAGCGGCGGGACAGTGCATCTTTTCCCTGGGCTTCAGGATGTGTCCAATATGATGTACCAGCAGAAGCGGGATCAGAATAATGTGGGAGAAGATGGAAATCTGAATGTGCTGGGGAAGGTAACTCCTATTTTTGACACGCTGGAAAAAATGCGTGACAATAATGTGTGCGGCAACCTGACCATGAATTCTACTGAGTGGAATAACGCGTATGCCGGCAGTGAGGCGATCCTGTTCCCGGGAGCTTCCTGGAGCGTGACCTATACGGTGGAAGCGTACGATCCGGAAGGATCAGCGGAAGGAAACTGGGGAATGTTTACACCTGCGGAGGGAGGATTTTCCTGGGGCGGAACGTGCTACGGAATCTATAAAAATTCTGATATGAAAGAAGAAGCATGGGATTTTATTTCCTGGGCGCTGCTTTCCAAAGAAGGGGCGGAGGCAATGAAAGAGGGAAGCGGATTTTTCCTTCCGGTAAAATCTCTGTATGAGGATCCGGAATACACCTCCGGAACCCGGCAGAGTTTTGGTGATCAGGAGATTAATAAGTTTATGATGGAGGAGATTGCCCCTAATATTTCCGACGCCAGTCTCTCCATTTATGACAGCCTGGTGGCAGATTCCGTGCAGATGGTGGCCGAAATGATGGGCGCGGATGCCAGTCTCACTGCGGATCAGGCCGTAGAAGAATTCCAGACAGATCTGGGGGCAAAGGTTCCTGACCTGGAGATCGAGTAGCAGTCGTGACAGGCTGCCGTGCGGCGAAGAAAAATGCACGGCAGCCTGTCTTGCGTAATGAACAGCTGATAAAATGAAAAACTTCGGGAGGAAAATGAAAGTGAGAAAACGAAATCCTTTGCATAAGTGGCCATATATTTTTGTGGCTCCTTTTGTAATCACCTACCTGCTATTTTATCTGTATCCCATGCTGTTCTCTTTTGGAATCAGTCTGACGGACTGGACGGCAGTGGATATGGATACGAGGAATTTTGTGGGAATAAAAAATTATATCCGTGTTTTTACAGACGATCCCATGTTTTGGAAGTCAGTTCTGAATACTATCAAGATTATGCTTATTGCCATGCCGCTGACGATAATTGCGGGGCTTCTCATGGCAGTGTTGATGTTCAATATTATAAAGTGCAGACAATTTATTCAGACGGTAAACTTTCTGCCATATATCACCATGCCGGTGGCGATAGGACTGATATTCGCGAATATATTTAATATGAACATCGGCCCGGTGAACCAGATCCTTGAGAAGTTGGGAATTCTGAAGGAGGGATTGAACTGGCTGGGGGATTCGCGGTACGCCTTCTGGGTAGTGATTCTCATGTGTATGTGGAAAAATTTTGGATATTTTATGGTGATTTATCTGTCGGGGCTTTCTACTATTTCAGGGGAATACTATGATGCGGCAAAAGTAGACGGAGCCAATGCGGTACAGAGATTTTTTAAAATTACCCTGCCGCTTCTGAGACCTATTACCACTTTTGTGATTGTGCAGGGAGCTATTGGAGGATTTCAGCTTTTTGATGAGGCGAAGAACCTGGTGTCCGGAGCAGGTTCCAATATTGTAGGCGGGCCGGGAAGATCTCTTTTGACGATTGTGTGGTATTTCTATGATACCTCTTTCCAGAATAATTCCAGATATGGATACGGCGCTGCCATCGCATTTTCCATGATGCTGATTGTCGGGTTGATTTCGCTGATAAATGTAAGTTTACTGAACAGGAGGGAAGGGTGAAATGAAACGAAAAATAAAAACAATTCCTAAAGTTATTATTATTTTTCTTGTATCCATGATTTCTTTTCTGCCTTTTTATTATACAATAGTGATGGCAACTCACTCCACGGATCAGGTGCTGATGGGGCTGGAGTTCATTCCCGGGAGTTATCTGCTGGAGAATTTGAAAACAGTTTTAAATTCCGAATATTTTGTGGCATTTGGCAACAGTATTTTTGTCTCTGTGGTGTCGACACTTTTATCCATGCTTGTGAGCGCGGCGGCAGGCTACGGAATGGCTGCTTATCAGTTTAAAGGGAAAAAAATCCTTTATAATTTTGTCCTTCTCACCATGATGGTGCCGTCCACTCTGGGCATGATCGGATATATGCAGGAGATGCGGATGTTTCATCTGGGAGGGAGCCTCTGGCCGCTGATATTTATATGGATCCCCAACGGATTCGGCGTGTTCTGGATGACGCAGTATCTGAAAAACTCTCTTCAGGCAGAGCTGATCGAATGCGCGCGTCTGGACGGGTGCGGTGAGATTCGTATTTTTTTCAGCATTGTGATGCCATGTATCAAACCGGCTATCATTACGCTTTGCCTGCTGATTTTTCTGTGGTCCTGGAATTCGTATTTGCTTCCGCTGGTTATGATTAACCGGGCGGACAATTATACGATTCCACTGTTCATCCAGACGCTGGGGGATGAACATAAAGCAGATATAGCCGCGCAGATTACAGGACTTTTAATCGCGATTATACCGCTGATTGCGGCATTTGCCGTTTTTTCCAAAGATTTCATCCGTGGATTGACTGAGGGGGCCGTGAAAGGATGATATAGAATGTACAAAGTATTGTTGGTGGACGATGAAATACTTGCCATACAGTTTCTGGAGAACCTTGTAGACTGGCAGGAACTGAACTGCCAGATAGCAGGGACTGCCACAACGGTGCGCAAGGCACTGGCTCTGGCCAGGGATCTGAGACCGGACATTGTCTTTATGGATATTAAAATGCCGGGAATGGATGGACTGGAAGTGGCAGAGAGGATTCTTGAGGAGGTGAAAAATACAGAAATTATTATATTGACAGCGTATCCGGATTTTACATTCGCGAAAAAAGCATTAAAGCTGGGGGTGCTGGATTTTCTGATTAAACATGAACTGGATGAGGAAATGGTAAAGGCAGCCGTAAAAAAGGCCATTTTGGAGCTTCAGAAGAAAGATCAGGTTGAACGCATGCTGACTGAACGGTGGCTGAAAGAAGGATGGGAGGGAAAAACAGCGATTCCTGTTCCGCACAGGCTGAAGGAATATACAGGGGTATATCGGATTCTTATGGTGAAAACACAAAGTCTGTGTCAGAAAAATCAATGCTCCCTATCTGGAGAATGGACAGAGGGTATGCAGATCCCTTCTGTAAAAGGGAGCTTTTATGAAAAATACGGACCTGCTGTATTTTTGCTGGGAACAGGAACGGGTCGGACAGAAATCGGGAAAAGGGAGCAGTTTCGGGAAGCTGCATTGCGTATTCTGACACGGGGGGAATATTTGGAGAAGACTTCTTTTATGGGAATTTATTCGGAAGAATTTTCCAGTATCGAAGATTACCAGGTGGTTTGCCGCAGGCTGAAACAATTTCAGGATCAGACGCTGTATCAGACACATCATTTGCTTTTTCCGGAAGAATATATGAGATTGTCTGTGATACATCCTCAGTGGCCGCAGGATGCGGCAGCAAAGCTTTACAGGCTGATGACAGAGGAACCGGCAGAACTGAGAAGCTTTTTAAAACAAGTGTTTGAGACGGAGCAGATGGATTTTTGGATAGATACAACGGAGCTGAGGCCGTTTGCCGGATTGTCAGAAAAATGTGGAGGTGACTGGAAACTGTTGACTGCTTCCAGAAGCGTGGCCGAATTTTTGAAAAATGAAGGAAAGATAACAGAAGAAATTGAGATGCCGCATGGAGGTAGACACCGGAAGGTGATACAGGCAGAGGCATATATCAGAGAACATTTTCGGGAAGATATTAACTCTGCGTCTATCGGGGAGGCACTTCATATCAGTGATGGATATCTGAGAAAAATCTTCAAACAGGAGAGAGGGATTACATTGAAAGATTACCTGCAGAATTACAGAATCAGAAAAGCCAGGGAATACCTTGAATCCGGAAAATACAGGATCTCAGAGATCGCGCAGATGTGCGGGTTTAAGACCAGCCAGCATTTCAGTACTGTTTTCAAAAATGTAATGGGAAAGAGTCCGGGAGCGTATACAGGTGACGGCAATAAAGAAAATAATTAGCAGGGACTCCCTGCAGAGGAAACTGATTCTGTACATTGTGGTAGTAGTGGCATTTCTGATTGGTATCAGCAGCATGTTTTCCAGCTTTTATTTCAGCAAGGTAACAAGACAGCGGCTGATGCGGGACTATACGGAGCTTTTAAACTACAGTTCGGCCCAGCTGGAAAATTTTTATGAGGAAATGATCCAGTATTCCATCGTGATTGCCTCGGACAAGAGTCTGCAGGAGATATTGGCAAAAGGGAAAAAGCCAATGGATGAGGTGCTGAAAAAGTATCGGATAAATGAAATATTGAAACCATACGCCACATTAAACAATAATCTGATATCCGTGGAAATACAGACCAGTGACGGAATTGTATATTCCAGCGAGACAGCAAATCGTACAATTACACGGATGGATGAGATATTCTGGAAAGATATCTGGGAAAAGGATGCGGGTTTTCTGGGAAAACGTACGATATTCAATGCGAACAAAGAACGGACGGTGGTTAGTTTTGTACTCCCCATGAATAATTATTATGACAATGTTCAGGACATGGCAATCCTGATTCTGAATATTTCTTACGAAAAATTTGAAGAACGGCTGAAGGGCAATCTATCTGATTTTAACTGGGTATTTCTGAGGTCGGGACAGGGAGATACCATTTATTTTCAGGGAAAAGAAGAAATAGACGAAGAAAGCGCTTCCAGACAGCTGGAACAGGGAGAAGAAAAACGGACAGACGTGTGGACGGATGACCACGAAATTGTATTATGCAGTAAATCACTGGCGGGGAATATGACATTGGCCATATCTATGACAGATGAAAATATTCAGGAGGAAATACAGGCGGTACATTATTTTTTTGGCTCACTCTTTCTTGCGGCTTTGCTGGTGTGTGCCGCAGGCATCTGTCTGGTCACTGTGAGGGTAACTGCTTCGATTAAGAAACTGACGGCAGCGGCCAGAGAAATCTCAGAAGGGAAAAAGCAGGTATCTGTGGAAGTAAAGGGAAATGATGAAGTGGCGGTGCTGGCTGATGTTTTCAATGATATGGTCAAAAGTGTGGAACAGCAGATGGTACAAATCCAGAGGACAGAAAAAGAAAAGAATCAGCTGAAAATGGATATTTTGATGGCCCAGATTAATCCGCATTTTATCTATAACACACTGAATTCGGCGATTTATCTGTCTAAGATGGGAGAAAATGGTAAGGTGGAATCTCTGATCCGGGCTTTTGTACATCTTCTGCAGGATAATATGAAAAGCGGTGCGGACGGTATGATTGCCAGGGTGGAGGAGGAAGAAGAATGTATCAGGAATTACCTGGCAATACAGGCAATCCGGTATCCCGGTCGTTTTGAGAGCAGAATTCTGGTGGATGATACCATCAGGAAACGGAATATTCCGCGGCTGATTCTTCAGCCTTTTGTTGAAAATTCTTTGAATCATGGAATTCTGACAGAAGAGAGAAAGGGAGAAATCTTTATTTCCATCCAGGAACAGAAAGGCTGGATCCGTATCCTGATCAGGGATAACGGAGTGGGGATGGATCAGAAAGCTCTGGATAAGGTGATGAGGTTTGAGAAGACCAGAGAAGCAGGATTTACACATTCTATCGGAATTTCCAATATTAACGAAAGACTGAAACTGATGTACAAAGAGGAGTACCGCCTGCGAATGGATTCCAATCCTGACAAAGGGATGACCGTAGAACTGATGCTGCCTTTGGAATTTGGAAGAAAGGAAAAAATGGATGAAAAAGATATTACAGATTGAAAGAAAACAAGAGTGTTGGAGTTTTGTTCCGGGTGTGGCCTATACCAGAGTTCCATCCTGGTATGATTCCTCCGTAAAAAACCTTCGGATGAGTATTTTGATGCCCAAACACAGAGAAGACAGGAAAAATCTCCCTGCGCTGGTATGGCTTTGCGGAGGAGCTTTTCAGGTGATGGATCCTGATGTGTGGATTCCTCAGTGGACAGAGTTTGCCCGCAGGGGCTGTATCGTAGCAGGGGTGGAGTACCGTACCGTCAATGAAGCGGCGTTTCCTGCCGCATTGGAGGATGTGAAATCCGCAATCCGATTTCTCCGCGGCAACGCTTCCGATTTCGGGCTTGATCCGGACAGAATATTTATCGCGGGCGAGTCTGCCGGTGGATGCCTGGCTTGCCTGGCGGGGGTTTATGGAGAGGACAGAAAGTATGACGTGGGAGACTATCTGGAGTACAGCAGCAGGATTCAGGGGGTTATTGATTTTTATGGAGTGACAGACTTTATAGATGGTTTTGGAGGGCAGGAAGAACTGGATCTGACCAGAAAACAGTTTGTAGGCAATGGTGATAAAAGAGAAGTCAGTTCCTATTTGCATATAAATAAAAATACGCCCCCATTTCTGATTTTCCACGGTGACAAGGATGAACTGGTGGATATATGTCAGAGTGAAAAGATGTATCAAAGTTTAATTGCCCAGAAAATTCCGGTGAAATTTTATATCCTGGAAGGATGCGGCCACGGCGCCGATGAGTTTTATCAGAAAGAAATCCTGAAAATCGTAGCTGATTTTATCCATGAAAAAGAAAAAATAATTCATTGAAAATTTAATCCGCAGGGAGTGGGGTGAAAAAAGAAATGAAATTGGGGGGTTATATTGAAAGCGGACTTCAGGACTGGCAGGTGATTCAGCAGAAGAATGGAGTGGGAGCTGCTGAGCTATATGGAAAATACTATAAAGAGCAGAATCGGGAAGAATGTGAAATATGGAGCAGACTGGCTTCCGAAATCACAGGGGAGAGTATAATTCCCTGGAAAAAAGCCAGGATTCTGGATGATGAAAAGTGGATGATTATACTGGAAGGAATTCCGGCCGGAGGGCCGTACCGTGTGGAAACCTGTATGAAAAACGGAACGGCATCCTCTTTTCAGGAAGCTTTACGCGGGGATATGATTCACCAGGTGTATGTGGGAGATCTATTTGTAATTGCCGGGCAAAGCAACGCGGCGGGATATGGGAAAGATCCGGTGGAAGACGGGCCGGAATTGGGTGTCAGCTTATTTGGTCAGAGAGGAATCTGGGAATTGGCTTCTCATCCGCTGAATGATTCTACCGATTCCATATATGAACAGATTACAGAGAGAATGAATCCAGGAAGATCACCTTATCTGCATTTCGCGAAATATTATAAAAGAATTTCCGGTATACCGGTGGGATTGATTCAGACGGCGTTGGGCGCCTCACCTGTAGGACGCTGGAATCCCGAAGAAAATGGGGATCTTTATCAAAATATGAGGGAAATGATAAAAAAAGCTTCCGATGGACGGATTGCGGGTATGCTCTGGTATCAGGGCTGTGCAGAAGCTGTCGCATTGGAAACGGAGCATTATGGAAAAAGGTTTTCTCATATGATAAAATCTTTTTGGGAAGAATTTGGAAGAATTCCTGTATTTGCCTGCCAGATTGGCCGGTTGACAGGAAATACTTCGGAAGCATCCGACCGGGCATGGAATCAGATCCGGGAAGCACAGAGAAGGGTGGCGGCAGAATTGGATGGCATATACCTTATTCCCACGCTGGATGCAGAACTTTCAGATCAGATCCATATCAGTTCCCTTTCCGGACTAAAGATTGGGGAACGCCTGGCCAGGGCGGCATTGTGTATTCTGCAAAGTCGGACTTTTCACTGGCAGGCGCCGGAGATAGCAGAAGCCTGTTTGTGCGGACAAAACCTGAAGCTGACCTTTGACCATGTGGGAGAGGAATTGTTTTCCATGGGAGCCGATGCGAACGATAATGGATTCCGGGCTGAGGATGACAGAGGCAGAATTTTGTTTGAGGAATATTCCTGCTCGGGGAATACTATATTCTTGCGTCTGGAACGAAAACCGGAGGGGAAGTGCCTGATCAGTTTTGGGTATGGACAGGATCCAAAGGGTGTATTTCCGGTGGATACGGGGAATCATTATCCGCCGACAGCTTTCTGGAGAATGCCGGTGGAGGAATGTATGGAGGGAAATGCTTATGAAATATGAAAAAATCTACGCTCCAATGCTCAGACCATCGGAACTGCGGCGGAGACTGAAAGATTTTCCGGTTATTTTCCTTCCTGTAGGAAGTATAGAATGGCACAACGAGCATCTTCCGTTGGGAACGGATACGTTTCACGCAGAAGAACTGTGCTTTCGTCTGGCTGAAGAATTGGGCGGAGTCGTGATGCCGGCATTTTGGTGGAATACCGGGGACTGTCACAGGCATTTATCTACCTATTATCTGCCGGAAGAATTATTTGAGATGGCTCTGGAAGCCGTCTGTACGGGGTTTTCGGACATGCCGTGCCGGCTTCTTGTTCTGATAAATGGACACGGAGGAAAGTATCAAAATCAGTTGCTGGAAAAAATTCCGGAAAAATTAAACTGCCGGAAACTGCGTTATAAAGTAATTTCCGTTGATCCATACCATCAGATTCAAACATGCCCTTACCGGATTGATCATGCGGACACGGTGGAAACCAGCCTGTCTATGGAACTGATTCCAGGGCTGATAAAAATGGAAAATCCGATAGGAGAGGATTTGTATAGCCATAAGCTTCCTTTTGCCAATGGACTTCCCAATCGGATAATCGGGCGGCAGGTGTGGGAGGCATTCCGGAAAGAGGCTGCGAGGGTTATAGTGGAGGCGTTTAGGGAATGAGATAGAATTTTTTGAGAGAAAAATTTAAAAATAAACGAAAAGGTCGTAATAAAGTATTACAGATTACCTTTTTGCTTGCGTCCACAGTCTTATTGTTGTCGGCCATTATTCAGACAGGCGGAGAGGGTTGCAGTATTCGCATATTCGCAGTGTCAGCGAACACAGGATAAAAGTGTAAAATGAAACAGGAGGTTTACCACAGTGAGTTATTTTGAGAAAACAACGCCGGAAGCCGTAGGATTGTGGTCGGGGATGATTTTAAAATTTCTGGAAGAAGTGGAGAAGGAACAAATAGAACTGCACAGTCTGATGATTGTGCGGAATGGAAAATGCTGCGTATCCGGCTGGTGGGCGCCTTACGGCCCGGAAGATCTGCATCCCCTGTGTTCATTCAGCAAGTCTCTCACTTCCATTGCAGTGGGTTTTGCGGAACAGGAAGGGCTGCTCACTTTGGACGAAAAAATAGCGGATATTTTTCCGGAGCATCTTCCGGAACATCCCGGACAGAATCTTCGGAATGCCACCCTGCATCATTTCCTGACCATGAGCTGCGGGCATGATACGGATCCCGAGGCAATGGAAGAAGACTGGATAAAAGAGTTCTTGTCCCATCCATTTCTCCATGAACCGGGGACTTTTTACCGCTATAATACCTCAGGCACCAATATGCTTGCGGCGGTGATAAAGAGAAAAACGGGACAGAATGTGACAGAATACCTGCGTCCGCGACTTCTGGATCCGCTGGGGATCCGGGAAATCTACTGTGAATGCCTGCCGGGAACGGATCCTGTGGAAATTGGCGGCGGGGGTATGAAGCTCAGGACGGAAGATATGGCAAAGTTTGCCTGGTTTCTCCTGAAAAAAGGGAAGTGGGAAGGAAAGCAGCTGTTGAGGGAGAGCTGGTTTGCGCGCGCCTGCAGCAAACAAATTGAGACAGAAGGAGGCGCGGACGGCTTTACGAAAGAATGGGGCTGTGGGTATGGATACCAGATCTGGATGAATTCATATCCGGGTTCCTTCCGGGCGGATGGCGCGTATGGGCAGTTTGGGATTGGTTTTCCGGATCTGGATATGATTGTGGTCACCACATCGGCAACAAAAAAGACCCAGGAGCTTATAGATTTGATCCTGCGGGATCTCCTTCCTTCGGAGGAAAACAACCAGGCAGGGGAGGCGGGGCTGTCCCGGATACTTGAGGAAAAACTGGCTTCTCTGACACTGTCTCCCCTGCGGGGAGACCGCCAGCCGGAAGCGGAGGAACAGATAAACGGTAAAATATATGCCGCGGAGGAGAACGGGAAAGATTACTGCAGTGGTCTGGAGCTTCTTGTCGGAGGAGTAGCTCTTTATCATGTGGAGGAAGGAACAACTGAGAAGATGAGTTTTACTTTCTCTCAGGATAAGGTTGTATGGAGCCTGTGGGGAGAAGGAAAAAAGAAAGAAATCACAGGAGATTTCCGGCAGCGCTTCCATATCAGCAAGTGTGGTTCCTGCTTCTACGGAGCCTCCGCGGGGTGGCTGGATAAACATACGCTGCAGATGGAGATCCATCGGCTGGACGCGATCAGCGGCGCCAGGATCACATTCCGGTTTGAGGGCAGTCGGCTGACGCTGGAATCACAGGATACACTGCTTGACGAAGGAGAGAAGGTCATCGGCATGAGGAAGAAGCATACGGTTCCTTTTTTCTGTATTCAGTAGTGTGAGAAAAAATAAAAAGAAAGTAACAAACCATTGGACGTGTCCCAAAACGGATGCGTCCTTTTTATGTCTTAAAATACCATGCGGAAACTCAAGGGGAAATAAGATAGAATTCCTTTGGACGGTATGTTATACTAAGCATAAGATGATTTTGTGATATCTGTGACTTTGGAATACCTACCTATGGTGATGGAGGGATTCTGATATGAAAAAAGTAACAATAAAACCTGATGTGATATTTAAAGACTTCTGGAGAGAAAATGACCGGTTCGCAAGTCTTTTTAATACAGTGGTATTTGGAGGGAACGAGGTTATTAAACCAGAAGAACTCAGTGAACTGGATACAGATGTATCAAATATTGTGGAATTGGGAGAATATAAAGAGACGTTAACAAGGGCCAGAGATATCGTAAAGAGGGCCGCTTATGGGGTGGATTTTGTAATCATGGGGATCGAGAATCAGACCCGGGTTCATTATGGTATGCCGCTTCGGGTTATGCTTTATGATTCACTTGGTTACCTGAAGGAGTGCAGGGAGATCGTCCGCAAACATCAGAAAGCAGGAGATAAAGCGACCCCGGATGAATTTCTGTCAGGGCTGCGCAAAGAAGATCGGCTGCATCCGATCATCAGTATTGTGATTTATTACAATGAAAGACCGTGGGATGGCCCGAAAAGCCTGAAGAATCTGATGGTCGAGATGCCGCCAGAAATCAGCAGTGTATTTTCCGATTACCGGATGAACCTGCTGGAGGTGGGAAAAAGCGAAAGATACTGTTTTGATAACAGAGATGTTCAGGATATCTTTGAGGCAGCAAGGCATATTTATAAAGGAGAGTTCGCCCAGGTAAAAGAAATGTTTGGAGAGCGAAACATAAGTTCTGATGTGGGTGCCATGATCGGAGTGATGACGGACAGTAACCAGATTATTGAGCAAGCTTATGAAAGCGAAGGAGGTATGAATATGTGTACGGCGTTGGAAAAATTAAAAGAAAGCGGACGTGAAGAAGGCAGGACAGAAGGCAGAGCCGAAGGAAAGCGGGAGATGATTTTTGCTTTTTTGAAGGCCGGGGCCGATATCCGTGTGATTAAAGAAGCCAGCGGTTTAAACGAGGAAGAGATCGAGAAACTTCAAAAAGAGATGGAGGAATAAGTGTCCGCGCAGGACTGAAGTTACGTTTACGTTTGAAATGAGATTTCGGGAATTACATATAGAAAAATTTGTTATGCTAAAAAGGCGGTAAAAACCATTGGACGCGTCCCAAAATGGATGCGTCCTTTTTCTATGCCTGAAATGTCAAGGCCAGAATGTAGAAAAGAAATACCAGCATCGGTTAAACATATTTCCGTGCAAGAAATACTAATATTTGGAATGTTTGAAAAATCTGTCATATGGTATAATTATTAGACAAATTTAAAATGGATTCATTCCCGTCGTATTCTGCGGCGGAACCTGGAGGGAGGGGCTGAGGATGTCTTTGAAAAAACAGATGATTCTTTATTTTTCCTGTGTGATGATTGTGATCTTTAAAAGGAGCCGGCCAGCAGGCGGAAACCGGAAAGCGCTGTTCCCTTTCGGATGGTGAAAAGTGCCAGGAGTCCGGCAATCAGAAATCCTGCCACGAAAATGAGAGAAGGGAAAAGCATATCTGCCAGCGTGTCAAAAAAAATCAGCTGTATCTGCAAAAGAATGACCTCCTTTAAAATGATGGGGAGAGCATATCACGAAACAGCGGTGAATTCCTGAAACAAACTCTTAATATTTTTTGAATATCCCGGCTTCACTGTTGTAAAGTTGCTTTCTTCTGTATTGTATTTGCCCTTACATATCCGCTATAATGAAATCATACAGAAATCAAAGGAGAGCCGGTTCCATGTCAAAGAAAAAAATAACCTCCACGGATGTGGCCCGGGCAGCCGGGGTTTCCCAGGCCACCGTATCCATGATTTTAAACCGGAAATATAACGTCAGCTTTTCCCGGGAAACTGTCCGCCGGGTGGAGGAGGCCGCCCGGCAGCTGGGCTACCGCCTTCCGCGGCAGAAGCCGCCAAAAACCGCCCGTTCCAGAAAGCTTCTGGTGGTATTTTGTCCCACGCTGACCAATCCTTATTATGTCATGCTGCTGCAGGGGATTGAAGCGAAGGCAAAGGAAACAGGGTACGGCGTGTTTGTCTGCAATACTCAGAGAGATCTGAAAACAGAGGAAAATTATCTGCGGATGATGCGGGAGGTGAATCCCATGGGAATCATTTACGCCTGTAATCCCAGCTTCGGGCGGGAAGTGGAGGCGCTTTCCGCGGAAATCCCCGTGGTGGTGATCAGCAACAGGGATGATGAATTTGCCATCGATGCGGTGGCTATCAACAACCGGAAGCCGGGGATTCTCATGGCCCGTCATCTGCTGGAGCTGGGGCACAGGAATGTGGCATTTATCTCTCCGCCGCTGACACTGCGGCAGCACCAGCGGCAGAAACGGGTGGAGGGATTTCTCGCGGAATTTGAAAAGGCGGGGATTGGGGAACAGGTGACGGTGAAAGCCTGCGAGGCCTCCCGGGATACGGTGATTCCCAGTATTGATTCGGAATACCGGATGGGCCGGGAGTTGACGGAGGAATTGCTTGCCGGCCATCGGTCTTTTACCGCCATTGCTGCGCTGAATGATATGGTGGCCTTTGGCGCTATGGATGTGCTGTTGGAGAAGAAATTTCGGATTCCCGCGGATGTGTCGGTGGTGGGATGCGACAATACCATTTTTTCCGGCATGCACACCATCGGCCTGACCACTGTGGAGCATTTCGTGCCGCAGAAGGGGAGAGATGCCTGTGACATTATTGTGCGAAAAATTGAATCCAGGAAAATCTGCCGGCAGGGGGATGAACCCACCAGTATTTACCATGTGGAATACGAACCCCGGCTGATTGTGCGGGGAAGCACCGGCTATGCGCCGGAACGGAAGAAAACAGAGAAAAATAAATAAAAAAGCAGATAGTTATTATTAATAATTTTGAAATAACACTGGGATCAGACCCCAAATACATCTGATAAGCGGATAAATAGTAGTATTTTTGCCGTATCCTCATAAAAAGTGAATTAATAAAGTAGAAATTATTAATGATAAAGTAGATTAATAAAATGTGGCCCCCCGTTGACCTGCCTGCAAATCATGCTATACTGAATTTAGAGACTGACAGGAAAGGAAGGCGGATGCTTTCCGGCAGATGAAGCGCTGGCCGGAGAGGATATCCGCAGAAAGGAGCGATACCATGAAATTTTTTATTGACACGGCAAATGTGGAGGATATTCGGAGAGCCAACGATATGGGTATTATCTGCGGAGTAACCACAAATCCTTCCCTGATCGCCAAAGAGGGACGGGATTTTAATCAGGTGATCCAGGAGATCGCTTCCATCGTGGACGGACCCATCAGCGGGGAGGTAAAGGCCACTACCACGGACGCGGAGGGGATGATCCAGGAGGGCAGGGAGATAGCCGCCATTCACCCCAACATGGTGGTAAAGATTCCCATGACCGAGGAGGGGCTGAAAGCCTGCCGCGCCCTGTCCCGGGAGGGAATCAAAGTAAATATGACGCTGATTTTTACTGCTAACCAGGCGCTTCTGGCGGCCAGATCAGGCGCCGCCTATGTGTCTCCGTTTTTGGGACGGCTGGACGATATTTCCACGGACGGCGTGGAACTGGTGGAACAGATTGCCGGGATATTTGACGTGGCGGGAATTGAGACGGAGATCATCGCTGCCAGCGTACGGCATCCCATGCATGTGACGCAGTGCGCACTGGCGGGGGCAGATATCGCGACTGTACCTTTCAAAGTGCTGGAAGCCATGATTCATCATCCGCTGACAGATGCCGGAATTGAAAAATTTCAGGCGGATTACCGGGCAGTATTTGGCGAATAGTACCAGTTTGGCCTTTGAGAAGGGCCGGATATGCCGAATGGCCTTGCATCATTAAAAAAAATGTGGCATACTATTACAGCTTAAAGGAAACACTAGATATCGTAACAGCTTGGCGGCAGCATCAGGGACTGCCGCATAAATATGAGGCGAGTTGGAAAGGAGATCAGAATGGAAAAACTGGAGCTTCAGAAAATGGCGAATGAAGTCCGCAAGGGAATTGTTACCTCTGTTCACGCCGCCAAAGCGGGTCATCCGGGCGGTTCTCTGTCCTCTGCAGATATTTTTACATACCTGTATTTTGAGGAGATGAATATTGACCCTGCAGACCCGAAAAAGGCAGACAGAGACCGGTTTGTACTCTCCAAGGGGCATACGGCGCCGGGGCTTTATGCAGCGCTGGCTCTGCGGGGATATTTTCCTGTGGAGGATCTGAAAACCTTGCGCCATACAGGCTCTTATCTTCAGGGACATCCGGACATGAAGGGTATTCCGGGAGTGGATATGTCCAGCGGCTCTCTGGGACAGGGAATTTCCGCAGCCGTGGGAATGGCCATCGCAGGCAAGATGGACGATGCCGCTTACCGGGTATACACGTTGCTTGGCGACGGCGAGATTCAGGAGGGTCAGGTGTGGGAGGCGGCCATGCTGGCCGGTTTCCGGAAACTGGATAACCTGGTGGTGATTGTGGACAACAATGATCTGCAGATCGACGGAAGTATTCAGGAAGTAAATTCTCCTTATCCCATCGATAAGAAATTTGAGGCTTTTAATTTCCATGTGATTACGATCGACGGAAATGATTTCGATCAGATTGCGGATGCCTTCCGGGAGGCCCGCGGTACCAAGGGAATGCCGACCGCCATCATCGCGAAGACAGTGAAGGGCAAGGGCGTGTCCTTTATGGAAAATCAGGTGGGATGGCACGGCGTGGCTCCCAGCGACGAGCAGTATGAGATTGCCATGAAAGATCTGGAAAGGGCAGGTGAAGCGTTATGTCAGAAGTAAAGAAAATTGCCACGAGAGAAAGTTACGGAAATGCCCTGGTGGAACTGGGCGCGGAGCATGAGGAGATTGTGGTGCTGGACGCTGACCTGGCGGCAGCCACCAAGACCGGCATGTTTAAGAAAGCGTATCCCGATCGCTTCATCGACTGCGGTATTGCCGAACAAAATATGATGGGTGTCGCGGCAGGACTTGCCGCCGCGGGAAAGGTTCCCTTTGCCAGTTCATTCGCCATGTTCGCGGCCGGAAGAGCCTTTGAACAGGTGAGAAATTCCATCGGTTATCCCCATCTGAACGTGAAAATCGGCGCCACCCATGCGGGAATCTCCGTGGGTGAGGACGGCGCTACCCACCAGTGCAACGAGGACATCGCTCTGATGCGCACCATTCCGGGGATGACCGTGATCTGCCCCTCTGACGATGTGGAGGCGAGAGCCGCAGTGAAGGCGGCTTATGAGCATGATGGCCCGGTATATATGCGTTTTGGACGCCTGGCAGTCCCGGTGATTAACGATCGTCCCGATTACAAGTTCGAACTGGGCAAGGGCGTGGTGCTCAGGGAAGGAAAAGATGTTACCGTCATTGCCACCGGCCTGTGCGTGGCCGCTTCTCTGGAGGCGGCGGATCTGCTGGCGGCGGAAGGCATTGACGCCAAAGTAATCAATATTCATACGATCAAGCCGCTGGATGAAGAACTGGTGGCGGCAGCGGCAAAAGAAACCGGCAAGGTGGTGACGGTGGAAGAACATTCTGTCATCGGCGGCCTGGGAAGCGCGGTCTGCGACGCGCTCTGTGCCAGATATCCGGTTCCGGTGCTGAAAATCGGCATCAACGACGTATTCGGGGAATCCGGTCCGGCGCTTGAACTCCTGAAAAAGTATGGTCTGGACGGAGAGGGAATTTTCCGCAGGATCAAAGATTTTGTAAAATAAGCTTCCATTATCTTGGCCGGCAGGCCATTCAGGAGAAAGGGGATGCCAGATCATGCAGCCACATACCGCCAGTACCCGGATGTCCCAGGCGGATATCCGCCGGCAGCGTTACGAAAGGAATGAAAGAAACCGGGAATTTTACGACTGTATCCGTGATATTGTTTATCACCCGGTGGTGCTGCGGATGAAAGAATATGCGCAGCACTGTGATACCGACTGCTATGAGCATTGTCTCAATGTGGCTTATCAGAATTTCTGCATCTGTAAGAGGCTGGGGTTGGACGCCCGTTCCGCGGCCAGAGGCGGGATGCTGCACGATCTCTTTCTGTATGACTGGCGGGGACACAGCCGGAAGACCGGTGACCGTCTGCATGCGATCACGCATCCGGTGGCAGCTTACCGCAATGCCAGGAAGTATTTCTCTCTCAATCCGGTGGAGCGGGAAGTGATTGCCAAGCACATGTGGCCGTTGTCTGTCTTTCCGCCCCGGTATCCGGAGACCTATGTGATTTGTCTCACAGACAAATACTGCGGCTCCATGGAGATCCTGGATCATTATTCCAGAGTCTGGAAAAAATGGAAACCGGCGGCTCCTCTGGCCCATGCCATGGAAAAGGCAGTGAAAAAATATCCCCGGATCCGTGACCTTCAGGAAATACTCCCGGAGCTGGATTCGATGGAGAGGGCAGCGGTTCCCGCATCATTTTTTGGGAAACGCCGCCATCCGTCCGCAGGTTTGTCCCATGGATCCGGAAGAAGCCGGGACTGGGGACAAGGGCGCGCAAAGGTCTGAATAAGCCCTTCGGAGATGGTTTCCGCCATCTGAACCACGAAGGAGAGGCGGGTTGTCTGCAGAAGAAAATGTTCAAAGGTTCCGGAAACATTCAGAATTCCGGTGATAAAGATATCTCCTACGCTGGGGAGGGCCTTGTGTACGCCTGCCCCGGGGCAGAGAGAGCCGCAGCCAACCGTAATAAACCCCACATGCTTTTTGGAACCCAGGGAGGCATCCACCGCGATCAGCAGCGCGGCCGGATGCCTCCGTTTGATTTTATCCAGTGTGGCTTCCAGGTTCAGGGCATGTACCGGATAGTCCAGCGTTCCATAGACGCGGATGTTCTTCCACCGGTATTTGGACAGCTGATGACCGATCAACGGCCCCAGACTGTCCCCGGTAATCCGGTCGCTCCCGATACACAGGACGATAATTTCTTCCCAAACCCGTTCAGTTTTTTCCATACACTTTTTCAGAAGACAGGACAACTCGGCGCTGGCGGATGATTTCCGCTCATTTATATAGAATACAGAATGTTTTCCCGGCATATCAGCTCATCCTTTCTTATCGTCTTGGAATTTCTACCCTGCTATTTTACCCATTTACCATATAGGATATTCAGGAAGAAACGGAAAAATGAGGAAACCCTTACAGCCCTGTGCCGAAATGGTCAGGTCCTGTCGGCAAAAAAACATTGTACGGTCTTCCAAATCCGATAAATTCTGCGGAAAAATCATGCTATGCTGTAGCCCAAAAGGGGTGAATGGTATGATAGAAATCATCTATAAAGAGGATCAGAAGAAATCCGGAGAGAAGGACAGTTTTTTTCGGATTCCAAATAACATCAGACAGATCGGGGAGATCAGAGGACATCAGAAAATTTACATAGAGGATTATGCATATACCTTTCTGAAAAAAATATCCAGGAACAGTGCAGGGGAGGGGAGAGCCGCTATCCTTTTGGGGCAGTATCACTGGTCGGAAGGGAGTGCCTATCTGTTTATCAGGAGTGCGCTTCAGATCGAGGATATTGAAGTGTCGCCGGATCATATGGCGTTCACGGACAAGGTCTGGGGACAGATTTATGAGGAGGAAAAGAAATATTTTCCCGATCAGGAAATTGTCGGATGGTTCGTGAGTCTTCCGGGATTTAATATGGAAATCAGCGAGGGGATTCTCAAGACACATCTGAATCATTTCGCCGGAAATGACAAAACGCTGTTTGTGATGGAACCCGGTGAACGGGAGGAGGCTTTTTTTCTGTATGAGGGCGGACGCCTTACGCGGCAGCCGGGATTTTACATTTACTATGAGAAAAATGAAGCCATGCAGGCGTATATGATCGAAAAAAGTCAGAACAAATCTATTGAAGAGACGGAAAAAATTCCGGACCGGGCAGTGGTGGATTTTCGAAAGGCGGTAAAGGAAAAGAAAGAGAAGGAACAGGGAGCCGCAGGACCGGTGAAAAAACGGACGATGTGGATGGCCGGCGCCTGCACGGCAGCCGCGGTGCTGGCGGTGGGCATCACTTTTTTCAACAGCTATCAGGGGATGGAAAATACAGTGGGGACACTGTTGGAGGGCAGTTCCGACGTGGAAGAGGATACGGCAAAGACGGCGGCTCAGGCGGCAGATACCCGAAAGGATTCCGATAGGACAGATAACGGAACAAACGACGGCGCGGCCCGTGACGATCAGGAAAATCCCAGCGCGGAAGTCACGCAGCAGGCGATTATGCCGTCGCAGGAGGGAGAAACGCAGGGAGGAACCAATGAACCGGCCGGGGAGCAACAAGAAGAAGCAAACGATTTGGCGGAGGAAAATTCCAATGGCGGCGATGGCGCCGCAGATGAAGAACGTCTGAGCGGGGAGGAATCTTCCGGACAGGATCAGGTGCTGATTTCGCCGGAAGCCATGAATCCGGAAAAGAGCGCAGAGGAGGAAGCCGCGTCTTCTGTCTCAGGTGTTCCTGCCGGCGTCCGCCAGTACACCATCCGCCGGGGGGATACCCTCAGCAGCATCTGCGAAGCTCAGTACGGAACCATCTCCCGGATCGATGAGGTATGCCGGCTGAATGGGATATCTCCTGAGGATATCATTTACGCCGGACAAAAAATTTTACTACCGGAGTAGAGTATGATATAATGAGCGAAAGCGGGTTGGAGCATATTCCGGACGGGCAGGGAATGCGGGTGTCTGCCGGGTGCCCGGACTTCGCGTCATATAGCAATAGCAGCCAAAAGACGATGAAAAATCGATAAGGGGTTTATATGAAGATCGGACAGAAGACAAAGGAACTGGCGGAACGTGTCCGCGGCCGGATTGCCGCAGTGATGCGGCGGGGGGATCCGGAGGAACCGGAAGAACAGGCGTCGGAGGTTCATGGACGTTTCACAAAGAGGACGCGGATGTTTATTCGCATCGGGGCCATAGCGGCGGCAGTGGCGCTGGTGACGGCGGCGGGCATCCTGACGGCCCGGAACTGGCAGTATGGTTCTTACCGGGTGGTATTTTCCAGCGATCAGGAGGATACCCAGTCCACGCAATATGTGGGATTTGGGGACCATGTGCTGAAGTACAGCGGCGATGAGGTGGCGCTGATTGATACAGAGGGAGAAACCATCTGGAGCGATCCCCAGGAGATGGAAAATCCGGTGGCGGATATCTGCGGGGATTCCTGCGTGGTGTATGATAAAAACGGGCGTACCATGGCGGTTTATAACAGCGAAGGAAGACAGGGGTTGATTGAGACCAGCCTGCCGATTATGAAAGCCAGGACAGCCAGCCAGGGAGTGGTGGCGGCTATTCTCGAGGATGGAGAAACCACCTGGATCAATTTTTATGACAGAGACGGAAGTGAGATTGCCACGGGAAAAACCAGCGTGGACAGCCCCGGCTATCCGGTGGATCTGGATGTGTCCGATAATGGGCTGCTGATTGGCGTGGCATATCTGACGGTTTCCGACAGCCAGCTGTCCAGCTATGTGTCATTCTACAATTTTGGAAATACCGGGCAGAATCAGATGGATAACATGGTCAGCGGCTATACCTACGACGATGTGGTTACGCCCCGCATTTACTATATGAATGACTCGCGGGCCGCCGCGCTGCGGGATGACGGATTTGTGCTGTATGAAGGCCGCCAGATTCCCGAGGAGACAAAGACTGTTGAAGCAGAAGGAGAGATTGTCAGTACCTTTTTTGATGAACGGCATCTGGGGCTGGTATATCACACTGCAGAAGGAGAGGATCCTTACCGTATGGTGGTGTACGATTCAGCAGGAAATGAGGAATTTTCCAGGAGCTTTGATTTTTCCTATGACAATATTCAGATCAGCCAGGATCAGATTATCCTGTATAACAGCAATGAATTCTCCATTTATACCATGTATGGGGTGTGCCGTTATCAGGGAAGCCTGAAGGAAGGAAATATCCAGAATATTTTCCGGGTGGCCGGAAACCGTTATATGGTGATTATGGAAAATGGAATTCAGACGATTAAACTTGGCTAGAAGATACAGAGGTGAAAAATGAGCTGGCTTTTTTGGATTTTACTGGTGATATTCGCGTTGTTTGTGATTCAGGGAGCACGCAAAGGACTGGTGCGGACGGCGGTGTCCATGGTGTCGGTCATTCTGGTGATTGCGGCCGTCTCCTGGATCAATCCTTATGTGGGGGACTTTATCCGTGAACATACCGGATGGGAGGAGTCCATTCAGGAACATACCAGTCAGATGCTGGCGGGTGTGATTGAGGAACAGATGGAACCGGATGCCGGGCAGCAGGAGGAGATCATCCGGCAGCTTCCCCTTCCGGATGGAATGAAGGATTTTCTTCTGAAAAATAACACGGTGGAAGGCTATCAGAATCTGGCCGCTGAAAGCTTTGCGGACTATGTGTCCGGTTATCTGGCTTATGCTGTCATCAACGGAATCGCTTTTGTGCTTTCTTTTGTGGTGACGATTCTTCTGATCCGGCTGATCCTCTACGCGGTGGATATCCTGACGGATCTTCCGGTGATCAGCGGCCTCAACCGGGCGGGCGGAATTGTGCTGGGAGCGGTGCAGGGGCTGCTGTGGCTGTGGATTATTCTGCTGGCGGTTGCGCTGTTTGCCGAAACACCGGCGGGCAGGGTCCTGATGGAGCAGATCCGCGGGGATCTGGTGCTGAACTGGCTGTACAACAACAATTTTCTTACCATGGCGATCATGCGGATACTTTCGTAAAAGTTTTATGAAATTCTTGCTCACGTCATTTCGCGGGAGTATAATGGAAGGGCAGCAGGAAGACGGAAAGACTATTTAATGCAAAGGGGAAAAGGTATGGAAAAAAGACTGATGGAAAACCTGGGAATTTCACCCTCTCTTCTTGGATTCGGATGCATGAGATTCCCCGTAACCGCAGATGGAAAAATTGACGAGGCTACAGCGGAAAAGATGCTGGACCGGGCGATGGAGATGGGCGTCACATATTATGACACCGCTTATCCTTATCATGGGGGAGACAGCGAACCCTTCGTGGGAAGAGTTCTGAACAAATACGACCGTTCCTCCTATTTTCTGGCCACAAAGCTTCCTATCTGGCTGGTAGAAAGCAGGGAAGAGGCGGAAAAGAAGTTTTATGAGCAGCTTGAGCGGCTGGACAAAGACTATGTGGATTTTTATCTGATTCATGCGCTGGACAAAGAGCGTTTTGAAAAGGTGAAGAAACTGGATATTGTGGGGATGTGCGAGGATCTGAGGAAAAAAGGAAAGATCCGTTACCTGGGATTTTCTTTCCATGATGATTATGAGGTGTTTGAGGAAATTATCAATTACCATCACTGGGATTTCTGTCAGATTCAGTACAATTATATGGATACAGAGATTCAGGCCGGTGACAAAGGGTATCGGCTGGCAGAGGAAAAAGGTATTCCCATGGTGATCATGGAGCCGGTCAGAGGCGGCCTTCTCTCCGGATTTTCTCAGGATATTGAGGAAATGTTCCGAAAAGTCAATCCGGACAAGAGCGTTGCTTCCTGGGCTCTTCGCTGGGTGGCTTCTCATCCCAATGTGAAGGTGGTGCTCAGCGGTATGAGCGATCCGGATCAGGTGGAGGATAACCTGTCTACCTTTAACAATTTCCAGCCGCTGTCAGCTAAAGAGGAAGAAACGGTAAAACAGGTGGTGGATACTCTTCGGGCCAGAGTGCAGAACCGTTGTACCGGGTGCCGCTACTGTATGCCATGTCCTCAGGGCGTGAATATTCCCGATAGTTTCCGCATCTGGAATGACTACCATATTTACCAGAAGTACAGCGTGGTAAAAGACCGCTGGGAAGGTATGAAGGAAGAGGAAAAGCCAATGAACTGTGTGGAGTGCGGCGCCTGTGAAGAACAATGTCCGCAGAAGATTAATATCCGCGAGGATTTGAAGCGGGTGCAGGCAGAACTGGACGCTCCTCAGTGGAAATAACAGAATAGACAGAAAAAACCGGGCCGGACAGTTCCCCATAAAGAAAACCCTCAAGGGATTTTCGGGGAGCTGGCCGGCCCGGTTCCCGTATCCGTATCAATGGCTGTCAGCTTAAAATCTTAAAAATGCAATTCCGCCGGTGATTCCTGCCAGTATCAGGAAAAGAATAACGGCGATAATAAGAAGGCAAAAATAAGATCTGGCAAAATTTCTTAAATTGATATTCTGTGTCCCGCCGAAAGAAAAAATAAGAAGCAGAATCAGGCCCACGCAGGGAATGGAGAACAGAATTTCGTAGCCGAAATATCCCCACATAGAGATGGGGCGGTATTCCGGAGGAACATCCGGCGTACCTGTAGAATAGGAGGCCTGAGAATATCCGTTGGCCTGTCGGAAATCCTGTTGATAGGAATCCTGCTGCCGGGTCTGTTGATAACTGTTTTGCTGCCGGTAATCATTTTGCTGCCAGGATGTGCTGTTGTTATCCGGCGGCGTTTGAAAATTCTGTCCGGCGGAATCTTGCTTGGGCATGGGCGAACCACAGTAGATGCAGAATTTTCCTGATGATTCAGAACCACAATTTGGACATTTCATAAATGCTCCTCCCTTCGGATTATAAAATACTGTTCATGAAGACAGACAGGAGATTCTCCCGGTAATAGGTCAGAGGAGGTTCCGGAAAAAGGAGCGCCATTCGGACTGTGTAGCAGATCAGCGTGAATACAGCGGTGACAATCAGAAAAGCGTACGCATACCTTTTTGCCTCCGGGAACAGATAGCGCGTAAAAAACAGCGCCGCCAGTGCCGGAATCCAGAGAAAGACAGTCGGATTCATCTGTGCGGCACAGCCCCATTGACCGGTCAGGACAAAAAAACCTGCCCGTGTCAGACCGCAGCCCGGACAGGGAAAACCTGTCAGTATCCGCAGAGGACAGATTTCCCCGGTAAAAAGGAAAGCGGCCGTAAAATATATGACAGTTAACAGAAGAGGAAATTTTATTCGCAGAAGATCCTGACCAATGCGGGAGGCCAGGTCTGCCAACGTGTGTTTATTCATAAACGACTCCTCCGTTTTTATTATAAATCCACGGGGGAATTGCCGTCAAGAACTGTAAAACCATTCGGAAATGGGAAGGCCGCGGGGGTGTACCGGGGGAGAAAGAGATAGGTTCGGAGAAAAAAATGAAAAAAACAGCAAAAACCCTATTGACAAAATGAAAACCGGGTGGTAATATAAACGAGTTGTCGCCGAGAACGGAACGAAAACAGATGGAAATGAAAAAACATGAAAATCTGATGAAAAAAGTTCTTGACAAAGCGGAAACAAAGTGAT
>DVIN01000069.1 GCA_018711275.1 Candidatus Pullilachnospira intestinigallinarum
CCCGCTGCTTCTGCCCGCCGGACATGGTTCCTGTCACCTGCCCCGCATACGCCTCCATCTCCACCTTTTTCAGCGCCTCCAGGGCCAGCGCTTTCTTTCCGTGGATCTTCTTTGCGGAGAAATCCAGCGGCAGCAGTACATTTTCCATGGCGGTAAATTCCTCCACCAAAGCGAAATCCTGCAGCACGATTCCGATCTGCTCATTGCGGATCCTGGCCATTTCCCGGTCCCGGGCCGCTTCCATCTTCTTTCCGTTCAGCTGATATTCCCCGCCATCCAGGGTATCCAGGCAGCCCAGAATATGCAGCAGGGTGGATTTTCCGCAGCCGGATTTTCCCATCACGGCCACCAGCTCCCCCTGCCAGATTTCACAGGAAACACCCGCCAGCGCTTCCAGCTGATTTTCTTTTCCTTTGTTATAGATTTTCTTCACATCCACGCATCGGATCATTGGTTTCTTTTCTTCCATAACACGTTCCCCCGATTTTGCTTCTGACAGGTTCCTGCCTTTTCCCGTCTCTCCCACTTTTCGTTTCTCATACCGTCCTTTACTCATACCGCAGAATCTCGCTCACCGATTTTTTCCGGATCATCCGCCCCTGAATCCAGGAGGCAAACAGGAGATTTACCAGACTGATGGTCGCGCTGGTGAAAATCTGAGGCGTATCCAGATACATCACCGTGCCGCCGGTGGTCACCGTGATATTGCCCATCCACCAGGCTGCCGCCCATGCCGCTGCCAGAGACAGTACCGCCAGAAACAGGCTGCTTCTGGTATGGATCCCGATACATCCTGCTCTTCGCAGTCCGCACAGCTGATAGATCCCGTACCGGTGCATCTGCAGACGAGCGTTGATGGAACCGGTACTCAGTTCACTGAGCAGCACCATGAACAGCGCAATGAGAAACACAGGAAGAAGCTGCAGGTTTTCTTCCATCAACGTCCTGCGGCTGTTGTCCATCAGCGTGGGAAAATCGATCATTTCCTCAAATCCCATCAGCTTCATGAAATCCTTCTGAGCCTTTCTCTGGGAATCGCCCATCTCCGGTTCTTCCTGCCGCCACACCAGATCGCTGATCTGCGCCGCTGTTTCCGGATTGCCTGTGTACTCCTTTACCATTTCCAACTCCTGTCTGGAAATGACAAAAATGGGAAGATCCCGGTATTCCTTCCGGATACTGGTATAAGCCCAGCGAAAATCCGTATCTTCTCCCACCACGATATTATAACCGGGGAGATAGGTATTTTCCGAAAGCACGCCCTGGATCTCCACCTCCAGCACGCCCATGCCCTCCTCATAGGGTTCGGGATAAAGCTGTATCCGGTCACCGGTTTTCAGCCCGTAGGCATCGGAAGTAACCACTGCGTGGAGAATCTCCCCCTCCTTTGGCGTCCCCAGCCATCTTCCCTCCTGCATCCGGGGCGCGTAGGCGTCGATGATTTCCTGATCGTAGCCCTTCATGGTAAAATCCAGCGGTTTTCCTTCCCTCCGCGCAGAGCCCCAGATGGAATAGCTGGAGATAAAATGATTGCCCGGAAGCCGTTCCTCAAGCATCCTGCTGTCCTGAATGATCTCCCCGGTGCTGCTGTCAATCAGCCCATAGGCAAACAGCAGTTCTCCGTCTCCCTGCGACAGTCTTTCCACGCCGCGGAAATTGGGGTAGGTGGAGAAAAACACCGACACACAGGACATGCAGATCAGCAGCAGGATGGCCAGCTGAAGGAAAATCAGCACATTCATTTTTGTCTGCTTTTCCAGGTTTTTAAAAGCCAGTTTCCATTTCACTTTCTCATTCATATCTTTTCCCCCGCAGCAAGAGCGTCAGCGATGATGACCGCAGTTCCATTCCAATCACCACCGCGAGAATCACAAACGTCACCACCAGATATCCCGCAATCAGCTTTCCGTAAATTACCGGGCTGTACAGAGTGACAATATCTCTGTGTACTTTTGCAAGCAAGGGAAGAATCAGCCAGTGAAAACATCCAAAAGCCGCCACTGTCCCGGGGAGTACCAGCCCGATACATTCTCCCAGATAGAGCAGCGCCGCTTTTCCCTTGCGGAGACCACATGTTCTGAAAATTGCCAGTTCTCCCCTTCTCTTGATCAGCATATACCGGTAAAGCAAAGAAAAATTCAGAGCCGCAGCTCCAATAATAAAAAGATTTACCAGAAGAATCGTATTATACCGATACAAAATATTCAGATCCGGAATTTCATAATCTGGGAAAGCAACTTTTCCGTCTAATTCCTCCACCATGGTATTATGAAATAAATCATAATCTTTTTTTGTTATTGGTTCAGCAAGAGTAATGGAAGGGGACGATTTATAAAGAATCGTATCTTCATCCAAAGACAAAAACGGAACCATAACATAACTCCATTCCTGTGTTGCTATAATCTGATATTCTTTTCCCAGGAAGATTACCTTATTGTCTTGTATATCCAGTTTTTTCTGTTCTTCAGGATAACTGGTTACCAGCGCTACCAATTCTCCATTCTTTTCCTGTTCTTCCGTGAAATAGTGCAGTAAATTACCCACTTTGATACCGTTGTCTACAAAAAACTGGCTGGGAACAATCTCTCCATTTTTTACAGTAAAATGAAAATCTACCCTGCTTTGATTCCACTCCGGATATTCTTCTGAAATATTGATGTCCACATAATATGAAATAATTTTATCATTCAATTCCTGTGGAAGTTTTAAAATTGCCTGCTGAAATTCCCCCCGTGTCACATCTTCTGTAAATCGGAATTCAATATCTGACAGATTTTGCTCCTCTGCACTCTTTTTTACGATATAAATGCCAAACAGACCGTAAGCAGACAGCATTGCAATGCAGGACAGGAAAATACAGCCTATACATAATATAAAAATCCCCTGTTCTTTTCTGAAAAATTTTTTCAGATTCAGCAAAATATATTTTCCCATAACTTTCCCTCAAAACAATAGCACTCATTACATTACTTCTTTCTCGCTCAGAATTACAAATGGGGCAGAATATTGTTACTGATTCTACCCCATTATAATTCTTAATGCTTAGCAGTTGTAGTTAAAGTCTCCAATAACCTGGTAGATGGCAGTGAACCACTGTAAATCTGAGCAGTTACAACATTATGATCAACACCACTCAAACCAGATGATGACACACTTTTTGATCCAGAAGTTATCGCACCTTCCGAAGACTTCCGAGAAAGAGTTGTATTGTTTTTATTCTGAACCAACTGCCACACTCTCGCATATCTGCTTACTCCAGTATTTCTATTGGTTACTGACCCTGTTCCCGATGTTGTTGTACAGGTTGCAGAAACCTTCAGATATGAGCCCAGATTAGAACTCGATCCAGCTGATACTACCGTCACCGATCCTAAAAGCATCATGCCTGACAAAAGGAAACATAACATTGTGCGTCTTTTTTTCATTCTACTTGACCCCCTTCTTTTCTTTAGATTTAGCTTTCCTACTACCTATTCCTTCCCATTGGAATCGCCCCCTCTTAACATTTTCTTATATTTGAATATAATAAAACTTTTTATCGCACATTTTCTTTTGCTTGAATTTTATATTTATATTATATTGTTTATTTGTAATTATCTAAAGTATTTTCTGAATCCGTAAGAATAATGTAAGATTTTAACCTCCGAATCAGTTGATTACAATCGTCCCTGTCAAATGAATACTGGAAGAACCATTGTTGACGATCCGAATCACATAAGTTCCCGTTTTCTGTGCCGTAAAGCCCATTCCCAGCGTACCATATTGCGAAGATGCCGTTCTCGTTTCGCCTGTGCTGGCATTGATGATCTTCACGGTAAAATTCGCCGAGGTTCCCGCCGCATCTGATAGATGCAGTTCCATTGTCCTTCCCTTTGTCAGGCTCGCTTTCCTGATATCCTTCTGCTGATTTCCCGCTATCGTCACATCTATCGCCGTCACTGCCCGCGGCTGAACAGACAGAGAAGGAATACCGGCCAGATCTGCTTCCGTCATCGGTTCCTCCTGTGTATAAACTGCTGGAAAGCCGCTGACCTCAACAGCCTCCGTTTGCCTGGTCTCCCACACGTTGTTGACCGCTTCCTGAGCCTGTTCTCCTCCCAGCATCCCAGCGTATGTAACCACCGGCATCATTCCCATCACAGCAGTCACCGCCGCTGCCAGTATCCTTTTTCTGATTTCTTTTCCTTTCATAATACACCAAATTCTCCTTTCCATCCTTTTTTCTGAATCATACCCGAAAGCCAGTCTTCCATCTTTCTTTCCGCCCTCTTCCGCCAGGTCAATCAGCAGGCCGGCATACCGCTTTTTCTCGCTTTTTTCCATATTCCGCGTACAACGCAGATCACAGGCGATCTCCCCGAAATACGCAAACTCCCTCAGGAAAATCCATGCCGCCGGATGAAACCACTGCAGGCAGCAGAGCAGCCGGACCGCTTCCCTCCACCAGAGATCTCCTCCCTTCCAGTGGCGGATCTCATGGCGAAGTACGCTGGTCAGCTCCCATTCGTGCTGCATATCCGGCGGCAGAAATATCACCGGCCGGAAGTATCCTGCCAAAAATGGGGAGCCTGCCAGATGGGACCGGAACACCCGGATGCTGCGCCGGACGCCCATTTCCCGGCAGAGCCTGTCCGTCAGGGCTGCCGCAGTACCTGTATCCGGTTCCGATAGTCTTTTCATCTTCCGCAGTGTCCCCAGCGCCAGCGCCCGCTTTCCTGCCCAGAGAACAAGAAACACCAGCAGCCATACCAGGAAAATCCGTCCCAGGAGCTTCCACCCGCCCAGATCCAGAAAAGCTTCCATATCGGAGCTGTAAGAGATGACTTCCTGGAAATCCTCAGAATTCAGTGGTTCCACAGTTACCCGGGTTCTGTCGGCAATCATCCAGGCAGTAACCGGAAAACCCAGCAGGTATTCATAAAAAGTCACTGCCTTCAGAATCGGGTAACCCATTTCCTCATTCTTTCTTTTCAGAATCCACACAACCGTCAGCGCGGCTGCCATCACCAGGCATCCATGGATTCCCAACCCCATCACATAAAGAAATAACTTATTCATCCTCAAATTCCTTTAACAGCTTTCTCACCCGTCTGGCCTGCTGTTCGGTCAGCCGTTCTTTCCCGCAGAATGCCGCAACCAGATGTTCCAGAGAATTCATCCCCAGCCTTTTTTTCAGTTTCTGGTTCAGAATCGCCTGCTCATATTCCCGTCTGGTCACCAGGGCAAAATACCGGTAATGCTTCCCTTCCCGCTCTGTACGCACATAATTTTTCTCCGCGATCCGGTAAAGCAAGGTACTCTTTGTTCCCCGGGCCTGCCCGAAGCAGGCATACAGATCCTCACTGCTGATTCCTTCCGGATGCTCCCAGATCACATTCATAAATTCCAGCTCCGCCTCCGACAGCTTTTTCCTGCCTCCCAGGGTATCCAGCGTCTCATCCGGTGTTCTTCCCATGAAAACTCCTCCTTTCCCGTGTCTTTTTCAGACCATATGGTCAAAAAGAGAGACTTTCATCTCCCATAAGTCTCTCTTTTTTAATTACATTATAAGATTTTTTTATAATTAGTACAGCTGTTTTTCTGATGTTAAGGGAATTGTAAGATTTTTCTCCTATACAAATACACCGACAAAAAAACTGCCGCACCCCCATACTCAGGAATGCGGCAGCATTTCTCTTTTTTAAACCTTATTATACCGGATAAGCTCCGTTTTTCTCATCCGCTATTTTCGGGTCTACCTTGGTCTGCTGTGCTTGTCTGTATTTGAAGAACTCGGTGGCAACCTGCGGGAACAGGGCGTAGGTCAGAACATCCTCATCCTGCTCAGACCACTGGGCCATCTCGCTTCTCAAAGTATCCAGCTCGTCGGGGATCAGATCCGCCGGACGGCAGGTGATGGGCTGCTTGTCGCCGATACACTTCTTCTGCACTTCCGGATTGAAGGGCTTCACCGTAGCGCCGTACTCACCGGACAGAACCGCCTTGGTCTCCTTGGTCACCATCTTATAGCGCTCGCCCATCAGCACGTTGAATACTGCCTGAGTACCAACGATCTGAGAGGACGGCGTAACCAGAGGCGGCTCGCCCAGATCCTTGCGGACACGGGGCACCTCTTCCAGAACCTCATAGAACTTGTCCTCCGCGTGCTGCTCTTTCAGCTGAGATGTCAGGTTGGACAGCATACCGCCCGGTACCTGATACAGCAGGGTCTTGATATTTACACCCAGGTTCTTGGGATTCAAAAGGCCGCTGTCCAGCGCGTCATCGCGGATGGGACGGAAGTAGTCGGCGATCTCTGCCAGCAGGTTCTGATCGAAACCGGTATCGTACTCGGTTCCCTTGAAGGTCTCCACCATAACCTCGGTGGCCGGCTGAGAAGTTCCCAGCGCAAAGGGAGACATGGCGGTATCAATCACATCCACGCCTGCTTCCACAGCTTTCAGATAAGACATGGAAGCCACACCAGAGGTATAATGACTGTGCAGCTGAATCGGGATCTTCACAGTCTCTTTCAAAGCTTTCACCAGCTCGGTTGCCTTATAGGGCAGCAGCAGTCCGGCCATATCTTTAATACAGATGGAATTCGCGCCCATCTCCTCGATCTGTTTTGCCAGGTTCACCCAGTACTCCAGAGTATAGGCGTCGCCCAGCGTATAGGACATGGCTACCTGCGCATGCCCGCCCTCTTTGTTGGCGGCTTTCACGGCGGTCTGCAGGTTTCTCATATCATTCATACAGTCGAAAATACGAATGATATCGATACCGTTGGCAATGGACTTCTGAACGAAATATTCCACCACATCATCGGCATAGGGACGATATCCCAGAATGTTCTGTCCGCGGAACAGCATCTGCAGTTTGGTGTGCTTGAAGCCGTCACGGAATTTTCTCAGTCTCTCCCAGGGATCTTCCTTCAGGAAACGCAGGGAGGCATCGAAGGTGGCGCCGCCCCAGCACTCTACGGAGTGATATCCCACCTGATCCATCTTATCCACGATGGGAAGCATCTGCTCTGTTGTCATTCTCGTGGCAATCAGGGACTGATGCGCGTCACGAAGAATGGTCTCTGTTATTTTAATTGGTTTTTTCGCAATCTCTGACATAGTTTTCTTCCTTTCTATCACTCAATCAAACCACTCCGAACACTGCCATAAAGGTTCCGGCCGCCACCGCGGTACCGATTACGCCGGCCACATTGGGACCCATGGCATGCATCAGCAGGAAGTTTGTGGGATCTGCCTCAGCACCCACCTTCTGGGATACACGGGCAGCCATCGGTACGGCAGACACACCGGCTGAGCCGATCAGCGGGTTGGTCCTTCCTCCGGTAACCACATTCAGGATCTTTCCGAAAATTACGCCACCGGCAGTACCCACCGCGAATGCCACCAGACCCAGCACAACGATTTTCAGGGTATCGGCATTCAGAAATCTCTCCGCGCTGGTGGAAGCTCCCACGGAAGTACCCAGCAGAATAACCACAATATACATCAGCGCGTTGGAAGCCGTGTCTGTCAGCTGTTTTACCACTCCGGACTCTTTAAACAGGTTGCCCAGCATCAGCAGACCAACCAGCGGAGCCGTGGTGGGAAGGATCATACAAACCACGATGGTGATAATAATGGGGAACAAAATCTTCTCCAGTCTGGAAACGGGACGAAGCTGTTCCATCTTGATCTTTCTCTCTTTTTCCGTTGTCAGCAGCTTCATGATGGGCGGCTGAATAATCGGCACCAGAGCCATATAGGAATAAGCGGCCACCGCAATAGGGCCCATCAGATCCGTCTGTCCCAGCTTTCCTGCCAGGAAAATAGAGGTGGGGCCGTCCGCGCCTCCGATGATGGAAATAGCCGCGGCAGACTTTCCGTTGAAGCCCATGAAAATGGCCAGGAAATATGCCGCATAAATTCCCAGCTGTGCGGCCGCGCCCAGAATAAAGCTGCTGGGATTGGCAATCAGTGGTCCGAAATCGGTCATGGCGCCCACGCCCATGAAAATCAGGGAGGGCAGGATACTCCACTCATCCAGCAGGAAGAAGTAATGCAACAGTCCTCCGGCATGTTCGATTCCCTGAGCATCCACATAGGGATCCGCCATGATATCCGGATAGATATTTACCAGCATCATACCAAAGGCAATGGGAATCAGCAAAAGAGGCTCAAATCCTTTTTTAATTGCCAGATACAGGAACACGCAGGCAACCAGGATCATCACATAGTTTCCCCATTCCAGGTTGTTGAAGGCTGTCTGCTGCCACAGATTTGACAATGTGCTTGTTATACTCATGTTATTACCTCCTGTTGTTAAAATCCGTATCGTGTATTCTCCGCGGAAGTTAACATTGTCCGGCATCCGCAAAAGCAGAGGCGCTCAGCGGATGCCGCGTAGCTTTTCATCCAGTTCTCAGTTCATGGTAGCCAGGATATCTCCGGACTCCACTGCGGCGCCCACTGCCACATCAATGCTGGCAACAGTTCCGTCCTGAGGCGCAACCACCGGAATCTCCATCTTCATGGCTTCCAGAACCACAATGGAATCTCCGGCTTTCACAGCCTGTCCTACTTTCGCTTCAATGCTGCAGATCTTTCCGGGAACGGAAGCGGTAACCTGAACGGAACCCTGTGTTCCGGAAGCTGCCGGAGCGGGAGCGGGTGCCGGTGCTGCTGCTGCCGCCGGAGCAGGTGCTGCCGCCGGAGCGGGTGCCGGTGCTGCTGCTCTGGGAGCCTGAACCGGTGCTGCCGCCGGTGCTCCTGCGGTGGTTCCTTCCTCAACAGTTACATTGTATACGTTTCCATTTACGGTGATTGTATAAGTTTTCATATCAGATACCTCCTATTATTCAGGCATTGCGCCATTTGCTTTTATTTACTTTTCTGATGGAACGCACCACATAACCGTCTGTGGAGTTTCCTTCTTCATATGCGGCGATGGCTGTGGCAAGGACAATAGCCATCTCCACATCATCCATGTTTGTTTCCTGTACCGCTGCCGGAGCAGGGGCGGGTGCCGCAGGCTGTGCCGGGGCGGCAGGCGCCTTCTTTTCCGTATCCTTTTTTTCCTCTCCTGCCCCGATTCTTCCCACATATTTAAACAGGGAAATCACGAATACCAGGAAGAACAGAATGACGAATACGGTTCCCACACCCATCACGGTGTTGATACCCGCGCTTCGCAGGTTTCCTGCGATGGTTTCTTTTTCGGCAACCGTCATGTAAGCCGGAACCATCTGATCATAATCATGATTATAATTGTACACGAAGGTCAGAGTACCTTCTTCTTTTTCGAAATCAGCGGGGATGGTAACCGTCACGGTATTCTCATCCTCATCCACCTCCATGGATGCCTCTCCCATTCCTTCAAAGGCTCCCATGGTGGCTGTGGCGTCTTCCCATTCCTCCACCGCGTATCTGGTGAAATCATCTCTGCTTACTTCCATCTGCGCCAGCTGACTTTCATCAAAACTGGCCAGAGACTCCACCGCCTGCTGGGAAACTGTGATACAGTTCTCAGCCATCTCATCGGTGATTCTCTGGAAGCCGCCGGCCTCCTCCTGGCTGCCGCAGGCGGCAAGGGAAAACGCACAGACAGATGCCAGCATCAGACCCGCCATTTTTTTCCATGTCTGCTTCATATGCTCACCTCGTTCAATTATACTGTTCCATGTTTTCTGGACGGACGGTCCTCTCTTTTTGTGTAAAGCATCTCGAAAGCGCCGATCACATATTTTCTGGTATCCGCCGCCTCGATGATGGTATCCACATATCCTCTTTTTGCCGCGGACAGTACGCTGGACTGCAGGGTGGCATATTCCGCTGCCTTCTCATTGATGGTGGCCGCATCGGAATCCGCATACATGATCTTTGCCGCCAGCTTGGCGTCCATCATGCCGATCTGCGCTCCGGACCAGGCATAAACCATATCCGCGCCAATGGACTTGCTGTTCATGGCCAGATAAGCGCTTCCGTAAGCGCTTCCCACAATCACGTTCACCTTGGGAACCGTGGCGTTGGCAAAAGCATAGGTCATCTTTGCCACTGCCTTGGCCATGTTGGCCTCGGAGCACTTGGTGGCCTTAAAGCCCCTGACATTGGTGAGGGTCAGCACCGGGATATTGAAGGCGTCGCAGAACTCCACGAAGCTGGCAGCCTTCCAGGCGCCTCTCGCGGAGATCTCGCTCTCCATGCTCTCGGTCAGATTGCCTTCCGCATCATGGATCTCGCTTCTGTTGGCCACTGCGCCCACGGTGGCGCCGTTCAGTTTGATAAAACCGGTCACCATCTCTTTGGCGTAGTCTGCCTTCACTTCAAAGAACACATTGTTGTCACTGATCTGTGCCAGGGCAATGCCGGTATCTCCTGCACAGGCCGCCAGATCCGGGCAAACTCTGTTGAGATCATCGGTACACTCCTCATAGACATCGTCTTCGTTGTTGGCCGGAAGCATGGTCACCAGGGTACGGATCCCCGCGATCACTTCCTCCTCGCTTCCTCTGTAGTCCACCAGTCCGGCTTCCCTGCTCTGGAACTCGGCGCTGGAGGTGTCACATTTGGAAGTATCATTTCCCGCGATGGCGTTGGGGGAATTGACAAAAAGTTTTCCGTTGGTATTCTCCATGAAGGTGAAATCGGTCAGTGCCGGGATCAGCGCCATACCGCCGCCGCAGGTGCCGAAAATGCCGGTAATCTGCGGAATCACGCCGCTGGCCATCGTCTGCTTCATGTAGATCTCACCGAAGCCGTTCAGCGCGTCGGTGGCTTCCTGCAGACGCATGCCCGCACAATCCACCAGCCCGATCACCGGCGCTCCCATCTTCATGGCGAGATCGTACAGTCTGGCGATCTTCTTCGCGTGCATCTCTCCGATACTTCCGTTCAGAACGGTGACATCCTGGCTGTAAACATACACCAGATTGCCGCCGATCACACCGTAACCGGTGATAACGCCGTCCGACGGCGTCTCTGTGGCAGATAAGTTGAAATCCGTGCTTCTTGCCGTAATCTGACCGCCGATTTCAACAAAACTGTTTGCATCAAGTAAAGAGGCTATCCGCTTACTTGCTGCTGTCTGTGCTGTATTGCTCATTCTTCAGCCCTCCATTTTCTATCATAATTTGTGTGAAAACAAATTTCAGCCGATTCTAATTCTACTATTTTTCCTGTTTTTTTTCAATAGGTTTTGTCAAAAATATATCAGGATTTCCCTTTGTTTTCGGCCTTTTTCAATACAGGCGGATATGTCTGGGAATTCCGTTTTCAAACAGCACCGGGCTTTCTCCCTGAATCAGCGGTTTCAGATATGCCATCATCTTTTCCGTCACGTCATTCCCCGCCTCGCTGATATAATCCTCCGGCACTTTTTTCTCCCGGTTGGAAACTTCGCTGACGGGAACAGAGGTGAATTTTACCCGGTACGGGTCATCGCTGATTCTCTGGATGGAAGCCATCCGGCCGCCCTTTCCCTCCAGGGCGCAGTGACAGGCGGTCATTCCCAGCATTCTGGATTCCTGAATATCTGTGGCGCTGGAAATGTGCGCCGCGCACCGCTGCATCAGATTCAGCTCCACGGAGCGGACCTTGCAGCCGATTTCCCGGCGGACCGCATCCTCCAGCACCCGGGCGCTTCCGGCGATGTAACTGTGGCCGAAATTATCCACCGCGCCGCTCTGAACGGATTCGGAAATGTAGACGCCCTCCGCGTCCCGGATTCCCTCGCTGACCGCCACCAGCACGCTGTCCTGTGTCCTGAATTTTTCCTCCACATCCGCAAGGAACTGCGGAATGGAAAAAGGCCGCTCACACAGATAAATGAGGCTGGGACCCTGGCCGCCGTTGTTTCTGGCCAGCGCCGAGGAAGCGGTAAGCCAGCCGGCATTGCGTCCCATCACCTCCACGATGGTGACCGCCTTGGTATCGTAGACACTGCAGTCCCGCTCCAGCTCCGCGAAAGTGCTGCCGATATATTTTGCCGCGGAACCAAAGCCCGGACAGTGATCGGTTCCCATCAGATCGTTGTCGATGGTTTTGGGAGCTCCCACAATGCAGATATCCTCGATATTTTTTTCGCGGCAGTAAGCGGACAGCTTATCCACCGTATCCATGGAATCATTGCCTCCGATATAGATAAAATAAGAAATCTCATGCCTGCGGAAAATCCGGATAATCTCCTCATACTGTTCCGGATTCTCCCGCGGATCACTGAGCTTTACACGGCAGGAGCCCAGGGCCGCCGCGGGCGTCTGGCAGAGCAGATCCAGATCCACCGTATTATTCATAACATCCGACAGATTCACAAAGCGCTCCTCCAGTACGCCCTTGATACCGTTGACCGCTCCCAGTACCTGATCCACTTCCCCGGAAAGGGAAGCCGCTGTCAGCACGCCGGCCACTGTGGCATTGATGGCCGCGGTGGGACCTCCGGACTGTGCAACTAATAAATTTCTCATTTTCTTCCTCCTGATTTTTTTGCCGTTTGCGGAAACAGTGAAACATCATAAAAACAGCGCCAGCCGTCCGGCTGGCGCCACGCTTATGCGCTCACTTTTTCAAACTGGCTATTATATAGATTAGCATAAAATCCATTCCTTGCCAATAGCTCCTCATGATTTCCCTGTTCAATGATATCTCCGTCTTTCATCACCAGAATCAGATCCGCGTCCCGGATGGTGGACAGCCGGTGAGCGATCACAAAGCTGGTTCTGCCGCGCATCAGATTGTCCATGGCCTTCTGAATCTGGATCTCCGTTCTGGTATCCACGGAGGAGGTGGCTTCATCCAGGATCAGCAGCCGGTTATCTGCCAGAATCGCCCGGGCGATGGTGAGCAGCTGCTTCTGTCCCTGGGATACGTTGCTGGTTTCCTCATTCAGCATAGTCTGATAGCCCTCCGGCTGTGTCATGATAAACCGGTGGGCGTGAGCTGCCTTGGCCGCCGCAATCACTTCTTCATCGGTGGCGTCCAGGCGCCCATAACGGATATTTTCCATAATCGTTCCGTTAAACAGCCAGGTATCCTGCAGCACCATTCCAAAATTAGCCCGCAGCGCGCTTCTGTCAAAATCCCGGATATCCGTGCCGTCAATCTTTATGGAGCCGCCGTTCACATCATAGAAACGCATCAACAGCTTCACCATGGTGGTTTTTCCCGCTCCCGTGGGACCCACGATGGCGATTTTCTGCCCCGGCTTCACCTGAGCGGAAAAATCTTTGATGATAATCTGATCCGGCCGGTAGCCGAAGCTGACATGATCGAACGTGACATTTCCTTTGATTTCCGGCATCTGCTTATCCGAGAGTCCTCCTGTTACAGGCTCTTCCTCTTCCTCCAGGAATTCAAACACCCGCTCCGCGGAAGCGGCGGACATCTGCATCATATTGGTCACCTGGGCGATCTGCTGCACCGGCTGGGTAAAGTTTCGGATATACTGGAAGAAAGACTGAATTTCTCCCACTTCGATGGCTCCCTTTATGGTCATATAACCGCCCAGAAGCGCCACCATCACATATCCCACATTTCCCACAAACTGCATGATGGGCATCATCATTCCGGAAAAGAACTGAGATTTCCATCCGGAAGAATAAAGCATCCGGTTGGTCTTCTCAAATTCCGCCACCACAGTGTCCTCCTGGCCAAAAGCTTTGACAATATTCTGCCCCGCATAAACCTCTTCCACCTGTCCGTTGACCTGCCCCAGATAGGCCTGCTGCTGGCGGAAATACTTCTGGGAACGTTTCATCACAAAGCCGATAATGGCCATGGAAACCGGAAGAATCAGCACCGCGCAGACGGTCATCCAGACGTTAATGCTGATCATCATGACAAATACGCCGATCAGCGTGGTCACGGAGGTAATCAGCTGGGTAATGCTCTGGTTCAGGCCCTGCTGCAGCGTATCCACATCGTTGGTGATCCGTGAAAGAATTTCCCCGTAGGGCCGGCTCTCAAAATACCGCATGGGGAGCCGGTTCAGTTTTCTGGAAATATCCTTCCGGAGCGAATAACTGACATCGTTGGAGATTCCTGTCATAATCATTCCCTGCAGGAAAGAAAACGCCGCGCTGAACAGATACAGGCACATCACCCACAGAAGAATCTGTCCGATTTTTCCAAAGTCGATGCCCCCGGTGCCTCCGATCTTGGCCACCAGCCCGTTAAACAGTTCCGTAGTGGCTTTTCCAAGAATTCTGGGGCCAACGATATTGAACACGGTTCCCGCAATGGCGCATACCATCATCACCGCCAGCCGGATCCGATACCGCTTCATGTACCCGATCAGCTTTTTCATGGCAGCGCTAAAATCCTTTGCTTTTTCTCCGGCCATATTCCGGCCGCCCATGGGGCCATGCCCTCTTGTACTACTGCTCATTGTTCAACTCCTCCTCCGAAAGCTGTGAACGGGCAATCTGCCGATACACCTCGCAATTTTTCAACAATTCCTTATGGGTTCCCCGTCCTGCCACTTTTCCTTCATCCAGCACAAGAATCTGATCCGCATGAAGGATCGTGCTGATTCGCTGCGCTACGATCAGAGTGGTGGCCTGACCGGTTTCTTCCTTCAGTGCCTTTCTGAGCGCAGCGTCCGTCCGGTAATCCAGTGCGGAAAAGCTGTCATCAAAGATGTAGATTTCCGGATCTCTGGCCACTGCTCTGGCAATGGAGAGGCGCTGTTTCTGTCCGCCGGACACATTGCTTCCTCCCTGCGCGATGGGGCTGTCATACTGATCCGGCTTCTGAAGAATAAACTCTTCCGCCTGCGCAATCCTGGCTGCCTTCTCCACCTGGGCTGCGGAAGCCTCCCGGCAGCCGTAGCGCAGATTGGAGGCGATGGTACCGGAAAACAGCACTGCTTTCTGGGGAACATAACCGATGCGCGCCCGCAGGTCTCTCAGATCCATTTGCCGCACATCCACGCCGTCCACCAGAATCTTTCCCTCCGTCACATCAAAGAACCGGGGAATCAGGTTGACCAGCGTACTCTTTCCGCTTCCCGTGCTTCCGATAAATGCCACCGTCTCACCCGGCTTTGCCGTAAAGCTGATATCCGACAGCACCTCTTCTTCCGCGCCCGGATACGCGAAGGATACATGATCAAAGACCACGGTGCCCTTCTCGCCGGCCGCCGGCGTTTTTGCGCAGGCAGGTGTCTGAATGGAAATCTCCGTATCCAGCACTTCCTCGATACGTCCGGCAGCCACGCCTGCTCTGGGAAGAATAATGGAAATCATGGTAATCATCAGGAAGGACATGATAATCTGCATGGCGTACTGGATAAATGCCATCATATCGCCCACCTGCATATTGCCCGCGTCGATACTGTGCGCGCCGCTGTAAATAATCAGCACACTGATACCGTTCATAATCAGCATCATGGCCGGCATCATGAAGGTCATGGCCCGGTTGACAAACAGATTGGTTTTCATCAGCCGGCGGTTGGCCTCCTCAAAACGCTCTTCCTCGTGCTTCTCCCGTCCGAAGGCCCGGATCACGGAGATACCGGTGAGAATCTCCCGGCTCACCAGATTCAGACGGTCCACCAGGGACTGCAGAATCTTAAATTTGGGATAAGCCACACCGAACAGAATCAGCACCAGCGCCAGAATCAGGGCCACTGCCAGACCAAGAATCCAGGTCATGGAAGATTCTGTACCCAGCACCTTCAGCACGCCGCCCACTCCCAGGATGGGAGCATACAGGACAATCCGGAACATCATGGTAAATACCATCTGCACCTGCTGAATATCATTGGTGCTTCTGGTGATCAGAGAAGCCGTGGAAAACCGGTTCATCTCACTGCCGGAAAAAGAGATTACCTTGCGGTACACCTTATTTCTCAGATCATGGCCCAGTTTTGCGGCTACCCGGCAGGACAGGAAGGTCACCATCACGGAGGCCGCCATGATCACTGCCGCGAAGCCCAGCATCTTCAGTCCGGAAAACAGCACATAATGCATCTGCAGCTGATCCAGATTTTTTCCCATTTCCTGGTACTCCTGACGGATATAAGTCACGGAGCTCTGGGTGATGATGGAGTCCGGCATCTGTTTCAGCTGGTCGATCATCGGCTGAATCACCTGGGTGCGCTGCTCCCGGGGAAGCTCAGCCAGGGTATCCAGCAGATTGGCATCGGCCGGCAGCCCCATCTGTTCTTTTATGGCATCGGCCGTATCCCCATCCCGGAGGCCTTCTGCCGCCACCATGGGAACGCCGAAAATTTCATTTAACTGTTCCCGCTCTTTGCGGCTGATTTCCCTGCGCGTATACACATCGTCCTGAAGCTCGTAGGCTTCTTTCACTGTTTCCTGATCCTCCGTATCCATGAAAAGCATCAGTTGTTCCATGGAGGATCTGCGGATTTCGTCCGGCACGCTGTCCGCGATTCCGCCCTGCTGAACGCCCACATTGATGATATCGGACGTATAGGACGGCAGTGACAGATCACAGTAAGCCTGCAAAAACAGCAGTACCACAATGATCAGCACATACCGGTAGGAACCCTTCAGTTCTTTGAACATTCTAATCATTTCGGAATGTCCTCCTTCTTACATATATTTTCAGAAAATACTCTGCTGCCCGGTATCCTGTCAAGATTCCCGAGCATCTGCCTGAGCATGCGTTTCAGCAGACAGATCTCCGCCTCGGAAAATCCTTCCAGAATCCGCCGCTCATTTTCTTCGATCAGGGAAGGCATCCGGCCAAAAAGCTCCCTGGCCTTTTCTGTCAGGCGTACCCTCACCATCCGCTGATCCGCCTCATCCTGCCATCGCGCTACCAGTCCCGCCCGCTCCAGCCGTTTCAGGGAAACGGTCACAGTAGAAGGTCTGTTGTCCAGTCTTCTGGCAATCTCGCTCTGCGTAATCCCATCCTGTTCATAAAGGATTTTCAGAATCGGAAACTGCCGCGGATGGATCCCAAGCGCTTTCATTCTGGCGTAGCCTCCGTTCAGATAACGATGGGAAATCCGAAGCAGAAGCATCTGTACGCTGTCCTCACTGGTTTTCATTTTCTCACTCCCTCCCTTGCTTTTTGCCGTCTTCCGACCGACGGCCGTCGAAACTTTTTCATGATTCATAACAATGGAACATTCGTCAGGCACGGGTTTCCATTACTTAGTCGACTAATAAATAGTATTCTTTTTTCCTCCAATATGCAAGTCTAACCTTTCCTTTTTTAGAAATTTTTCACATTTTTTTCTGAATTTTTTCAGCATCTTGCCCTTTGACGGCTAAACATTTTTTGAAAATTTCCCGAAAAAAAGCCGTTTTTGTCGCAATCCACGCCCCCGGCCAAGCGAAGGAAACCTGCATTGCCGGGGATAACCGAAGTGATTTCACATTGACATTACCGGAATAAAGAAATAATATTTAAAGAGTGACACGAAAGTCGGAAGGCCCAATCGTCATCTCAGAAGTGATTACAGAAAAAAGGATGTGTATTTAATGGATTACGCAAAAGATACCCGCCTCGGGACAGAAGCAATCCCGAAGCTGATGCTCCAGCTGGCCGTTCCATCGGTAATCGCCCAGCTGATCAACGTACTGTACAACATTGTGGACCGGATATATATTGGAAGAATTCCGGAAATCGGAGCCACCGCCCTTACCGGCGTGGGAGTCACCTTTCCCATCATTACCCTGGTATCGGCCTTCAGTTCCTTTGTAGGTTCGGGAGGCGCGCCGCTGGCTGCCATTTCGCTGGGAAAGGGTGACCGGCAGCGGGCGGAAAAGATCCTGGGGAATACCTTTTCCATGCTGATTCTGTTCGCGATTGCTCTGACGGCGCTGTTTCTGATTTTTAAAGAACCTCTGCTGTTTCTGTTTGGAGCAAGTGAAAATACCATCCAGTATTCCCTGCAGTACATCACCATCTACCTGTACGGAACGATTTTCGTGCAGCTGGCACTGGGACTGAATCCATTCATCAGTTCCCAGGGGCAGGCAAAAACCGCCATGCTGTCGGTGCTGATCGGCGCTGTCATCAACATTGTACTGGATCCGGTATTTATCTTTGTTTTCGGCATGGGCGTCCGGGGAGCGGCGTACGCCACCGTGCTTTCCCAGGCTGTCAGCGCCGCATGGGTCGTGCGGTTCCTCTGTTCTTCCAAATCCTCCATACGGATTCGCAAGGGGAATCTGCGGCTGTCCGGCCGCATCATCGGCGGCATCATGGCACTGGGTATTTCGCCGTTTATCATGCAGTCCACGGAAAGCGCCATCACCATCGTGCTGAATCACGGCCTTCAGACGTACGGCGGCGATCTTTATGTAGGTTCCATGACCATTATGCAGAGTGTGCTGCAGCTGCTGTCCGTTCCCATCAGTGGATTTACTCAGGGGGTACAGCCCATCATCAGCTACAATTTCGGCGCCCAGAAATTTGACCGGGTGAAAAAAACGGCCAGGTATCTGATCGGGACCACTTTTCTGATCTCCTGCTGTTTCACGCTGACCACCATCTTCTTTCCCGGCGTTTACGGTTCTCTTTTTACCTCGGACGCGCAGCTTTTAGGTCTGGTAAAACAGATCCTTCCCATCTACATGTTCGGAATGTTGATTTTCGGTCTCCAAAATGGCTGCCAGAGCGTATTTCTGGGACTGGGGCAGGCAAAGATTTCCGTCTTTATCGCACTGCTGCGAAAAGTTTTTCTGCTGATTCCTCTGGCCATCATTCTTCCTCATTTTTTTGGGGTGATGGGAATCTACTGGTCAGAACCCATCGCGGACATCACCTCCGCCACCACAGCCACCATCCTGTTCCTGATTTTCTTTAAACGGATGTTGTCTGTGGACTATCTGAAAAAACTTCTGTAAGCAGAATCCATATCTTTTCTGCCTTCAGCTACCAAAAGCGCCGCCGCATTTGTCGGATGATCTTTCATCATCGACGCATGCGGCGGCGCCTTTTCTTTTCCGGCCCGCTACTGATTCAGGTTGTGAGCTGCCTCGTACCGGGTAATCACCTGCAGATTGGCGATCTCAATGCTGTTCAGATACGAATTATCAAACTGATCCGCGGGAATGGACGGAACATACCAGCTCTTTTGCGAAAAATACTCCGCCAGATCCGGTGAGGTAAATATCCTTCCGTGGCGTGCATAAATCTCATTTCTCGCCACCCGGATCTCCCATTCACTGAGTCCCGCCAGATCCGCGTCCGTAATATACTGACTGCTGCTCTGAGGAAGGATATAATCGTCGGAACTATCTTCCACAACCTCCGGGGTGGGTGTCGGGGTGGGTGTCGGGGTGGGTGTCGGCGTCGCAGTCACAACAGGACTCGGGGTGGCCTCGGCCGTAACCGTGGGATTCGGCGTCACCTGGCGGTCAGAATCCTCCTGAGGCTGTCCGGTAACCTCCACCGGATCCTCCTGCTCCTCCGGTACGGTATCTTCCTCCTCCTGATCATCTTTCTGCAATTCCTGCCGCAGCTGCTCATTCAGCTGCGGAGCCTGACGATTTTCCTGTTCTCCCCGAATCAGCAGCACAACGCCTACAATGATGGCCGCCACCAGCACTACAATCACGATACTGAGCACAATGAATACCGTCTTTTCTCTTTTTTCCTGCCGTTCCTCCTCCTCGTTTCCAATCTCTTCCTCCCAGAGATTTTTCTTTCTTTTTCCCGTATCATACGGTCGGCTGCTGTTCCGGTTTTCATGGGAAACGCCCCGGCTTGCGGCGCCGGTTCGGCGGGTCCCGCCGTCTTCCCCTCCGACGGTTCTTCTCCGGTTATGTTCTTCCTCCAAAGGCTTTCTCAAAACCTCCTGATGCGGTTCATTCCCTCCGCGAAATCCTGCCGGATCTTCCGGGGGGACCTTCCTGTCCGGTGTCTGTGGGGAATCCACCGGGGCGCCGCAATTTCCGCAGAACTTCGCCCCTTCATCCAGCGGACTTCCGCATTTTTTACAAAACATACTGTTCTCCTCCATTCTGTCTTTATCTGTTCTGCCACCGGGCCGCCAACTCATAAACTCTGGTCTTGGTGGCCTCTGAAAGAGCCATATGAACGGCCATCGGCATCCCGGAACCGCCTTCCCATTCCCGGGCTGCGGCATCTGCCTGCTGATCCCGGTATTCGATCCATTCCAGCTCCTCTTTTTTCAGTTCCTGGAATTCCTCCTCCGTCATGGTCTTTTTCAGCTGCTGATACACATAATTCAGCTCATCGTCCCACATCTCACAGATTTCCTTTGATGTCTGGTTGAGACTTGCCTGATCGGTGGCGCTGTTCTCCAGCTCCTGTTCCCGCTGCTCCAGCCAGGCCAGATGTTCATAGTAAGAAGCGGCCTGTTGATGCGATTTTGCATCCTCCTCTTCCTGTGAATCTTCCGATACTCCTGCAGCGTTCAGATCCTTCTGGCTCCACAGCCGCTGTCCCGGATAAATCTCCACTGTTTTTTCTCCCAGATACGCCGGATCCTGCGTTTGCTGAAACTGATCCCGGGCTTCCTTCGCGGCCTCCGGATCATCCAGCCAGGGATTTTCCCCGTATATGCTGAAAAACACATCTGCCCCGCTGCTGTCGTCAAAATAGGCCATGTGGTCATTCCGCATTCGCTCAACCGTCTCCTCAAATCCCCCGATGTTCTCCAGCGTACCCGTCAGCGCGCTCACGTCCGCATCCGAAAAATCAGAGCCCAATCCCGTATCCGATGCATATTCCACAAAACGGTCGTCCTCATAACGCAGCACCGACGCGGACACATAGGTTCCGTCCGCATACATTCCATGGAACTGCCAGGCGCTTCCCATGATATAGATGCCTTCCTGCGACGGATAAAAAAACACCCAGTCGTCTTCCCGATCTGCGGTTCCCAGCACCCCGGTCAGGATCTGACAGGTATCCTTCCGTTCTACGCGGCCGGCATTCATCTCATACATCTGCAGGTTTACCGCGTTGACACTGGCATCCGGCATATCCTCCCGAAATCCATCCGGATCCAGTACGGCGGCCAGCAGTTCCTCTTGCCCGTCCCCGTCAAAATCCCTGATAGAATAGACGATCACCCCTTTCTGATCATGAACCGCATCCTGGCCCAGAGATCCGTCCTCCATCACATAATCACAGGTGAAAGGTCCCAGGTCACAGCTGCCAAGTTCCGGAATCAGCGCCTTCTCCGCATATTCCTTCAGATCTGTCCACTGTCTGTTTTCATCAGTTTCCGGGGGATCTGTATCCGCCGCCGGATCATCCGCAGACGGAAGCTCCGCTCTCTGCTGCTGTCCGGATATTTCCCCGCTCTCCGGCCGCCGCCCTTTTGCGGACTGCTGCCACGCCAGCACTCCGATCACGCAGATTGCCGCCACCGTCGTCACCCCGGCTGCCACCGCCGCAGGCACGATCCATTTTTTCTTTTTCCCGTGTCTTTTTTCCTCCCTGACCTGAACGTCCCTTGCCGGCTCCAGCCTCGGCATGGAATCCGCATCCCGTTTCGGGGGTTGGGGGACATTCTCCAGAAGCGCGCCACAGGCGCCGCAGAAACGGGCATCTTCCGGATTCTGTTCTCCACATCTGGGACAATACATGAGAAATCACCTCCCCGAAATTCTCAGTCGTTTTCCCGTTTTTCCGTCCATCTCCCCTTGACAGCGCAGGGTAAAACCACCGTTATCTTTTTCTTTCAGTATAAGTTGTCCCTTCGTCTCTGTCAATGAAACTTTCTTCCCGCAGCGGTTCGGGAAAAGAAGCGCAGGTATATCTTCATCCCCCTTCTACTCGGGCGTAAAAAAAGGCATGGCTTACATAAACCATACCTTTTTGTTGGTAGTGGAAATCGCTGTGGCGCCGGCGTCCAGCGCGGCCAGGATATCCTCCTTCTCACTGATCAGTCCACCCGCGATCACCGGGCGGCGGATACTTCTTTTAATTTCCCTGATTACTTTTGGCATCAGGCCGGGCAGAATCTCAATTACATCCGGTTTCACCGAAGCGGTCTGCCTCTGAATATTTTCATAGGCCATGGAATCAATGACAAAAAAACGCAGCACGGTAAAGAACCCCAGTTCTTTTGCCCTGTGAATCAACGCCGGGCGGGTGGTGATAATTCCGTCGGCACAGGTTGCTTTCCGGATATATTCCAGCGCCGCCTCTTTCGGACTCAGTCCCTGAACCAGATCCAGATGCACCACCGCAATTTTTCCCGCCTCCCGCACGGTCTTCACAATCCGGGGGATACTGCACACATCCCCATACAGAATAAATACCATGCTGCTCTCTGACCGGATACTCTCTTTTAAACCTTCTTCATCTTTCACTGCCGTAATAATCGGGCAGTTCTCCAGTTCTTCCATCATACTTCTCATCGTGTGTATCTAGCCATCCTTTCTTCTGTCCATGTTACAGCCGGTAATTTTCCTCCACTTTTCTCAGACACCAGGCAAAGTCCTTCTTTTCCACTGTTCTTGCGGCAAATACCGGATATTCCTTCATCACCTGCCCGTTCAGCAGATACCGGACGCAGCCCACCTGTTCTCCCTCGCGGACAGGAGCCTCCAGTGATTCCGGAAGCTCCCGGACCACCTCTACCTGTTCATCCTCCCTTAAAAGGAGCTCCAAAGACAGCTGATCCGCGAAATCCCCGTACGTCAGATCCGTCATTGCCTCCTCGCCAATCTGCAGTTCCTCATACTGACCGTTTTCCACCGGAACCTCCGGCAAAGGGCTGTCGTCAAACACCTCCCGGTAGGCATAATTCTGCAGAGCGTAGGTCATCAGCTTCCTGGTGTCGGCCCATTTATATCCCTTGTTGGAGGGCCAGCCGCAGGCCAGAAGAGAGACAATAAAGGTCTTTCCCTCCCACTGCAAAGCCCCCACATAACAGTAGCCGGCATCTGCGGTAAAGCCCGTCTTCCCTGTCAGCGCCCCGTCCATCATCCCAAGAAACGCATTGGCATTGGTGCAGTTATACATCTTCGTATGGCTGTTGTTCCAGAAGGTATAGGACGGTGTCCGGGTAATTTCCAAAAACAGGTCCTTCTGGGGTGACTCCATGATGCAATACCGGAGAATCAGCGCCAGATCTTTGGCCGTTGTGCTGTGAACCCCGTACTCATCCGCGGCGTCCAGCCCGTTGGGCGTCACGAAATGCGTGGCTGTGCAGCCGATTTCCGCCGCCTTCAGATTCATTTTCTCAGCGAAACCTTCCACGCTTCCCCCGATATGCTCGGCGATCATCACGGCAGCGTCATTGTCTGAATTCAGCATTAACGCATACAGCAGATCTCCCAGAAGGAACTGCTCGCCTTCACTGGCTCCCATATGTACCCGGGGCTGTCCGGCCGCCCTTTCAGAAACCGTCACCAGATCCTGCGCTCTTCCCTGCTCCAGCGCCAGAATACAGGTCATGATTTTCGTGGTGCTGGCCATGGGAAGCTGCGTCTCTTCTTCTTTCCCATACAACACCCGCCCGGAATCCGCATCCATCAGGCACGCGGAACGGGCATACAGCTCCGAATCACTGATTTCTTCTGCCTGGCAGACCGCGTTTTTCCCTATCAGCAGAAAAAGCAACAGCAGCAGGCCGGTCAGTATTTTTCTCATAGACGTACCCTCCACAGTTTTTCTCTGAAACTATTCTATGAGGGTACCGCACATTCTATGACTTTTTCTGCCCGTCAAAATTTATATTCCTGACAATGGGAAGCGCGCTACGCGAACTTTCCATTGTTTAAACGTCCAGTTTCAGCTGGATCTCCTCCTCTGCCTCCGCTTTGAAATCCTCCAGTTTCACAGGACTGATCACCGGAAGCTCGTCGGTGGACTCCACGCCGAAATTTCTGAGGAATTCCTCTGTGGTGCCGAACAGAATCGGTCTTCCAGGTACATCCAGCCGTCCCAGTTCCTGCACCAGTCCGTATTCGATCAGTTTATTGACCGCATGGTCACATTTGACCCCACGGATTTTTTCAATCTCCTGTCTGGTCACCGGCTGCTTATAGGCGATGATGGACAGCGTTTCCAGCATCACGTCCGTCAGCACCGCTTTTTGAGGCTGCAGCGCGATCTTTACCAGATATTCATAGTATTCCTGCTTGGTACACAGCTGAAAGGCGTGGTCCAGTTCTATAATTTTGATTCCCCGGTCATTTGCCTTATATTTCAGCATCATATTCCGGATAATTTTCTCTGTGGTTTTTTCATCGTGTCCGATGGCTTTGGCAATTCTGGAAAGTTCCACGGAATCCCCCGCGGAAAACAGAATCGCCTCAATGGCCGCCTCAATCTTCTCCATCCTGCCGCTCCTCGTAATTCAGTGACTCAATCTCTATGTCATCAAAAAGCTCTTTCTGGCTCACCCGGATCACGCCGGTTTTCATCAGCTCCAGTATGGCCAGAAACGTGACAATCACCTGAAGCTTTCCGGGCTGTCCCTCCAGAAGTTTTCGAAAAGAAAAATGCCGGTGCCGCCGGGCGTATTCCTCCACGTTCACCATCTTCTCCGGAAGACTGACCGCTTCCTGGCGAATCTCGCCGAACCGGCTGCGGATGGGGTCGATTTTATCCTCCTGTCTCCGGATGATTTTCCGGAAAATTTCCTGGAGTCTGGCCAGCGTAACGTCCTGCATCAGTTCGCCCACATCCACCGGCTCCCGGTATTCCAGCACCTCCCGGGGTATGGAACTCTTTCTGTACACACACCGGGAGGCATCCGCCATCCGGTCTCTGAGCTCATAGGACATGTACTTGTACATCTTGTATTCCAACAGCTGACGGACCAGTTCCTCCCGGGGATCCTCTTCCTCCCCTTCTTCTGTAACCTCTCTGGGAAGCAGCATCCGGCACTTGATATCCAGAAGCGTGGCTGCCATCACCATGAACTCACTCATGACATTCAGGTCCTGCTTCTGCATATCCTGGATATACTCCATATACTGATCTGTGATCTGGGCAATGGGAATATCGTAAATATCAATTTTATTTTTTTCGATCAGGTGAAGCAGCAGATCCAGAGGACCTTCAAACACCTGAAGTTTTACCGGAATACCACCCATCTTCTGTTCTCTCTCCTTTTTGCACGCTCTATTTTACAGGGAAACGGTCCGTATTTCAAGATGAAGATTCCCTGTCCGTCATCTCCTTACGGAAAGCTGCCGCAGATACCTGCCGGCGTTTACGCCTCTCCGAAAGAGATCTCCGCCAGCGTGATCTCTCTGGGGTTATGGATACGGAGGGGTATCGTATGCTCGCCGCCCCCTGCGCTGACAATTACGCTGCACGCTCCCCGGGAACGGATGCCGCAGCACTCAGATGTCAGAATACGGTAATCGGGAGTGATCAGCCCCCGTCGTTTTCCCAGAAGACAGATTCCTCCGTGATAGTGCCCGGATAAAGTCAGGTTGGCGCCCCAGTTCAGATATTCTTTCCAGTAGCGGGGCGTATGCGCCAGAAGAATGGTATACCGCCGGGGATCCGGTTTCCCGAAAGTTTCCTCCAGCAGATTTTCCATCCCTTTTCGCCGAAATCCCTTCCGATAGTATTCCTCCGGCAGATCCAGACCGCAGATGGTGATGGGGCAGCCGTCCATCGCAATCTCCATCTTCCGGTTTGTCAGGCGCTCCGCGCGCGTGCCGCTGATGGCCCGCAGGTACCGTTTTCCTGTTTTACCGAATGTTTCCGTCTCCTCCAGCAGTCTCCGCTCATGATTCCCGTTGGCATACCATACCGGATATTTTTCCGTCAGTTTTTGGACAAATTTTTCCGCCTGACGCACATCACTTCCTTTTCGGGCAACCATCAGATCTCCTCCCAGAAGCACGCCCGCCGGACGGCACTGATCCAGCAGTCGCCAGAATTCCTGCCCCGGCGCCTCTTCCGTCAGATGCATATCCGTCAGAAACGCCAGGCGAACCGTCTTTTTTCTGCCGACATCTGTGGTCAGATGATATTTTCGAACACAGTATTTATAATTCAAAGGCATCTCCTCCCTAAAATCATTTTCCACAAGAAAAACAGCGGGAACCAATCACTCAGTCCCCGCTTTTGTTGTTGAACTATCTGAGATGCAGAAAACTACTTGGCGTAATCTACCACTCTGCTCTCACGGATTACATTGACTTTAATCTGTCCAGGATACTCCAGCTCTGCTTCAATCTGCTTGGAAATATCTCTTGCAAGTAATACCATATCAGAATCATTCACATGATCCGGTAATACCATGATGCGAACCTCGCGTCCCGCCTGAATGGCATAAGATTTATCCACACCTTTGAAAGAATTTGTGATGTCTTCCAGTTGTTTCAATCTGTTGGTATATGTTTCCAGTGTTTCTCTTCTGGCGCCCGGTCTCGCAGCCGAAATTGCGTCGGCAGCCTGTACCAGGCAGGCAATCAGAGATTCCGGTTCCACGTCGCCATGATGGGCTTCCACCGCATTGATGACAATGGGAGATTCCTTATATTTTCTGCACAGATCCACACCGATCTGAATATGGGATCCCTCCACCTCATGGTCAATGGACTTTCCGATGTCATGCAGCAGACCTGCACGTTTTGCCATTCGGATATCCGTTCCCACTTCCGCTGCCAGAAGTCCTGCCAGCTGTGCCACCTCGATGGAGTGTTTCAGCGCGTTCTGTCCATAACTGGAACGGAACTTCATCCGGCCCAGCAGCCGGATCAGTTCGGGGTGAATCCCGTGCACTCCCACTTCCAGCGCCGCGTTCTCGCCCTCCTCGCGGATCATGGCTTCCACTTCTTTCTGAGCTTTCTCCACCATCTCCTCGATTCTGGCGGGATGAATCCGACCGTCCACAATCAGCTTCTCCAGAGCGATTCTGGCAACCTCTCTCCGGATGGGATCGAAGGATGACAGCACCACGGCTTCCGGGGTGTCGTCGATAATCAGATCTACGCCGGTCAGGGTCTCCAGTGTACGGATATTCCGTCCCTCTCTTCCGATAATCCTTCCTTTCATCTCATCGCTGGGGAGCTGCACTACGGAAATCGTCGTCTCTGCCACATGATCCACCGCGCACTTCTGAATGGCGGTAACCACATATTCCTTCGCTTTCTTGGCCGCATCCTCCTTGGCCTTGCTCTCCAGTTCCTTGTAGAGCTTGGCCGTATCGATTTTCACTTCGTCTTCCACAGATTTCAACAGATAATCTTTTGCCTGTTCGGAGGTCAGACCTGAGATTCTCTCAAGTTCCTGTACTCCCTGGTCATGTAATTCGTCAACTTTCTTTTCTTTCTTTTTGATCTCTGCTTCTTTTGCTGTGCAATCTGATTCACGCTTTTCCAGAGCATCGGCTTTCCGGTCTACCGCTTCCTCCTTCGCCAATACACGTTTTTCATACTTCTGCAGTTCGTTCCGCCGTTCCTTTGTCTCCTTTTCCAGTTCGTTCTTGGTTTTCAGAGATTCTTCCTTCGCTTCCAGAAGAGCTTCGCGTTTCTTAGTTTCCGCTGTTTTCAGAGCTTCATCTATGATGTTTCTTGCCTTCTCTTCCGCTGTTCCAATCTTCTCAGCATCCTGCTTTACCTTATTGGCTACAGCGATCTTGCAAGTAACAGGAACCGCAATAAGCAGCGCGATTACTACAGCAACAAGTGCAACTACCACATACATTGCATTTGCCACAGGAGCACCTCCTTATTTAGTTTTCATTGTACATTTACAACATTTTAATATTATAATAATTTCATGAATTTGTCAATGTATAACAATAGTTTTTATATAAAATGCCGGAACCGTTCCGGTTTTCCTCAGTCTTCAAAGTAAGAACGAAAAACATCAAGAATCTCCTCATTTCGAAAGCCCCTGCGTGCCAGCCAGCCGTATAGCCTCCGCTTTTGGGCATCGTCAGCCTCTCCCGGCCGGGGACATTTTTTCTGAAGAAGCTCCCGAATCCGTCCGGTCTCAGAAACAGGGGGCTCTTCTCCGGCCAGTTCTCTCAGAATCCGGCGGGAAATTCCCTTCTCCAGCAGTTTTGCCTCCGCCTTCCGTCTGCCTTCCTTTTTGCAGGCTGCTTCCAGATAATTTCTGGCATACCGGACATCGTCCAGATAATGCCACTTTTTCACATAGGCCACCGCCTCTTCCACCGCACCTGCGGTATAGCCTCCCTGATTCAGCTTTCTGCGAAGGCCTGCTTCCGTATAATCAGCCCCGGACAGCAGATGCAAAGCCCGCTGTTTTGCCCGTTTCACCAGGATCTCCCGGTAAATCTCCTCAAAAACAGCCGGGGGAAGCTCTCTCCCGGCCTCCAGGCCGTATCGGGAAAGCTCCCCTTTGTACAGCACAAAGGAGAGCTCCTCATCCGTCACCACACGGCTCTTCTGTTTTGTTACCGGAACAATTCCGCAGATCCTCATTCTTCGTCACCGGATACGGAATCTTCCGGGACAGCCGAGTCCGCAGTATCCTCTGCCAGTCCATAGTGTTCCCGCACCTTCCGCTCAATCTCCTCCATCACCTGAGGATTCTCTGCCAGATAGTTCTTGGCGTTCTCACGGCCCTGGCCGATCTTTCCTTCCTTGTAGGCAAACCAGGCGCCGCTCTTCTGCACGATTCCCAGATTTACCGCCAGATCCAGAATATCTCCTTCTCTGGAAATGCCTCTGCCGAACATGATATCAAATTCCGCTTCTTTAAAGGGCGGTGCGATCTTGTTCTTCACCACTTTGATACGGGTTCTGTTTCCCACAACTTCTCCGCCCTGCTTGAGAGCCTCGATCCGTCGCACATCCATCCGGACAGAAGCGTAAAACTTCAGCGCCCGTCCGCCGGTGGTGGTCTCCGGGTTGCCGAACATCACGCCCACCTTTTCACGGAGCTGATTAATGAAAATGACAATACAGTTGGACTTGCTGACCACACCGGTGAGTTTTCGGAGCGCCTGGGACATCAGACGGGCCTGCAGACCCACATGGCTGTCGCCCATCTCCCCCTCAATCTCCGCTCTGGGAACCAGCGCCGCCACCGAGTCCACAATAATGATGTCAATGGCGCCGGAACGCACCATGGTCTCGGTGATCTCCAGAGCCTGCTCTCCGTTATCCGGCTGGGAGATATACAGATTGTCAATATCCACACCGATATTCTTGGCGTAAACAGGATCCAGCGCATGCTCCGCGTCGATAAAGCCCGCGATGCCGCCCCGCTTCTGCACCTCTGCCACCATATGAAGGGCCACCGTAGTCTTACCGCTGGACTCCGGACCGTAGATCTCCACGATCCTTCCTCTGGGTACTCCGCCAAGTCCCAGGGCGATATCCAGACTCAAAGAACCGGTGGGAACAGTCTGGATATTCATATCCTTTCCGTTGTCCCCCAGCTTCATCACAGAGCCTTTTCCAAACTGCTTCTCAATCTGTCCCAATGCGGCATCCAGTGCCTTTAATTTATCTTCTTTAACCATCTTTCTCTCCTTTTTACGAACTTATGTTCGTTCTTTTACCATAGTAGTATACTTTTTTCTTCTTGTCAACCAATATTTTTGGCAGAAATCTTTTTCGGGAAAATCGGCGAAATGCCGGGAATTGTTCTGTATTTACACTATCTGATTTCCCGGTGCCTGTCAAGAGAAATCGAAGAAAAGACTGCTTCTCCGGCAGATTTTGGCAGCCGGTTTCCGGCTTTTTCTTTCACAAAAAGAGAAGGCCGCAGTTTTCCCGCAGCCTTCTCTTTTCCCGGCGTCGCGCAGGGCCGATCAGATACCGATGGCATCAATAGCCCGCCAGCCAGTTATACATCTCTTCATACTGTCTCGCGGAATTGTTCCAGGAAAAGTCCTTGGCCATTCCCCGGTCCACGATCTTGTTCCACTCCCGTTTCCGGTCATAATATACCTGCTCCGCGTAACGGATGGTTCCCAGCATCTCATGGGCGTTGTAATTGGCAAAACTGAATCCGGTTCCGGTGCCGGCAAATTCGTTGTAGGGTTCCACCGTATCCTTCAGTCCTCCTGTCTCCCGCACAATCGGCACGGTCCCGTACCGCAGACTCATCAGCTGGCTGAGACCGCAGGGCTCAAACAGCGACGGCATCAGAAACGCGTCGCTGGACGCATAAATCTTGTGGGACATATCCTCCGAATAGTAGATGCATGCCGCTACCTTCTTATCATACTTCCAGGCAAAATGGCGGAACATATTCTCATACTGTTCCTCGCCGGTACCCAGAACCACCAGCTGGATGGCATCCTGACACATCTCATCCATCATGTACGCAATCAGATCAAAGCCTTTCTGGTCGGTAAGTCTGGAAACCACGCCGATCATCATGGTCTTGGGATTCACATCCAGACCCAGTTCCTCCTGAAGGGCTATTTTGTTCTTTACTTTTTCCTTGCGGAAATTCTTCGCGTTGTAATTCTTTACAATTCTCCAGTCAGTCTCAGGGTTGTATTCATTATAGTCGATACCGTTTACAATTCCTCTCAGGCTCTGGCTTCTGGCTCTCATCAGGCCATCCAGCCCTTCCCCGTAAAACGGCGTCTTGATCTCTTCCGCATAGGTATTGCTGACGGTGGTGATGGCATCCGCGTACACCAGACCGCCTTTCAGATAATTGGCATCCCGATTCATCTCCAGTTTGTCCGGCGTAAAGAAATAATCGGACAGCCCGGTGATATTCTTAATGGTCTTGATATCCCATACGCCCTGAAATTTCAGGTTATGTATGGTCATCACCGATTTGATTCCGCGATAGAACTCGCTTCCCTGGAATCTTTCCTTCAGATATACGGGAATCAGTCCCGTCTGCCAGTCATGGCAGTGAATGATATCCGGCCTGAAATCCAGAACCGGCAGAACAGACAGGGCAGCCTTTGAGAAAAACGCGAACTTTTCCAGATCCGCCGGCATCCCGTAATAGGGCCTATCTCCGCTGAAATGTTCCTCGTTGTCGATGAAATAGAACTTGATTCCGTCATATTCCATCTCGAAAATCCCCACATACTGCTGTCTCCAGTTCAGGTCCATGTAAAAATTCGTGATATAATGCAGCTGATCTTTAAACTCCTGCTTCATGCAGGCGTACTTGGGGATGATCACCCGCACATCAAAATACTCCTTGGGGAAATACTTCGGCAGTGAACCCACCACGTCCGCCAGTCCCCCGGTTTTGATAAACGGCACCGCCTCTGATGCGACATAAAGTACCTTTTTCATGTGTATAACCCTCCCAACTGTGTGGCTGAAATATTCATGTATTATTATATCGCATTTTTCCGGCAAAGGAAAGTGTTATACCGATTTCTTTAGGCATTTTTATATTCCAGACGGATTTTATCGGCAATCAGGGCAATGAATTCCGAATTGGTGGGCTTGCCCTTTCCTGTGCTGACCGTATAGCCGAACAGCTCGTCGATGGTATCCATCTTTCCTCTGCTCCAGGCCACCTCGATGGCATGTCGAATCGCCCGCTCCACCCGGCTGGGCGTGGTCTGATGTCTCTTTGCGATGGTCGGATAAAGAATTTTTGTGATGGAATTAAGCATTTCCATATCCTCCACCGACATGATAATGGCGTCCCTCAGATACTGATATCCTTTGATATGAGCCGGAACACCAATCTCATGAATAATGTTGGTGACATCCATCTCCAGATCTCTTCTGGCGATGGCCTCGCCGGAACCTGCCGCCTGCGCCTTGCGGATCTCCCGGTTTCTGCCCGACAGCCCCCTCCGGAAATGCTTGATTCTGTTGAGAATCATATCGTTGTCAAAGGGTTTCATTATATAGTAGCAGGCTCCAAGATTGAAGGCGTCTTCCGTAATCCTCTCCTGCCCCACCGCCGAAATCACGATGAAGGCAGGATGCTTCTTCATGGTATGGTCCTGATTTACTTTTTCCATAACGGTGAGACCGTCCACCTTCGGCATGATGATATCCAGAAGCACCACATCCGGTTCTTTTTCCTTGATGATATCGCAGATATCCTTCCCGTTGTCGGCCTGTCCCACCAGTTCCAGTTCATTATCGTCTTTTATCAAAGTTTCCAGCAGACTCACCATGCGTTCATTATCGTCCGCAATGGCGACATTTAATTTTTCCATGTTCGCTCCTCCAAATTAACAGGTTATCTAGTTTTTTGGAATCAGCGGGCCCCCTCACAGAAAAACTCTGTGTTCCAAACACTATCTGTATTATAAATTTAAACCCGGTGCAAATCAAGCAGGCGGCGGCCATTTTCCCGGTTTTCGTTCGACATCCCTTTACGGGTTTAGACGATTTTCGGATCATCCGTCATAATCTACTCCATGGATTCCAGCATATTTTCTATGAAAATCCCGTATCCGCCGGCAGAATCCTGTACAAATACATGGGTTACCGCGCCCACCAGCTTTCCATTCTGCAAAATCGGACTTCCGCTCATTCCCTGGACGATTCCGCCCGTCTTTTCCAGCAGATTTTTGTCAGTCACATGGATTTCAAAGCTTTTATTGGTATCCTGACTGTTCCAGTCAATATCTGTTATTTCGATGGAATATTCCTCCACGTTTCCGTCCACATTACAGAGAATGGAGGCGGGTCCGGTCTGCATTTCCTGTTTCAGTCCGATGGGATACTCCTCCAGATTCATCTCGCATTTTTCCAGCGAATCCAGCTGTCCCACAATGCCGTTGGAGGTATTTTGCACAATTTCCCCGATCTTCTGACTTTTTTCATAATTGATTACTCCGCGCAGCTCTCCCGGATTTCCGTTTTCGCCCTTCTGAATGGAAAGGATCTGGGCATGGTAGAGTTCTCCGTCCTCAATTTCCAGCCGGGTTCCGGTATCAATATCGCTGATTCCGTGACCCAGAGCCGCGAATTGTCCGTTTCCCGTCACACAGGTGAGAGTTCCGATTCCCTGAATATTATCCCGCACCCAGATTCCCAGCTTATAGGTACCGTCCTCCGCCAGCGCCGGCGTCACCGCCAGGGGAATACGTTCCCTTCCCCGCAGCACCTCCAGTTCCATGGTCTGTCCCCCGCTGTCGGCCACCAGACTGATCAGCCGGTCCTTATCTGAGAGTTCCTCCCCGTTCACCGCGCAGATATAGTCTCCGGACTGTATAATATGCTCCGCAGGCGACTGCACCACCCCGGAAGCGTCCCGGATCTGCCCGCAGTCAATGACCAGAATCCCCCTGGTCTCCATATAAATTCCCACCGGAGATCCGCTGGCATAGATTGTCTGCTCCCTGAGGGGAGAGACTTTTACGGTTTTCAGCGGGAGCAGGCCGAAAATCTTAAGTTCCATCCGGTAACTGCCGTTTCCCGAGACCTCCACCGCATCCTCGTAGCTGACAAAAGGAAAGTCAAACAGTTCTTCCCAGTCGGGATCCCTGCCGGAAAATACCCGCACCTCGTCGGGGATTTCTTTTCTGGCCTGCTGAAAAATCAGAACTCCCAATCCCGCCAGCGCCGCCGCCAGAAGAACCCACAGGAATCTCCGGTATCGCGTTGTTGCTGTATGCAAATTCATCACATCCTTTTTGAAAGAAAAGAGGATAACCTTTCGGATACCCTCTTTTAGTATGTGATGATTCGCCTATTTCACACTTGTATTTTTTTGTACCTGTGCCAATTCTTTCATTTCACGGGCACTGCTGAGAACATTGTCCGTGATCTTTGCGCCGCCCAGCATCCGGGCCAGTTCCTGAACAGATCCTTCCCCGGTCAATACCTGGATTCTGGTGGTTGTTTCCCCGTTTTCCACTTTTTTTATAATTTCAAAATGGCTGTCCGCCATAGCCGCGATCTGGGGCAGATGGGTAATGCAGATCACCTGATGGTTCTTTGCGATCACCGCCATTTTTTCTGATACCTTCTGGGCGGTACGCCCGCTGATTCCCGTATCAATTTCATCAAAAATCAGGGTCTCCGTCTCATCCTTATCGGCCATAATGGTCTTGATGGCCAGCATGATTCTGGACAATTCACCGCCCGAAACCACCCGGGACAGAGGCAGCACCGGTTCGCCCGGATTGGCGGAAATCCGAAATTCGATTTTGTCCCGGCCCCCCGGGGTGTATCCGGACGTCTGCTCAAAGGCAATCTCAAAGACCACATCCAGAAAATTCAGATCCTGAAGTCCCCTGCGGATGTTTTCCTCCAGGATCTTTGCCTGCTGTTTCCGCTTCCGGGAAAGTGCCTGACAGGCCTCCTGCAGTTCTTTTTCGGCAGCGGCCGTTTTTTCTTCCAGTTCCTTTTTCCAGGTCTCGTAATTGTAAAGTCTCTCCAGTTCTTCCTGCTTTTTTTCCGCGTAATCCAGCACCTGGCGGATGGTGGCGCCGTAACGGGATTTGAGGTGATTGAGCAGGTTCAGCCGCTGTTCCGTCTCATAGAATGTCTCCTCGGGGAAATCCAGCCCGGACATATATCCGGCCAGCTCCCGGTTGAAATCATTCAAAAGGCCGTCGATATCACTGAGCATGGAAGAAAGCTGCGATAACGGCTGATCCAGCTGAACCACCCGGGTCAGTTCCTGCAGCGCCCTGCCGGTCTGGGCGGCGGCTCCGCCCTCCGTATCGTAGCCGGTGCGCTCCTGTACATGGGACAGGCTCTCCAGAATCTGTCGGCTGCCGGACATTTTCCGGTATTGGGCCTCCAGCCGTTCATCTTCCCCGCAGACAGGATCGGCCTCCCGGATTTCATTGATTTCAAATTCCAGGAAAGCGGTTTCTCTGCGCCGCTGTTCTTCATCCCTGCTGCTTTCCGTAAGCTCCCGGTGCAGCTTCTGCCATCTGACGTAAGCCTCTTTTACCGTGTCCTTTTCCCGGCCTAAAGCTTCTTTTCCGAAAGCATCCAGAATTTCCAGCTGCTTTTCCTGGTATAATAAGGACTGATGTTCATGCTGCCCGTGAAGATCCAGAAGCAGCAGTGCCGCCTGACGCACCTGGGCCGCCGTGCAGACCTCTCCGTTCATTCTGCTGATGCTGCGTCCGCCGGTTATTTTTCTGGAAATAATCATCTGCCCATCCTCCGGCGGACAGCCCAGACGCTCCAGCTTTTCCCTGCATTTTTCATTTTCCACGGAAAACACCAGTTCCACCAGTGCCGGCTGATTTTCATTTCGAATCATCTCCCGGGACATTTTTTTCCCCAGAGCCAGACTGATGGAACCGATCAGCACAGACTTTCCCGCTCCGGTCTCACCGGTGAGAATATTCAGTCCCGGACCAAATTCCACTTCCACATCATCGATGAGGGCCAGATTTTTTACATGTAAATAGGATAACATTTTTTCCCCTTCTTTATCCCCGCAGGCTGCGTATCGGATGTGCGCGGCCGCGGTTTAATCGATACTGTCCAGCATTTTTCTTATTTTTTCCATCAGCAGCAGTGCTTCATCGGCGCTGCGCATGGCGCACATGATCGTATTGTCTCCGGCAATACACCCCACCAGTTCCTGAAAATTCATCTCGTCCAGGGCGGCGGCTGCCGCCATGGCCATACCTGACACGGTCCGGATCACCAGGATATTCTGGGCCAGATCCATGGACTGGAAAGAGGCTTTCAGCACATGGATATATTTCATGCTCATTTCTTCATCCATGTTATGCAGCACCGCATACCGGGAGCCTCCTCCGGGCTTTGCGATTTTTGTCAGCTTCAGTTCCCTGATATCCCTGGATACCGTGGCCTGGGTCACATGAAATCCGCTCTCGTTCAGCTTCCTGGCCAGTTCCTCCTGGGTCTCGATATCATACTGGCTGATCAGCCGGATAATCTGTGAATGTCTCTCAAGCTTCATTGGACTTCTCCTCCTGTCTAACTGTTGCTCATCTTCTCCCTGAGTGTCTCAAGAAAGCTGATATTATTGATCTTGATGATTCTTGTGTCCTTTTTGGACCGGGTAATGACGATTCGGTCTCCCGTCACCATGGAAACACTGGTATCTCCGTCAAAGGATGCCATGCCGTGTTCCTGACTCTGATCCCGTCCCTCCCCGATTTCCACGGTAATCCGGTCTTCCGGAGAGAAGACAATACTTCTGGTATTCAGGGTATGGGGAGCCAGGGGAGTCATGAGAATCATGGATGCCTCCGGAGAAATGATGGGACCTCCGGCGGACAGACTGTATCCTGTGGAGCCCGTGGGAGTGGAAATAATGATTCCATCCGCCTTATATGAATTCAGAAACGTGTCATTGACATAATTGTTGAAACGCACCACCCGCAGCGGTCCTTCCCGACCGATGACGATGTCGTTCAGCGCCACATCGCTGACCGCCACCTGGTCGTTTTTATAGACGGTACCGGAAAGCATCATCCGCCGCTCAATGGTATAGCGGTCACCCATCAGCCGGTCCAGCGCCGGATAGATGGAGTGCTGATCAATCTCCGCCAGGTACCCCAGGGTACCCATATTGATGCCGAACAGAGGAATCTCCTTATCCACCACATCCCTGGCAGCCTGCAGCAAGGTTCCATCTCCCCCCAATACGATAATACACTGGGTATCGTCCGGAATCCGGTCAGGATCCGTATAATGGTAAGAGCCATTCTGCTCTTCCCCCGTATCCTGCAGCATCAGACATTCTTTCCGGTTGTTGCGGAGATACTCCGCAATCCGATGGGATACCACAAAATTTCTGTCCTTTACGCTGTTGGCTATAATCGTAAATTTATCCATACTGTCACCTGCCGTCCTGTCTGCCTGACAGCTCCCTGTGGGCAGCTGCCACCACCTGTTCCGCGTCCACACTGCCGGATCCCGTCGTTCCATCCGGAAGCTTTATCAGATGGATCAGATACTCAATATTACCTTCCGGTCCTTTGATGGGAGAGAAATCCAGGTGGATCGTATCAAAAGAAATGCTCCGGGCAAAAGAAGCCACTTTTTCAATGACCTCCCAGTGTACCGCCGGATCCCGCACCACGCCTTTTTTCCCCACCTTTTCTCTCCCCGCCTCAAACTGCGGCTTGATCAGGCAGACAGCCTGGGCGCCTTCTTCCATCAGATTCCGTACCGGCCCCAGAACTTTGGTAAGGGAGATAAAAGAAACGTCGATGGATACAAACTGTACCTGCTCCTCAATATCCTCCGGGGTTACATACCGGATGTTGGTCCGCTCCATGCAGACCACCCGGCTGTCATTGCGCAGCTTCCAGTCCAGCTGCCCGTGGCCCACGTCCACCGCATATACTTTCCTGGCTCCGTTCTGCAGCATGCAGTCGGTAAATCCGCCGGTGGAGGCCCCCACATCCATGCAGACTTTATCCGTCAGAGTCAGCCCAAAGCAGGTCATGGCTTTTGCCAGCTTCAGTCCGCCCCGGCTCACATAGGGAAGCACATGGCCCCGGACTTCAATCTTCACCGTATCCGGGAACATGGACCCGGCCTTATCCTCCCGCTGACCATCCACAAAAACATTTCCAGCCATAATCACGGCCTTGGCCTTTTCTCTGGAAGCCGCCAGCCCTCTTCCCACCAACAGTACATCCAAACGTTCTTTCATTCTTCTCTCCTGTCCGTATCGTTATTCTCTTCAAACCATCGCAGTGTCCGGTCCGCAACCGCCTCCGCGTCCATTCCCAGCCGGTGCAGAAGCTCGGGAATACTTCCCTGGGGCACAAAACGATCCTCAATGGCGATCACCTGTACCGGCGGCCATTTTTCTTTTCTTTCGGCAGCTTCTGCCAGAACCGCCTCCCCGAATCCGCCGCTTTTTACATTTTCCTCCAGTGTGACAAATAACCGGTGATCCGCTGCCAGCTGATCCAGCAGTCCGGTATCCAGCGGTTTGACAAACCGCATATTCACCAGCGTCACCCGAAAGCCCTTCTTCTTAAGAATCTCGCGGGCTTTCTCAGCGATCTTCACCATACTTCCCACTGCCAGCAGGGCAATATCTCCCTCCCGGACAATCACCTCCGCTTTTCCCCTGCAGACAGGATCCCGATACTCCCGGAGGCCGTCGTAGGCTTCTCCTCTGGGATAGCGGATGGCTACCGGCCCATCCTGACGGATGGCATACTTCAGCATATCGGACAGCTCCCATTTATTCTTTGGCGCCATCACCGTCATATTGGGCATCATGGAAAGATAGGAAAGGTCGAAACAGCCGTGATGAGTTTCTCCGTCGCTTCCCACCAGTCCGGCACGGTCCACGGCAAATACCACCGGAAGATTCTGCATACACACATCCTGCAGAATCTGATCCACCGCCCTCTGCAGAAATGAGGAATAAATGGCTACCACCGGCCGGAGGCCTCCCAGCGCCAGACCGGCGGCAAATGTCACCGCATGTTCCTCGGCGATCCCCACATCAAACATCCGGTTGGGAAACATATTTCCAAACCGTTTCAGACCGGTGCCCGGAACCATGGCGGCAGAAATAGCCACCACATCCTTCTCCCGGTCTCCAAATTTGCGCATGACCGTGGAAAAGATGTCTGTGTAGGTGGCCTTTCCGTTGGCTTTTGGCAGACCTGTTTCGATCTCAAAAGGAGCTGTCCCGTGAAATCTGGCCGGATGACGGACCGCCGGGGCATATCCCTTTCCTTTTTCCGTCAGCACATGCACCAGCACCGGTCCGTCCTTTCTCCTGGCCTCCTGCAACACCTTCACCATCTGACTGATATTGTGGCCGTCCACCGGTCCCAGGTAAGTCAGTCCCATGTTTTCAAAAAGCATCCCAGGAATTACAAACTGTTTGATACTGTTTTTGGTTTTGTGAAGGGCATCCACCATTCCCTCCCCCACCCGGGGAATCTTTTTCAAAGCCTGGGTAACGCCGATCTTCAGTTCCGTATAGGAAGCCGCCGTCCGGATATTTCCCAGATAATTGGACATACCGCCCACATTTTTTGTGATGGACATTTCGTTGTCGTTGAGCACGATAATAAAGTTTTTGTTCAGATCTGCGGCATTGTTCAGCGCTTCATAAGCCATTCCTCCCGTCAGCGCTCCGTCTCCGATCACCGATATGACCGTAAAATCCTCCCCTTTCAGCTCTCTGGCCCGCACAAGCCCCAGACCTGCCGAAATGGAGGTGGAACTGTGGCCCGTATCAAAGGCGTCACAGTCACTTTCCTTTCTTTTGGGGAATCCGCTGAGTCCGTCCGTCTTTCTGAGCGTGGGAAACAGATCTTTCCTTCCGGTGAGAATCTTGTGGGTGTAAGCCTGATGTCCCACATCCCAGATCAGCTTGTCCTGTGGAAAATTCAGCACCCGGTGCAGCGCTATGGTCAGTTCCACCACGCCCAGATTGGGTGCCAGATGACCGCCGGTCTCACTTAAAGAACGGATCAGGAACTGGCGAATTTCCTCTGCCAGCTGATCACATTCCTTAAGCGTCAGTTTCTTCACATCATTTGGCTTTGTTATCCTGTCTAACATCATTTTCATCCGTCCTCTATTTTCTGCGGAAAACCAGTTCCCTCACCAGCTGTCTGAGAAACTCATTTTTCTGCGGCAGGCCATCCAACAGACGGACCGCCTCCCGGGAAATGGTCTCCACATCTTCATTGGCTTTCTCGAGACCCTGAAGGGTCACATAGGTCACCTTATGATTCTTTTCATCACTCTTTGCCGGTTTCCCCAGTTCCTGGTCGCTGGCCGTCACATCCAGGATATCGTCCCGAATCTGAAATGCCAGTCCGATTTTCCGGGCAGCTTCCCGGATCACCTCTGTAATTTCTGAATCCGCGCCGGCCAGAATCGCTCCAATCATCATGGACGCCTCAATGAGCGCAGATGTTTTGTTCAGATAAATATAGTCCAGCATCTCCCGCTCCATCCGGCGGCCTTCGTTGGTGACATCCACACTCTGTCCCCCCAGCATACCGAAAATACCGGTTTTTTGCGTCAAAACCGCAAAAGCCTTCTCCACCCGGATATCTCCCGGCGATATCCGAAAAGCGCAGGCTGCCGTCTCATAGGCATAATTGAGCAGCGCATCCCCGGCCAGGATTCCCATGGCCTCTCCGTAAACCACATGGGTGGTCTGCCTTCCCCGTCTCCAGTCATCGTTGTCAATAGCCGGCAGATCATCGTGAATCAGGGACGAGGTATGGATCATCTCCATGGCCGCCATAAACGGTTCCACCGTCTGTTCTTTTCCGCCGAACATCCGGTAAACTTCTTCCATCAGGATGGGACGCAGCCGTTTTCCCGGAGCCCGCATACTGTAGTTCATCGCCCGGGCCAGATCCGCGGCAAAGCCTTCCTCGGCGGGAAGATATTTTTCCAGAATCTCCTCCACCCGTTCCCTTCTTTTTTTCAGTTCGTTCTCAAAATTCACTCAGCTCACCATTCTCATTGAGCTTCATCATCTTTTTCTCCACAGTGTCAATTTTCCCGCTGCAGTACTTCAGAAGCTCCATGCCTTTCTGATAAACCCGGAAGGATTCCTCCAGGGGAATGTCCTCGCTCTCCAGCCGTTCCACAATCTTATCCAGCTGCGCAAAGGCCTCCTCCACACTCATCTTATTCTCTGCCATCGGAAGTTCCTCCCTTTTCCGTTCTTTCCACACGGGCCCGGATTCGTCCGTCCCGGACATGCACGGTCAGCAGATCCTGCGGTCTGACCTGACCGACGCTTTTCACTGTCCGGCCCTCCTTCTCCACATAGGCAAAGCCCTGATTCAGCTTTTCCAGGGGAGACAGCCCTTTCATTCTCTCAATATAAAGCTGAAGCGTATGCCGCTTTTTCTGAAGAAGCTGTTCCATCCTGCGGATCAGCTTCTCCTCCGTTGTCAGCAGATACATCCGTTTTTCCCGGATCTGATTTTCCGGACTCAGATATCCCAGCGTCCTGCGGTAGCTCTCCTGCCGCTGCCGGGCCATGGCGATTCGGGCCGCCATTCCCGTCCGGAGTCTCGCCGAAAGAACATCCATCTTTTCCTGAAATTCCCGGATGTCGAAAACCGCCAGTTCCGCAGCCGCGGAAGGGGTAGGCGCCCGCAGATCCGCGGCAAAATCCGCAATGGTCACATCTGTCTCATGACCTACCGCCGAGATCACCGGCGTCCGGCACTGGAAGATTGCACGGGCCACGGATTCTTCATTGAAGGCCCACAAATCCTCCATGGAGCCTCCTCCTCTTCCCACAATCATCACATCCACTCCCAGCTCATCCAGAGCCTCAATGCCCCGGACAATGCTGGCGGCCGCCCCTTCTCCCTGCACCAGAGCGGGATACAGAATGATCTGCACATAAGGATTTCTGCGGCCTGCGATATTTCGGATATCCTGAATGGCAGCCCCCGTGGGCGCCGTCACCACTCCCAGCCGGCGAATATAGGCCGGAATCGGCCGCTTATACTCCGGGGCAAACATCCCCATCTCCTCCAGTTCCTGTTTCAGAGCCAGAAAGCGCTCATAAAGCGCCCCCTCTCCTTCCAGGCGGATTTCTCTGGCGTACAGCTGATAGCGGCCGTCCCTTTCATAAACACTGACGCTGCCTTTTACCACTACCCGGTCACCGTTTTTCATGGAAAAAGCCAGACCTTTTCTCTGTCCCGCGAACATCACGCAGGCGATGGCTCCGCCTCCGTCCTTCAGAGAAAAATACAGATGTCCGGAACTGTGGTACTTGCAGTTGGAAACTTCCCCCTGCACGGCAATCCGGTTCAGCATAAAATCCTGGGTAAACATGTTTTTGATATAATTGTTTACCTGGCTGACAGTATAGACGTTACTCATCTGTCCTGACCATCCGGCCCAGAAGGCCGTTTACAAAGGACGGCGTATCCTCTCCGCCGAACTTTTTGGCCAGTTCCACCGCCTCGTTGATGGCCACTCCTGTGGGGACGTCCTCATCGAAAAAGATCTCATAAACCGCCAGGCGGAGAATAGAAAGATCTACTTTTCCCATTCTGCTGGTTTTCCAGCCTTTGCTGACCATATTCAGCTTTTCATCAATCTCCGGAAGTTTTTCACGGATCCGGTTCAGTTTTTCCTGCATATAAATCCGATCCTTCTCCTTCAGATCCGGGATATCCTCGAAATACAGCGTATTCTGCTGTCCCAAATCCTCGGCAGCGTTAAACTCTGTCATAAACAGCAGCTTGAAAATATTCTCTCTCAGTTCTCTTCTACCCATTCTCTCCTCCATGTTATCCGTTTTGCAGGCGGCGGTCTGCGGCCCTTTTCCCGGCAGTCTCCTGACAGCGCACACAAGTTTGCAGGCATCGTACTGCGGGCGCCGTTTTACCGGCTTCCCTCCCGCTGAAAAGAGGGAGTCCCGCCAATGACTCCCTCTTTCTATCTTCTGCGGATATGCCCGCATGTTTCTCTACTTTGTCTGCTCCATTTCCACGCTGGCAATGCTGATATTCACATCCGACACCTGAAGTCCTGTCATGTTCTCAATGGCCGTCTTCACTCTCTCCTGCACCTTCTGGCAGGTCTCCGGAATGCTGTAACCGTACTCCAGATTCAGATTCAGGTTTACACACACCACGTTTTCCAGTACATCTACTTTCACGCCCTTGGAAAGGTTTTTCATTCCCAGTTTTCCCACCAGTTCGTTGGTTATGTTGCCCGCCATGGACGCCACACCTTCCACCTCTGTGGCTGCCAGTCCGGCAATGATTGCCACAACTTCATCGGCGATCTGCACCTTTCCGATGCTCTGGTCGTCATATATGGTATATGTGTCTCTTACGTCATTCTTATTCTCTGCCATGTCGAAACCTCCTTAGAGCATGTTCTGCCATAACAGGCAGACAATTTTCACCTTTTTCCTATTATAGCAAAAATACTCTTAAATTAAAAGGGGGTTCCCTCAGTTTTTGCCAAACTCCTCTAATTTCAGGCCCTCGTTTCGATCCAGTGTCATTCCCACACTCCAGGGATTGACAAACAGCAGCAGAGGATTGCCCTTCATATCCCGTACCTTCTTCATATCGGAGGTACCGGACAGTTTCTCCACGTCCACTTCCTCCTTGTTGGCAATCCAACGGATATGCTCATAAGGAAGGTTTTCCAGCCGGATATCCACATTGTACTCTTTTTCCAGACGGAATTTCAGCACATCGAACTGTAGTACGCCTACCACGCCCACGATGATTTCTTCCATTCCGCCGGAAAATTCCTGGAAAATCTGGATGGCTCCCTCCTGGGCGATCTGGGTCACTCCTTTGACAAACTGCTTTCTCTTCATGCTGTCCAGCAGGCGCACTCTGGCAAAGTGCTCCGGCGCAAAGGTGGGGATTCCTTCATAGGCAAACTTCTTTCCCGGAGTGCACACTGTGTCTCCGATAGAGAAAATGCCGGGATCAAACACGCCAATGATATCGCCCGCATAGGCTTCTTCCACAATGTGCCGGTCCTGGGCCATCATCTGCTGAGGCTGGGACAGACGCATCTTCTTATCCCCCTGCACATGGTACACTTCCATACCCGCGTCAAATCTTCCGGAACAGATCCGCATGAAGGCGATCCGGTCCCTGTGGGCTCTGTTCATATTTGCCTGGATTTTGAATACAAATGCGGAGAAATCCTCTTTCATGGGATCAATGATACCACAGTCCGCCTTTCGGGGCAGCGGCGAGGTGGTCATGGCCAGGAAATGTTTCAGGAAGGTTTCCACACCGAAATTGGTCAGCGCGGATCCAAAAAATACCGGTGACAGACGACCTGCGCTCACTTCTTCCTGGTCAAACTCCGCGCTGGCTCCATCCAGAAGCTCGATTTCTTCCAACAGCTGCTCCTTCTGATCCGGGGTCATCACCTCGTCGATTCTGGAATCTCCCAGAGGGATCTCCTCCTCAACGCCCTCCTTCGTTCCCTTCATGGTATCAGAGAAAATCAGCACCTTCTCCGTATCCCGGTCATACACACCCCGGAACGCTTTTCCGGAGCCGATGGGCCAGTTCACCGGACAGGTGGGAATTCCCAGTTCTTTTTCGATATCATCCAGCAGTTCAAAGGTATCGTTGGCGTCCCGGTCCAGCTTGTTGATAAAGGTAAAAATGGGAATATGCCGCATGGCGCAGACCTTAAAGAGCTTTCTGGTCTGCGCCTCCACACCTTTGGAGGCGTCGATTACCATCACCGCCGAGTCCGCCGCCATCAGCGTCCGGTAGGTATCCTCCGAGAAATCCTGATGTCCGGGGGTGTCCAGGATGTTGATGCAGTATCCGTCATAGTTGAACTGAAGAACGGAAGAGGTTACGGAAATACCCCTCTCCTTCTCGATCTCCATCCAGTCCGATACCGCATGACGCGCGGTTGCCTTCCCCTTTACGCTTCCCGCCAGATTGATGGCTCCGCCGTACAACAGAAATTTTTCCGTCAGGGTGGTTTTTCCGGCATCCGGATGCGAGATGATCGCAAAGGTTCTTCTTTTCTTTATTTCATTTGTATAATCAGCCACTGTATACCTCCATGATAATTTCCTATATGACTGGCCGTATGGCCATCAAGGTATCCCCCTGTGGGATTTCCATATGTCGGGCCGTATAGCCATTATGGTATCCCAAAGGGCACTTCACACACTTCTGCTATTCTATTATATGGAAATACACCTGTCAAGGCTGAACTGCCGGTGAAAACTGGTGCCGGTTATACACCAGACGGCACGCTGTCTTTCAGTTCCTTAATGAGACGGCAAATGGTATCCATATCTTCCTCAAGTTCTTCTGCAATCTGGCTCGGGGATTTGCCTCTAGCCAGTTTTTTCTCTACCATGCGCCTTTTTTCAACTTCTATTCTGGCCTTCCTTCCGGCCTCCATTCCATCGTCATATCCTTCTTGAAAGCCGTATTCCCTGGCACTTTGCATTTGGGAATTATAATCTCGAAGTGCTTTCGCTCTTGCCTCGTACAGTTCCCGTTTCGTCTCATCTGCGCTGAATCTTACCAAATCCTGATATGCTTCGCCGATATATTCGTCCGTTTTTGCCATGCGTTCCAGCTTTATGTTCGGCCATATGGCCATAAAGGGATCCTCTTGAGGGTTTCTGTTTTTCCCGCGGAAAAAACGCATCCAGCGGAGAAGGATATCTTCGCTCTCCTGTTCCCCGGGCAGTTTTTTCAGTTCCAGAATCCGGATCTCCAACAGTTCTGTATACCGTTTTCCCGGCTTTTTATCCACCAGAAAGATAGAATGGCACCATTCTTCATCCTCCGGAAAATGAATGAAATCCAGAATCCCCAGCTTATCCGTCCCTTATTCCGGCGGCAGTGCACTGTCCTTCAATACTGTTTCGCGAATCTGATCCGGCGATACCCCCATCAGCGCGGCAATAAATCCTCTGCGGATCTTCTCATTCTTCATCAGTTCCTTAAAACAGATGTCTACGGTGGGAAGCATAATAAAATTTTTGTTTGCGTTTATCATAAAATCCTCCTTTTCTGCAATGATACAGTCAGCAGAAAAGGATGTCTGTCTTTGGGTAAATCATACCACACTTTCCCTGTGGTGGGAACTACAAAATACACTTTTCCTTCGCCTGTCTGCGGCAGCTGTTCAATTGATTGTACTGTTGGGAAATAATGCCCTGAAGCGGGCAAGAATGATAAAATGTGCAGCCGCACAGCTTCCTGACTGTACAGCCGCAAAACAAGTTTTTTTTGGAGCCTTCTTTTGAAAAACCTCAGAAAAATGATGTCTGTTGAGGAATCATAACACTTTCATGGCCTGTTTGCAAGTTCTGGTTTATAATTTTTTCAGTTCCATTTTCAAAGAAATAGAATGGGCCTCCAATACTTTTCCAGGTCCCGTCTTTCAAAAATAGTGTGGTCTCTTCGGGAAGCGCTGCAATCCTCTTTCGCTTTGACAATTCCAGAAGAAATTGCCGGAACGCTTCCTGCTGCTGTGGCGCCCTGTTGGTATAATGGCAGGCGATGGATATGCCGCAAAGAAGATCCAGCCCTTTTGTTTCCCGCACAGGGGTTTCATTGAGATCATCAAAGGAGCAGGCATCCAGATCTCTGCCGAATATAATTGTGCCGGCACTGCCGCCGAAAGCCACCCCTCCCTTTTCCAGATAGCTTCTCAGTCTGGAAAGAAAACGATATTTCTTCAGTTCATGCAGCAGCCGAAAGGTATTTCCACCGCCCAGAAAGATCATACTGTAATCCGTCAATTCTGTTTCTGCCAGTTCCCGGGCGCTCCTCACCATCCGTATCTCAGGAACATTCACATCCGACAGTTCCCCTGCAATCCATTTCCGGCATCCGTCATATCTTTCCGGCTCCATTGCCAGCGGTATATACAGACAGGGTTTCCTGTGGTCAATGCTGTCATTTAAACATTTTCTGGCCATCGCAGTCTGCTCTCCTGCTCCTCCTCCGCATAAAAATACTTTCATGTTCACCCTCCTGCAATCTTCTTTCGAATGCGTTATCATAATTTCCGAATCTCACGCAGCATATACTCGGCAAATTCTATGGCACAGGATTCCTCCACTTCCCCAGATGCACCGGTCCGATACGCTTCCGCTGCCTGAGAAATCAGCGCCCGGTATCTGGCGGGCAACCTGTCAAGCCCCCAGGAGGCCCCTTCTTCCTTTGACAAAATCCAGCGTTCTTTTTTATAAGCCAGCACCCGGCACAGATTAAGAATCAGATACACCGGATTCCCGGTGATTTCCCCAGCGGCATTTTGTACATCGCACCAGATACTGTCAAAATAGTCCGCATCGGACGGCGGCAGAAACACCTTTCGGCAGGGTTTTCCGAATATGGTTTTCCCCCGGTAATAAAGGATCATGATATGCGCCGCCAGATCCTTGTCCGTCCCTTTCATTTTCCGGATATACTCCCCGGGATCCCTCCGGTACCAGTCCAGGTGCGCAATGGAAAAATGAAGCTCATAGGGCGTCGGATATACCGGCGGCCTGCATACCGCCTCCCGGATCACACTGAGTTCTATTCCCTTTGCGGGACCGTGTCCGTTCAGTTCGGTTACCATATCCATATATCGGCGCTTCTGTGTATCAGGAAATGAATTTTTTACCGTCACCAACAGATCGATATCGCTTTCCTGCCAGTGAAAACATCCCATTGCCAGGGAACCATGCAGATAGATTCCGGTAAGATTATCTCCCAGGATTTCTCTGCTTCTTTCCGTAAATTCTGTCAGCAATTTTTGACATGCCCGTTCCATTTTCAAATCCTCACGGCCAGTTCCAGGGCAATGGCGGCAATCCGGTCTTTCTCTTCCAGCCTGGATTCATTGGCGAGGCTGCGTACTTCCCATTTCTCCGCGTCCAGATTGTCGGCAGCGTAGAAAAACTGAACCAGTTCCTTTCCCCGGAACTGCGCCGCAGCCGCATTTGCCGAACATTCCATATCCACACAGATACAGCCCTGCCGTTTTCTGTCGAGAACTTTCCGAGGCGTTTCCCGGTAAAAGGCATCGGTACTCCAGGTTTTTCCGACAGTGTAATGAACCTGTAGCTCCTTCAGCAGGTTTTCAAACAGTTCCCGGTGTTTTTCATTCACGGAAATCTCATCGGAAGCCGGCGCGTAATGGTAGCTGGTTCCCTCATCCCGCACCGCGCGGTCCGGAATGATGACGGAACAGTCTTCGATCTCCTTTTTCAGCACGCCGCAGGTGCCGAAAACAACCACTTTCTCCACACCCATGGCAAACAGATCCTCCAGCATTCCCACGCTCATGGCCGCCCCCACATCAAGCATGGCCAGCGCCACCGGCGTTCCCCGGTAAATGGCCCGGTACACTGGCTTCGTACCGTTGGCCGTGCTGGTTTTTGCAATTTGCCGGGCGTTCAGTTCCTTTACCATCCGCTCAAAAGTGGCGTTGGAGTAACAGGTGACCGCCGTTTTTGGCATATTCTCCACCGGGGAGACAAAATCCTGCGGGTTAATGACTGCTTTCTCTTCCGGGTCGAATTCTGATAAAATCATATTGTCACCTCTTTAAACTTTTCCAAACGATAATGACCTTCATCATCCAACTTTTTTTCTCCATTTTTATAATCATAACCGAATTTTCTATAGAATTCTGTTGCCGTAATAGATGCTGGAATTTCCACTCTGCCGGCACGTTTATACAAATCATCTTTTTCTAAAGTGTTAATGATCAAACGTCCTATTCCCTTGCCATGTAGTTCCGGCAGTACAAAGACTGTCAGTAAAATACTTTCTGTCTCACTACCCCAAAAACTTGAAATTGCACCAACTCCTACGATTTCTTTTTCTTGTTCAATTACATACATATGTGCGTATCCGGCAATTTCTATCACTTTGTCAGCTGTATATTCAGCTGCTAATTTTTGCATTTCAGGCAATCCATAATCTTTGCTGTTTATTTCCATAAAATTTCTGCATATAATTTTGCTAATACACTGTGCGTCTGCGATTTTTTCATTTTCCTCTGCTACAAAACAGGTGCGGGGATTTCGCCTTAAATACCTTTCGATTCCTTCCCGGGAATCATCCAGATCATTGAGCCCCATACCGGGCGTATGGATCCACAGATCATACACCTGATCGTAATCCTTGGCTTTCATTCTGCGTATTTTCATTGATTTTTTCCTCCTGAATTCCCTGATCCTTCTTCCGTGCATCCTCTCTTTTCATATTCAACCAGCGTCATACCCTCATGAATTCTGTGTTCGTCCCCTGTCTGACGGAAACCGCATTTTTCATATAAATGACAGTTTTTCTTTTCTTGTTTAATGGTATCAAGTTTCCAGGTAACGGTTCTGGGAAAGCTGTCCATCACTATCCGGATCTGTAATTTTTTTCAGGATTCTTTCGGTACTTTCTTTTGCAGGACTGGTTTCATCATCCTGATAAATCTGATATAACGGCCAAAAAGCCTCCAGCTGAAGCGCGTGGACGAGCGCAGCATCTTCTGGTTTTGCCCGAATAAGTTCTATCTGCTCCAATTCTTCCCCTCCTTTTCTTTGATTCGATACTATTGGCTTATCACGCAAAAAAACCGCACCAGACTTCTTATATGTCCAGTGCGGTAAATATAACAAAAGCAGTATCACATCGCCGTTTGCATTCCCCTTTTATGCACAGACATATAAGACCTACCCGCTTATAGCTGTGCAGCTGTTGTCAGCAAACTATAAGCAAATACGTCCGTCATACATGTACATAAAATATCTTGATACAATGTGATTCATTCTGCAGTTCCTCCGAAGATTTCTTTTTTCCATACTAGCATTCGCGTTTCCCTGTGTCAACCACTTTTCAATTTCTATTTCCGTTTTTGCGGCAGCGGCGCTTGGAGGATGAATAGCTGCCTGTTTTATCCGGCAATCCCCAGATACCGTTTTGCCTCCCGCAGTCTCCGGTCAAACTGTTCGTAAAAGTCTCCATTTCTGTCATAGGGCTGTACATAAAACTGATTCAGCACATACATGCAGATTTTCTTTCGCAACGCATCCTGGGTACAGCCTTCTGTCAGCTTCTGTACATCTTTCAGGAAATAATGCCAGGCGGCGATGAATTCCTGGTTTCGTTTCAGATCCGGTGTGTCGATCCATTTTTTCACTTTCACCTTGGTTTTGTTCTCTTTGGGACATTCGTGAACCTGCAGAAAATACCGGAAGGTTCCCTCCTCATAGCACCTTCCCAGCGGGAACAGCCGGCAGATTCCCGGCCGGAAGGGATGAATGGAGCAGCGGCCCTCTGCATTGAGAAAGGTACAGGCTTCTTCTTCCCCGGTCATCTTCAGATTGGGAAGAATCACACCATCCACCACATGAAGTTCTACGCAGTGATCCAGCAGCTGCTCAAAGGAAGATTTCTCACAGTCTGTCAGCCGGAAGATGTCCAGCGGATCCAGAAGAATGGATTCGCCCATTCCGCGGCAGCAGGCAGAGCAGCCCCGGCAGTCATCGCAGCCTGCCTTTACCATGTCGTTGAGATCATAAAATCTGCCGTCTGATATCTCTTTTAAATCAATTTCTCTTTCCATTTTTTATCCTTCCACCACTGTCCGGTCATGTTTGATGATGCTGCTCTTGTCCTCACCGTCCGGCACCATCCGGAACACCGTAAAGTTGACGGTCTCATCCGTCCGATTTTCAAAATTATGTAAGGAGCCCTTTACGCGCACCAGGCTTCCGGCTTCCACCACCGTCTCCCGATATTCCTCTCCTTCCAGCCAGCAGAAGGTCAGACGGCCGCTGTTCACCACCACAATCTCTTCAATCTGCCGGTGATAGTGCCACTCCTGGGCTGCTCTGGGAGGTAGCTGGTTCAGATGAACCTCAAACTCCGGAAATCTGTAGTTACATACCCGGCTCCCGCAGTCTTTTACCTCCTGGATCGCGTCCCTGCAGGTCAGAATCTCCGGTTTGATACCTTTCTCTCCATCCATGACGACTCTTAAACTCCTTTCTTTTCCGGGAGAAATAAGCACAGCATCCCGTGATTTGCTGTCTTAAAACTATCCGGTAACCTTCTGTCTTTTCGACAAAGAGTTTTCAGCTATTTCGATTATATCAGAATATTTGTCTTTTACAAGTGTTTCGACAGAAGGAATGAATCCCCCTTCCTTCCGGTTCTGCAAAAGGCCGCCGGCAGATAAACTCTCCGCCGACGGCCACAGCTGTCATTTTATGGCTTGGTATTTTCCCCGGTTTCTGTCTGGCTGTCCGCCGCTCCGGCAGCAGCGGCATCCTCTGCCGCCGCTTCATCGGAGACCGCCGGTGTTTCCTGGGCGGCCGCATCGGTCTCCTGTGCAGACGTCTCTTCTCCGGAAGTTTCCGATTCTGCCTGGCTCATGGGGGTGATAACAATGTTTTCCGCCGCTACCCCCGTCTTTCTGGTGACAATATCCTCAATCTGCGCCCGGCTGGCATCATCCACCTGAGTATCCGGCACCACCACATCCGCAGTCTCCCCTGTAAGATTCACCACCGCGTCTGTAAAGCCTTTGGCCTCCAGAAGCAGCTCTGCCGCCGCCTCCTTTTCCACCGTATCCGTCATACTGACCATACTGGCCACCGCTTCCTGCCGCTCCTCCTCGGTCAGATCAGAATTATTGATGATTTCCAGAAGCGTTTCTTTGTTCTGAGAGCGCACCTGTTCCCGGTCAATTCTGGCCTGGGCCATGTATGTAGACGCCCCGGTCAGTACAGCCTCCCCCGGCGTCTCCGAAACAGAATCCTCCTGCGTGGACTGGGCGCTCTGCGAATCCTCCTGGCCGGAAGCGGTTTCATCGGTGATATCCGTATCCAGGTTTTCAATATCTTCCAGCACACTGTCCATATCTGCCGTAACCTGTGTGTCCTCACCGGTATCCACGGAGGCGTCCTTCGATTTCAGCTGCGAATCGGAGTAGCTGATGTATCCCGCAGCCGCAATCATCACCGCGAGAGCTGTAATAATGATCTGATTCTTCCTGAATATTTTTTTCACTGACTCTCTCCTCACTTCATTTTCATTACTTTGATTTTATGGGCTTCCACATGAAAAAGGGCCATGGCGGCCTCCTGAATCTGCTGAACAACCACCGGATCTGCGCCGCCTTCCGCCACCACCAGCACCCCGCGGATTTCCGGGTAGGTCTCCGAGGAAATGTAGGGGATCTGGCTGCCGTCTTCCCGCTGCTCATAGACGGTGGTTTCCTGGTTCTGCAGGGATTCCGAACGGCTTTCTCCACCTTCCGGGTCCGTCTGGCTGGATGACTGTGAATCTTCAGGACGGTCCTTTTCCACCAGTTTCGTTCCGGTGGTTTCCATGGTAACAGCGACACTGACTTTTCCCACTCCCTCCACCTGTTCCAGAGCGCCGGCCAGCTGATTTTCGTACTCCCGGCGGATATCGGTCTCCTCTTCCGTCTGCGCTTTCACTGTCTTAACTGTTTCCTGCGTTTCTTCTCCGGCCGCCTGCTGCTCTTCCTCCTTCACCGGCATGGCAATCACCAGAAGAAGCAGTCCCACCAGCCCGCAGACAATCCACTGTTCCCGCTTCATCTTTTTTGCTGCAGCAATGACTCTCTCTTTCATTCAGTTACCCCTGTATACTTATATTTATATTACCCTCCGGAATATTATAGACTTCCATCAGCTGATTTTTTATGGCTTCTCCATTATCCTGCGGCGCGCTTTCCGCGTTCTCAAGGGTAAGACGGATCTCTTTCAACTCCAGCTCCTCCCCGCCAAAAAATTCGGCCTGACACTGCAGGACGCAATACCCCAGTCCTTCCGCCAGATGTCGCACCTGTCCGGCGAGTTCCCGCTCACAGGCATCCTTCACATACGTTTCTCCCAGAAGCTCCATACTCTCCCCCTCCCGCAGCATTTCCCGGTAATCCTGTGAAACGGATTCCGCCAGCACGCTGTTTTCCAGAAAATCCCCGGCTCCCCGAAAGGAAAGCACCGGGCGCAGCACCAGCAGAATCAGCAGCATCCCCATAAAAAAGCGAATATATTTTTTCTCCTCTCCCCCCGGAAGGAAGTTCATCACCGCCGACAGGAAAATAAAATAGAAAGCCAGATTCCGAATCCATTCTCCCACCCATTCCACACAGTTTCCTCCTCTCACCCCAGCGACCCGGCCAGGATGGCAATGGTCAGCAGAAACAATACCTCCACCGTCAGCAAAAGTTTCAGAAGCAGTCCGATGCTTTCCCCCATAGTATGAAGGCATCCTACCATTCTCCGATCAGCCACCGGCTGAACCAGGGCGGCCAGAAACTGATAAAACACCGCGCTGATCCCCAGTCGGATCAGCGGAGAGATCCCCAGGAGCAGCAGAATCACCGCCGCTGCCGCTCCCAGACTGTTTTTTACCAGAACCGCGGAACCAAGAACCATTTCCGTTACTCCGTTGATCATATTTCCGATTCCCGGTATCGCACCGGCCGTCCTTCCCAATGCCGTCCGTTTCAGGGCGTCTACCGCCGGTGAAATCAGCCGCTGAATCAGCTGAAGCCCCACCAGAAGTCCTATAATGGTCTTCAGCGACCAGGTGATCGCGCTTTTCAGCAGCCTGGCCATCTGTGAAAGAAATTCCTCCCGGGTCAGGTGATTGACCAGTTCCATCAGAAGATAGACATAAATCCCCGGCAGCAGCGCCAGAAGAATCAGGGATTCCGCCAGAAAGATTACCAAAATGATCATGTGATAGAATACGGTGGCTGTACGGATTCCGGTGGCCGCGGTGATGGCCAGATAGTAGGCCGGCAGCAGTCCCCTCATAAATTCCACAATGCCCGACAGCGCCGTGCGGATCTCTTCGGCAAAGGTCCCAAATGTTTTCAGAAGGATTACGAACAGCAGCAGATACACCATGTAAAAGGCAATTTCACTGATCTGCTGATCACCGAATACCCGTGACAGATTGGCCAGCACCGATGAGAGCAGCACCAGCAGCAGAATATAGGCACAGGTACTCTTCTGAAGGCCGGCGGCATCCCATAAAAGCTTTTCCGCCATTTTCCGGAATGTCTCCTGCTCAAAAGGCAGCTCCCCGTCCATCATCCGGCGAATCATATCCGTCAGAGAAAGATCATCCTCCAGAAGCCTGTCCACCGTTTTCTGCACCTCATCAAGATCCAGATCCTCCAATAGCTCTTCCTCTGTTTCTTCCCCGGTAACCACCCCCTCCTGCTCCCGCTTTGCCGCCGGTATGCCCTCCTCCTGTTCCTTTTGTATCCCGCCCTCCACCCGGGCGGGCAAAAGAAGCCAGAGACAGGCCAACAGGCATATCACCCGCAGCCATTTACCCCAGAAATTCATGAATGGTCTCCAGAAGCGCGGTCAATATCGGCATGCTGATGGCAAGTACGCAAAGGCGGGCAAAAAGCTCGATCTGTCCGGCCACAGATCCATATCCCGCATCCCGGCAGATACTGGCGGAAAACTGTCCCACATAGGTAATGCCTACCATTTTCAGCAGCAGATCCATGTAGGTATTTTCGATGGGAAGATACTGCTGAATCTCCCGGATGGAGCCCAGCAGATCTGACAGTCTTCCCGCAGAAAAAAACAGTAGCGCGACGCCGGCGGCAAAGGTCAGATAAAAAGCGTATTCCGGCTTTGCCTCTTTCACCAGCATAGCCAGCACCACCCCGGCGATTCCTATAACGGATATTCGGATAATCTCCATAATTGTGCCTCACGCTCCTTTCCGGCTGCCGGTTTTTTCCAACAATCTTACAGCATAAACAGCTTTTTAATGGTGTCAAACAGCTCATAAATATACGGGAGTACCCAGAACAGCACAATCACCAGCCCCGCCAGACTGGCCAGAAACGCCTGCTCTTCCCTGCCGCTGTGTTTCAGAACCTGGCTCAGCACGGAAACCAGAATTCCCACCGCGCCTATTTTGAAAATAAGACTGATTTCCAACGCCGTCCCCTCCTTCCGTCCGCGGCTGATATATGGATGTACCGCCGGATTTCTGCTTTCAAAGCAGAAGAATCACCAGAAAAATCCCTCCCAGGATTCCCAGACTCCGAAACAGCTTTTGCTTTGCGGGCAATTCCGCCGCCAGCTGTCCCACCTTCTCTTCCTGCTCTTTCTGATACGTTTGCAGGATATGTACCTGCATCTTCCCGTCCAGATATCCCAGATCCGAAGCGACCCCGAAAAACGCTTCCAGATCTTCCTCCCGCAGCTCCGTTCCCTTCAGTCTGCCCCGGGCAGACTGGCGCAGAAGTTCCCCGAAGGATTTTCCCGGACACCTTTCCAGCTGCGCGGCCAGATCCTGAAGGAATTCGGAAAAGGGAGGCGCAAGCCGTCCTCCCACAGAGCGCAGAGCCTCCGGAAGCGTGGTTCTGGCAAATGAAATCTCGCCCTCCAGAAATGCCGCGATCCGGATCATCACCCTGAGCTGTTCAATCCTTTTTTTGAGCCGCAGACTCTCCAGAATGCCCAGTCCGGCACAGGATGCTGCCAGAAGAACCGCTCCCAGCATCCGGATCATCCTTCTCCTCCGTACAGTCGGCTTCCCCGGCCGTCGTAGATTGCTTCAAGCTTCCCTGCCTGTCCCTGCAGCCCATTCCGCAGCAGAATATATCGTTCAAAGGTGTGCTCCTTCATCAGACGTTCCAGCAGCGGCTTTTTTCTGATATCCCCGATGGAGCTGCCATGAACCGTGGCCAGCAGCTTACAGCCGCTGTGCAGCGTCATCTCAATGGCGTGAATATCCTCATAATTTCCCAGTTCATCCACCGCCACCACCGCCGGAGACATGGCCCGGATCAGCATCATCATTCCCTCTGCCTTCGGGCATCCGTCCAGCACATCCGTGCGGATTCCCAGATCGTTCTGGGGTACCCCCAGGTAGCTTCCTCCCAACTCTGACCGTTCGTCCACCACTCCTACCGTACACCCGGGAAATGCCCCTCTTCCATTGGAAATCTGACGGATCAGATCCCGCAACAGTGTGGTTTTTCCGCATCTGGGGGGAGAGATGATCAGCGTATGGCATACGGTTCCCCCGGAAATCACATACGGCATCACCGCATCCGCGCACCCCCGGATCTGATGCGAAAAACGGATATTGATGCCGGAAATGTGACTGATG
>DVIN01000070.1 GCA_018711275.1 Candidatus Pullilachnospira intestinigallinarum
AAAATATCAGGAGTATCAGGATTGGAAGACAATATCCCCGTTCTATCGGAATGTGGACCGGGAAGGAGTCGTGGTCTATGCAGCATAAGAGAGAAACCTTGTGCAAATACCGGTTGGAACGGGCAAAAGAAGAATCCTCTATACAACTGGAACATGCAGAGACTTTTGTAAAGACCATAGAAGCATATATTCTCAGGAAAGAGGAAAAATCATAATCATACCTCCCGGGCATACCCCGTCACGTAATCCGATCATTGCCGCATTCTTCAGAAATATTGGATATGCAGATCAGCTGGGATCTGGTGTGAGAAATTTATTCAAATACAGCAAATATTATTCCGGTAAAGATCCGGAGTTTATCGAAGGAGATATTTTCAGGATTATAGTTCCGTTGAATGATGACTATTCTTTTGATTTTGGACAGGCTAAAACTGGATATGATGCCGGAAGTCCGGAATATGCAGGTATAGATGGCAAACCAGGTGAAAGTACGGGAAAAGTACGGGAAAAGTACGGAAAAAGTACGGGAAAAGTATATGAAAAGTTAAATACAAGCCAAAAAAAGATTATAGGATATGTTGAAAAAAATGGAATGATAACTAATAAAGAAGCGCAGAAACTTCTGGATATAAAAGAGTCAAGGGCACTGAAGATATTAAGAGAATTAACTAATTTAGAAGTGCTCAAGAAAGAAGGAAAATCAAAGGGAACTTATTATGTGTTGCAAAATAAGGGGGGAATAGGGTAAATGATATTTCACAATCATACCTCCCGGGCATACCCCGTCATGTAAACTAAGTATTTGTCTATAGCCTCAGCCGGTTATACAATAGATACAGATAAAAGAAATTGTATAAAAACGGGAGGCGTTACGCATGGATACAGAGAAAATGAAACAGGACTTAGGCGGAGGAAACGTATTTGAGGTCGGTGAGCCGAACACAGCATTCGCGCAGTATTTCATCGGACAGAGCTATCTGAAGATGCTCACTACAGAGAGAGTGGGAATAGGCAACGTGACTTTTGAGCCGGGCTGCCGTAACAACTGGCATATTCATCACAAAGGCGGCCAGATCCTTCTGGTAACCGGAGGCCGCGGCTGGTATCAGGAGTGGGGCAAGGAGGCGCAGGAGCTTCACGCCGGCGATGTGGTAAACATTCCGCCGGAGGTAAAACACTGGCATGGAGCGGCGAAAGACAGCTGGTTCCAGCATCTGGCAGTGGAGGTGCCGGCAGAGGGCGCGTCCAATGAATGGCTGGAGCCGGTGGATGACGAAGCATACGGAAAACTGAAATAAAATATTCTGGCACATCTGCCGGGAGCGTGATAAGATAAACGGAAGGGAACCCATCCCTTCCGTTTTTTGCGGAACGGGATAAAGCGAAGGAGAGAGCCTGCGCATCCTGCTTCCGCTGCCGGCGGGCATTCTGTCGATGGGAAGAGAACAGCGGTTTCACAAATTTACAGTATGAGGAGGAAAGAAGACGTGGAAAAAAGACTGATCCAGGTGGAAGAGCGGGTGCCGGTAAAACTGCTGGTGCCGCTGAGTGTGCAGCATATGTTCGCCATGTTCGGCGCATCGGTGCTGGTGCCGTTTATGTTCGGCATCAATCCGGCGGTGGTGCTTTTGATGAATGGTGTGGGAACGCTGCTGTTTATTCTGATTACGAAGGGAAAAGCCCCGGCATATCTGGGCTCCAGCTTCGCGTTTCTGTCACCGGCCCTGCTGGTGATCGACAAATTCGGCTACCAGTACGCGCTGGGCGGTTTTGTGGTGTTGGGTATCTGCGGCATGATCGTGGCCCTGATCATAAAGAAATGCGGTACGAACTGGATTGACATCGTGCTTCCCACCGCGGCTATGGGGCCGGTGGTGGCGCTGATCGGCCTGGAGCTGGCGGGAAGCGCGGCGGATACCGCGGGACTGCTGGCAGAGAAAGTGGACCCGCGCAATGTGGCGGTATTTCTCATCACGCTGGGTGTAGCGGTGTTCGGACAGATTCTGTTCCGCGGTTTCCTGTCGGTGATTCCCATTCTGATTGCCATCATCGCCGGGTATATTTCCGCGGCGGTTCTGGGTATACTGGATTTCAGTGCGGTACGGGAGGCATCCTTTTTCGCCCTGCCCAATTTCCAGACGCCCAGATTCAACGTGGAGGCGGTGCTGACCATTCTTCCGGCGCTGCTGCTGGTGACTTCGGAGCACATCGGTCATCAGATTGTGACGGGTAAGATTGTGGGACGGGATCTCCTGAAAGATCCGGGACTGCACCGGTCTCTGTTTGCGGATTTCTTCTCCACGACGCTTTCCGGTCTGGTGGGTTCCGTTCCCACCACCACTTACGGGGAGAACATCGGTGTGATGGCCGTCACCAAGGTGTACAGCGTACAGGTGATCGGCGGGGCGGCGGTGCTGTCTATCTGCTGTTCTTTTCTGGGAAAACTGGCGGCGCTGATCAACACCATTCCCGGCCCGGTGATCGGAGGAATTTCTTTCCTGCTGTACGGCATGATCGGAACCTCCGGGCTGCGGATGCTGGTGGATGGCCGGGTGGATTATGGAAAATCCAGAAATCTGACCCTCACCTCAGTGGTGTTTGTGGTGGGACTTTCCGGTATCGCCCTGCATCTGGGAAATGTGGAACTGACCGGTATGGTGCTGGCCTGTGTGGTGGCCATGATTCTCAGCCTGATTTTCTACGTTCTGGACCGGATGAAACTGACCAATGATCAGGAAGAATAAGGAGGAGTGAGACGCATGGGGACAGAAAAGCTGCTGGTGGTGGACGATGAGCGGGATATCCGCAGACTGCTGGGAGATTTTTTTGAACTGCAGGGATATCAGGTGTATACGGCGGCCAGCGGGAAGGAAGCCCTGGAAAAGCTGGCGGTACAGCCGGATCTGATCCTTCTGGACATCAACATGCCGGATATGGACGGCATGGAGGTCTGCCGCCGGATCCGGGACCATGTGACCTGCCCCATTGTGTTCCTCACCGCCCGGGTGGAAGAACAGGACCGGATCAATGGGCTGATGATCGGCGGGGATGACTATATTGTGAAACCCTTTGCCATGGAGGAGCTGGGCGCCCGGGTGGCGGCCCATCTGCGGCGGGAGCGGCGCGGCATGGTCCGGGAAAATGTGGCCTTTCACCGGGAACTGGTGATTCACTATGGTTCCCGGCAGGTATTTTTCGGAGAGGAGCCGGTGAATCTGACAAAGACGGAGTTTGATCTGGTGGAATTTCTCTCCCTGCACCGGGGTCAGGTGTTCAGTCGGGAGCGGATTTATGAGCTGGTCTGGAGCTATGACAGTGAAGGGGACAGCCAGATTATCACGGAGCATATCCGAAGAATCCGCCAGAAACTGAAGAAATTTACGGACGAAGAGTTCATTGAAACGGTCTGGGGAGTGGGGTACAAATGGATTGGTTAGAAGAACAGGCCCAGGGGCTGTACCGGAAATTAACTCATATGAGCCTGAAAAAAACGCTGGCCGCCTACATTTTTCTGGCTGTTCTGGGGGTGCTTGGCTGCTGGCTGATGACCTGGCAGATCTGCGAGGGCTGGGAACAGATGCTGACCGGTGGAAGCGGCCGGGGACAGCTGCTGTATATCCAGATGGCAGACGGCACCATGGGATTTGCCAGGCAGATCGAGGGCATGGTGGAGGAACTTCCCGGAAAAGTGCAGCGGGCGCTGACCGTGGTGACCATGGTGCAGAATTGCAGCATCTTTGTGTACACAGTGGCGGCCATCTGGCTGGTGGCCTGGCTATACTACCGGAATAAACTGCGCCAGCCTATCGCAGTGCTCACCAGGGAGGCAGAAGCCATCGGACGGGATGAACTGGATTATTCCTGCGCCTTCCACAGCGGCGATGAGATGGGAAGCCTGTGCAATGCGGTGGAAGGGATGCGGAAAAAACTGACAAAACGGCAGGGGCAGATCTGGGAAGAGATGGAGGAGCAGCGGCGGCTGAACGCGGCCTTCGCCCACGATCTCCGGACGCCCCTGACGGTGCTTCAGGGCTATGTGGATCTGCTGGAAACCTATTACCCTAAGGGGCGGATTTCTCAGGAAAAAATGATGGAAATCCTGGAAATGATGGGTGGCCAGGTGGACCGGCTGCGGCGGTTCGGGGACACCATGAAAAAGATTCACAGCCTGGAAGAACGGGGCGCCGTCCGCCGCCGGATGCGGGTGGAGGAACTGGCCCGCCGTTTGGAAGAGTCCGCAGGCATGCTGGTATCCGGCCCCGGAGAGGGAATTGACACACCGGTGAAATTGCTCTTCCGGGTTTCCGGCGGAAAAGATGTGGAAGGGCAGATGGACCCGGAACTGATGCTGGAGGTGGCGGACAACCTGATTTCCAATGCCCTCCGCTATACCGGCAGCCTGGTGGAGGTGGAGCTGGAGGCGGATCCGGATACCCTGTGCGTTTCCGTGCGGGATGACGGCAGAGGTTTCTCCGGGGAGGAACTGAAAATGGCAGCCCATCCTTATTACACCGGTGAGAAAGAGCAGGGACAGCACTTCGGCATTGGCCTGTATATCAGCCGGATGCTCTGCCAGCAGCACGGGGGCAGCCTGACCCTCTCCAACAGTATCCGGGGAGGGGCGGTGGTGTGCGCCCAGTTTGCCATCGGAGATTAAAGAATTTTGGCGAAGAAAACAGCCGCGGCATGGACGGATTTTTCGTGACAGTGAAGCCGGAAAACAGAACGGTTACGGAGGTCCGGATCAGGGCCGCGGGGCGTTTCTTTGCTTTTTTTGTCTTCAACCGGAATTGTAGGGAAAATGTAGAGATTTTCCCTTTACACTGATTCTGTCGGACGGAACGCCTCCGGCGGCAGACTGCCGCGGGCAGAGGCGGGCGCCGGCCGGCAGTGACAGTACAAAGACGGAAAGAGGGAGTGCTATGCAGACAGAAATTGTAATGAAAAATGTCACCAAACGGTACGGAAAAAAGCTGGCGCTGGATCATCTGAGCCTGAAAATCCCCCGGGGAATGTTCGGCCTGTTGGGGCCAAACGGGGCGGGAAAAACCACGCTGATGAAGATGACCGCCGCCATTCTTCCGCCCACGGAAGGGACTATCCGGGTGTGCGGGACGGATATTTCCCGCCAGCGGCAGATTCACCGGCTGATCGGCTATCTGCCCCAGGATTTCTCCATGTACGGAAATATGACGGCAGCGGAGGCGCTGGATTATCTGGGCGCCCTGTCGCTGATGCCCAAAAAGCTTCGGAGGGAGCGGATTCCTCTGTTGCTTCGTCAGGTGAATCTGGAGGACAACAGCAGAACCCGGGTGAAAGCCATGTCCGGGGGAATGCGGCGGCGACTGGGTATCGCCCAGGCCATTCTCCACGATCCCCGGGTGCTGATTGTGGATGAGCCCACCGCCGGGCTGGACCCGGAGGAACGGGTGCGGTTCCGGAATCTGCTCTGCGAGCTGGCCCAGGAGCGGATTGTCATTCTCTCCACCCACATCGTGGGAGATATCGAGGCCACCTGTGAAAATATCGCGGTACTGAATCAGGGAACGTTGCTGTTTGACGGAACGGTGACGGAATTGCTGGAGGAGGCCCGGGGAAAGATTTTCACCGCCCAGGTGCCCCGGATGGAGCTGCCCATGCTGAAAAGCCAGTATACCGTCACCGGGATGCTGATGCAGGGCAATGAGGCCTAGGTGCGGTTTGCCGCCGAAAGTCAGCCCTTTGCGGCCGCGAAAGCCTGCCCGCCCAATGTGGAGGACGCCTACATGTATCTGATGCAGGAGAAAGGAGGTGAGCGCGGATGCTGCTGACATTGTTTGGAAAGGAGTGCCGGCAGACGGCAAAAAGCCTGATTTTCTATCTGATTCTGCTGATTCTGGTATTTTTCTATACGTCACAGATGGGAGCACTGGAACCCCTGCAGAAGCCGGAGCAGGGGGAGACAGAAAGCTACGGCATGCGCCCCAGCGACGATCCCCAGGCGATTATGGAAGCCACCCTGGGACTTCTGGTCACGGAATATGAAGCAAATTGTTATACGGCCTATCCTGTGGGCTTCTATAAAGAATTGGTTCTGACGGAAGAAAAACAGGAGAAAATCCATCAGATTCTCACAGAATGTACCGGCATGGACAGTGGTTATGAGGATCTGGTCACCGCACCGGAAACGCAGCAGCTGGGGGACGGCTCTTTTATGGTGGTGCCGGGAAGCAGCGCCACGGTTCCCGTGGCCGATACCCTGACCTATGACCGTTTTCTGGAGCTGATGGGCCAGGTGAATGATCTGCTGGGCGGGGGCAGCAGTTATGATCCCGAGACTGTGAATCAAAATGCCATGGAACCCATGACCTACGAGGAAGCCCTGGCAGAATATGAGGCCAGTCTTACCCAGGATAAGGTCACCAGAGGCTATGCCCGGCTGTTCTGCGATTACATGGGGCTGATGCTGGGACTGCTGCCGGTATTTCCCGCTGTTGTGCGGGTTCTGCGGGATAAAAGAGCCGGCGCCAGCCAGGTGATTTATGCCCGCAGCGTCTCCTCCTGGAGTATTGTGCTGTCCCGGTGGCTGGCTTCTGTCGGCATGCTTCTGCTGCCGGTTCTGCTTCTGGGAATCATGCCGGCCATGCAGAGCGTATACTACGGAAATTCGCTGGGTGTTTCCACGGATCCGCTGGCCTTTGTGAAGTATACCCTGGGCTGGTTGCTGCCGGAAATCCTTGTGGTGACCGCGCTGGGATTTTTTGTGACAGAGCTGACAGGGGGCCCGCTGTCCATCCTGCTCCAGGGTTTCTGGTGGCTGGCCAGCCTGTTTTCCAACACAAATTCCCTGGTGGGAGGCGTGGGCTGGAATCTGATGCCCCGTTTCAATTCCAACCAGGATACCGCCGTCTGGCTGGAGGTATTTCCCCAGATGGTGAAAAACCGGCTGCTCTATACGGTTCTGGCACTGGCGCTGGCGGCGGCCACCGTCGGGGTCTATCATCTGAAAAGGAAAGGAGTGCTGCAAAATGGCAGAAAACCTGTGGGCCGCAGGAAGAATACACTTTAAATATCATTACTGGTTTCATCTGCTGGCGGCGCTGATTTTCTGCCTGGCAGCTCCGCTTCTGGTGGGAATGGAGGCGCTGAATTTTTCCCAGACCGGCAAGGTGCTGGAGTTTTATTTCAGCCTCAGCGGAATCATTCTGCTGACGCCCCTGTTTGCCCCGGATCAGAACCGGAATATCCGAGACCTGCTGCGTACCCGGGAAATGCCGCTCTGGTGGCTGCACCTGATCCGTCTGGCCCAGGCTCTCATAAGCCTGGTGATTCTGACCATCCTGTTCCTTTTATGGATGCGGGCCGGGGAATGTACCTTTGAATTTTTGCCCTGCTGTCTGGGTGCCCTGGCCACCTGCCTGTTTCTGGGAGGTCTGGGAGTTCTGGCGGCATCCCTTACGGACAGCCTCCCCGTCGGATACATGGTTTCCATGATCTACTATGTGTGCAACTTCGGTTCCGGGCGGGATTATCTGGGTCCCTTCTATCTGTTCACCATGACGGAGGGAACCTTTGACGGAAAACTGTGGATCGGAATCGCCGGAATTCTCATGATTCTTCTGGGAATCCTGTGGAAAAGGCGTCGTTTCTGAAAAAAATGGTTGACACCGCAAGAAGGGGAGCTTATTATTAGAATAATCCATTGAGGGAGTAATTTGCGGCGGCGCCGTGGTAATGTCAACATAATGATGGAAATCTGGTATTACCTTAAAAAATGAGACTCGTGGACAGTGTCAGGACTGTCCATGAGTTTTTTTATGGTAATTTGTTGAGAAAAATTAATCAACAGCGGAAAGCAGACGCACCCTGCGCGGACTTTCCATTGGCATGAATAACCGGAATCCCGTCGGAGTTTGACAAATGACATAGGCCTGCGGGCAGGAAAGAACGGAGGAAGCGTATGGATCTGATAACATTATTTACCCTGGCAGTGGGACTGTCCATGGACGCGTTTGCGGTGGCGGTCTGTAAGGGGCTGGCAATGAAAAAAATCACCGTGGGAAAGGCAGTGATCGTCGGGCTCTGGTTCGGAGGATTTCAGGCTCTGATGCCGGCCTTGGGATATTTTCTGGGAATTCAGTTTCAGGATAAGATTACCGCGGTGGATCACTGGATCGCGTTTATTCTCCTGGGTCTGATCGGAGCAAATATGATCCGGGAAGCATTTTCCAAAGAGGAGGAAGCGGAGTGCGGCGTCTGTTCCGAGGAAGAGGCGTCTCTGGGCGTACGGGAAATGTTTGTTCTGGCGGTGGCCACCAGTATCGATGCGCTGGCAGTGGGCATCACCTTTGCTTTCCTGCGGGTGAATATCTGGGCGGCAGTATCCTTTATCGGGGTGATCACGTTCCTGCTGTCCACCGCAGGCGTAAAAGTGGGAAATGTTTTCGGCGTCAAATACAAATCCAGAGCAGAACTGGCGGGCGGCGTGATTCTGATTCTTCTGGGGCTGAAAATTCTGCTGGAGCATCTGGGGATTCTGTAAAGGTTCTGCCCGGTATTTCTCAGGAAAATGAAAATCCTGCGGCATTTCTCGCTGACAGGATGAGATAAAATAGTCAGAAAAAATTTAAGACACAATCAAAATAGTAAGAAAAAAGTAAAACACTTTCCAGTCATGTGCGGTATAATGAAAGAAAAAAGAGAGTATCTCGCAAGAACTGGAGGTGAAGCGTATGTCAAGGAAAAAAGTATTATCCCGGATGTTATCGATGATTGTTGTGACAGGAATGCTGATGGTGTCTGTTCCGGAGGCAGTGGTCCTGGCTGGAGATGACAGCCGGGATACATTTGTCATTACAGAGTTTAAAGATCTGGATTCCTGGAAGATGGAAAAAACCACCTGGGAGACGGGGACGGCAGTATCCGAAATGGGCTTCCCGGCCTCCTGGACGGTAAAGGGATATCTGGAAACGGACGACAGCAAGACACTGACCGAAGAAGTACTGGACAAGCTGGAATGGACCGGCGTCATCAAAGAGCAGGAGACAGCGGAAGAGGATACAGAGGATCCTGTTCTTTACACAGACCAGTCGGGAGCCGGTGAATATTATTTCTCCATGAAACTTCCGGAATATGTGAAGACTGCGGAGGATGTGGAAGTACCCGGAGTATTAATCACCATCAAGGCGGCGGAGCCGAAGACAGAAGGCCCGAAGACGGAAGAGCCGAAGACAGAGGAGCCGAAGACGGAAGCTCCGAAGACGGAAGAGCCGAAGACAGAGGAACCGAATACAGAGGAGCCGAAGACAGAGGAGCCGAAGACGGAGGAACCGAAGACAGAGGAGCTTAAGACGGAAGCTCCGAAGACGGAAGAGCCGAAGACAGAGGAGCCGAAGACGGAAGAGCCGAAGACAGAGGAGCCGAAGACAGAGGAGCCGAAGACGGAAGAGCCGAAGACAGAGGAGCCGAAGACGGAAGAGCCGAAGACGGAGGAACCGAAGACAGAGGAGCCGAAGACGGAAGACCCACAGACGGAGACACCTGCAGCGGAAGACCCCAAGACAGAAAATCCCGGCGCACAGGAGCCTGATGAAGGAAAAATTGTGGAATTTGCGATTGGGGACAGCAAGGGAGAAATTGATGACAGCATTGACAAAATCACAGTCAGACTCTCCCATGGCCTGACTGCTGACGGGCTGATTCCTGAGATTACACTGAATGGGACCAATACGGTATCCCCGGCATCAGGAGAAAAACAGGATTTTACAAATCCTGTGGAGTACACGGTATATTCGGAAAAAGGTGAGGTATTACGCATTTACACCGTAGAGGTGATAACAGATCCGCATATCTGGAAAGAGGCGACCTGTGAGAGCCCAAAGACCTGTACGAAATGCGAAGCGACAGAAGGAAGTGCGTTAGGCCATAACTGGAAGGCGGCGACCTGTGAGACCCCGAAGACCTGTACGGTATGCGGCAAGACGGAAGGTGAGGCGCTGGGCCATAGCTGGAAGGAAGCGACCTGTGAAGCTCCGAAGACCTGTACCGTATGTGGAAAGACAGAGGGACCGGCATTGGGACACAACTGGAAGGCGGCGACCTGCGAGAGCCCGAAGACCTGTACGGTATGCGGCAAGACGGAAGGCAAGGCGCTGGGCCACAGCTGGAAGGCAGCGGACTGCACCCATCCCAAGACATGTACCGTATGTGGAAAGACGGAAGGTGAGGCACTGGGCCATCAGTGGAGTGACTGGATTCTGACCAGGAAACCCACCACCGACGCTCAGGGACTGGAAGAAAGAATCTGTGTACCCTGTCAGCTGAAAGAGACCCGTCAGGTACAGCGGCTGAACCGGATTGGTGAGGCGAAAAACAATAAGGTGACAGGAATCAAGGCCAACGGTGTTTACGGAGTGGGTGAGAAGATCACCATAACGGCAGAGGGGGCCTGGATGGATAATAAAGAACCCATTAAAGGCGATGTGCGGTATCTGCCCACCGGCTGGAAGGTGACCAGCTATAACGCCTTTAAGGAAATACCTGCCCAGGTGACATTTACCGTGAAGACGGAGGGCAGCTATTCCCTTCAGGTATACTTCCAGAAGCAGAGTTTCGATGGAAAAACCTGGGTGAATGAAAAAGATACGGATACCCGGACCATTAACTTCACCATTTCCCGCAATAAGGCGATTCCGGTAAAAACCGGTGACGATACCATGATTGCAGGATGGGCCGCCGCAGGTATGCTGGCGTTGGCAGCTATGATTATGGGAATCCGTCAGAGAAAACGCAGCAGTTCATGATCTGACCGGAAAAGAACGGACAAAGCAGTATAAGCCGAGAATAATCAGCGGAAAGAAAGGCCCGGCCCCTGGCGGCCGGGCAATCTTTTTGCCATCCGGGAATACGTTCTGAAAAAAGTACACAAATTCGGCCGCTTCTGAGGCTTTGAACGAAGGGAATGACTTGCGAAAACGTGCTGATGATGGTACACTAAGGGTCAGAAGTGAATTCCCGGTGGAACCGCCGGTCTGCAGGTTTTACTGAAAGATTTTGTAAGCGGAGGTATACAGATGAAGAAATTAACAGTGAAAAAGGGCGCGGAGTGTATGGCATGTCTGGAGTGCGTAAGAGCATGTTCCATGGCATTCTACAAAGAATTTGATCCGGACAAGTCCTGCATCCAGATTGTGGAGAAAAAGGGAGCCGTGAAACCCATGGTCTGCGTACAGTGCGGCAAGTGCGCCAGCGTATGTGAGGCAGGAGCCATCACAAAGAACGCCAAAGGCGTATATATGATCAACAAGAAGCTCTGTACCGGCTGCGGCAAGTGCGTGGAGGTCTGTCCCTTTGGCGTGATGGTAAAGGCGCCGGAAGCACCCACCACCTCCAAGTGCATTGCCTGCGGAATCTGCGCAAAAGCATGTCCCATGGAGATTCTGGAAGTTGTGGAGAAATAAATAACCGATATTATAAAAAACAGAAGCTGCGGCGGATTTGGCAGCTTCTGTTTTTTTATGGAAAATTTTGCGTAATATCTTTCAGGAGATAATTCTTCCAGACATGAGAGCGATTCTTTCTGGAATACTAAAGATATCCCCGGATTCAAAAGTAATCAGGCGGATAAGATGGTTTCAGAGGGAAACGGAGGGATTTCATGAATCAGGAACGAATTGCGATGATAACCATGCCTGTTCAGCGATGGACGGCACGGTATACAAAAGAAGAAGCTCTGAAAAGGGGAACTATTTTCCGGGAACTGGATTTGCCATTTTTTGCGGAACGGCCGCAGACGGCGCCGCAGGGAACTGCTTCCGGTATCATGGGAGAGCAGGAGGATTTGCGGCTGAAGCTGGATCAGGTCAGCTTTGCATTGGATGATCTGACGCTTTATCTGGACACGCATCCGGCCGAGCCCGATGCATCCCGTATGCGGCAGGAACTGATCCGGGAGAGAAAGGAACTGGTCAGGATCCTTGAGGACAGGGGAGATTCGCTGACAAAAGACGGCGGTGGAAACTGGAGGAAAGGGCCGATGCCCTGGGAAGGAGTGTGCGGCTGATGTGGATTTATGAAAAGAGACTGCAGTTCCCGGTAAAAATAACACAGACCAATCCCCGATATGCGCGGCTGATTATCAGTCAGTACGGAGGACCGGATGGAGAACTTTCTGCATCCATGCGCTATCTGGCACAGCGCTATACCATGCCGGTGAAGGAAGTGGGCGGTTTGCTGACGGATATTGGAACGGAGGAACTGGCTCATATGGAAATGATATGCGCCATGGTCTGTCAGCTGACAAAGAATCTTACCACGGAACAGGCAAAAGCGGAAGGATTTGACGCCTACTATATTGACCACACGAAAGGTCTCTGGCCTCAGGCCGCAGGAGGGATTCCCTTCAATACCTGCGAATTCCAGTCCAAGGGCGATGCGTTTGCCGATTTGACGGAAAACCTTGCGGCGGAACAGAAGGCCAGAACCGTTTATGACAATCTGCTGCGGATGATTCCCGACCCCGAGATTCAGGCGCCCCTGCAATTTTTGAGAACGAGGGAAATCGTTCATTTCCAGCGTTTTGGAGAAGCTCTGGAAATGGTGAAGGACCGGATGGATTCCAGAAATTTCTATTATTTCAATCCTGAATTTGACCGGACGACGTCGGGGAATCTGACCGGCGAGTCTGCGCAGGTATAGCGGGAATCTCTGCGCCGGCAAGGGACGATTCCCTTCGCAGCGCACTGGGGGAACACCCGTAGGCATCCCGGAACATTCGTACAAAAAGCCGGTAATTGAGAAAACCATGTCTTTCCAGAAGAACGGATATGGCATCGTCTGTTTCCAGAAGATCCTGATGAATATGGGAGAGACGGATGGAATTCACATATTCCAGGAAAGTAACCCCCATGTGCTTTTTAAAATACCGGCAGAAATATTCCGGATTCAGCGACAGTACGGAGGCGCCGTCCTCCAGTGAGATAGGCTGAGTGTAATGGCTTTTCACATAAGCAGTTACCTGTTCCAGCCGATCCAGATTCCGGTCACTTTTTTTTCTGGATGAGGAGCTGACCCGTGTAAGACAGGACAGCGTAAGACGGTAAACCAGATCGTAGATCAGGGCGGAGAACCGCAGGGTATAGCCTGCAGGCGTACCGCAGGTGAGTAAATAAAGCTCATCCAGAATATCCCTGATCCCCGGATAACAGGATGACCGGGTGAGAACAGGTGATCCGTCGGTCATTTGAAAACGGACACAGTGGTATTCCGGAATATGGGTATTCAGAAGCGGGTAAGGGATCTGCAAAGCCAGGACGAAGCTGGAATTCAGACACCGGGTAAAGTGAATATCGCCGGAGTTTATGATAATCAGGTCTCCTTTTTTCAGATGGTATGTGTGGCTGTTAATTCCCACATCCATCAGCCCGGATTTCATATACAGAAGCTCTGCGCTGTTATGCCAGTGACTGGGAACAAACTGGCTGGAACTGTTGTAAAAAAAGAAGCGGGCCGGAAAGGGATCCGGAGTTATAACCTTTTCATGCTGTAAATCTGCCATAATATGATGCCTCCTGAAGTACCAAATCCTGTTCCTATTATGAAAGAGGAGGAAAAGAAAGTCAATATGGACCTGATGCCGCTGGTTCCCAGCACCGACAGGCCCCCCTCGATTCCCAGGCGGGGATTGAAAGTTTTCCGGGCGATCTCCTCCCCCTGGGGAATCTCGATCACCACCGACAGCCCGCCCGGATAGCCCAGCTGTTC
>DVIN01000071.1 GCA_018711275.1 Candidatus Pullilachnospira intestinigallinarum
TCAAGGCTTGTCCAACCTTGCTACGGCGTTTTAGGTGTAATCATAGGGGCTGTTTAATTGTCTTTAAGATAGTGGAAAGCCGCATGGTTACGGCAATTTCCGTGTTGTGCATATATTGACGGAGCAGTTGCTCCCGTGGGACCTGTCACTCCCCCGTCGGGTCCGGCAGCTCCCGTAGGACCGGTGGCTCCCGTCGGACCGGTCGCTCCCGTGGGACCCGTTACTCCCGCAGCTCCCGTGGGACCTGTGGCTCCGGTCGGACCCGTCGGACCGGGTCTGCCCGGCGGACAGGGCGGCGGAGGCGGCGGACAGCCGGGCCGGCAGCAATTTCTTCCGCAGGACTGTTCTTCCATATCCTGCTGTCTTCTATGAAACCATGACATATGAAAATCTCCTGACAATCTGATCATTTCCATATATTATATGCCGTCTGCCTGTCTTTGCTCACCGGGCTGACCGGAAGGAATTTCCCCACGGTATTTTCCCTTCCACTGTCCGTCTCGCGGAAACAGATTTCATCTGAAAGTCTCTATCTGGAAGCCCTGTTTTTCACCGCAAATATGGAAATCAGCAGCAAAATCAGCGCGCCCGCCGCCATCCAGAAAAACGAAACATTCATTCCATGAATCATCGCGCGGGATCCATAAATTTCCGCCGATTTTTCACTCACAACGGTCATAATTCCCACAAACACCGCAGATCCGATGGAACCTGCAATGGTCCGAAGAGAGGTGAGGAGAGAAGAAGCATCCGCCACCTTTTGGGATCCCACGCTCTGCGTTCCCCAGGTCAGCAGAGGCATCATCAGACTTCCAATGGATATATTACGGATAACATTAAATACCGCCGCCACCCACAGCGGGGTACTCATGGTCAGGAAAAACATTCCGATATTGCTGACAAGCAGCGCCGCTGATCCTGCCAGAAACAGCTTTTTGATTCCCATTTTGTCAAAAATTCTTCCCGCAAAAGGGCTGACCACTGCAGTGGCCAGAGAACCCGGCAGCGTCACCAGACCGGATATCACCGCGGAACGTCCCATCACATCCTGCACATACAAAGGCATCATCACTGAGGAGCCCATCATCACCAGATACAGTACCATACTGGAAATAACGCTCACCGCATAGTTGCGGTTCTTCAGAATTTTCACATCCAGAAACGGTTTTTCCAGACTGCACTGCCGATACATAAATGCCGCGCATACCACGGCTCCCGCCAACAGCGGCAGACCCGCTTCGATACTGATAATTCCAAAGCTGCTGATATTTCCGATTCCCAGCGTAATGCCGCCAAAGGCGATAATACTTTCCACGAAGGAAAGAACATCAAATTTCTTATCCTGAATCTCCAGTACGTTCTCAAAAACCATAAAAGACAGAATAAAGGATACTGCCATGATTATCAGTACCACATAGAAAATCGATTTCCATCCAAATGCGTCGATCAACAGTCCGGCAATGGTAGGTGCCACGATAGGAGCAACCGTAGTGGCCAGTCCGTAGGTTCCCATCATGGTTCCGCGCTTTTCAAAGGGATACACCGTCAGAATCACCACCTGAGCGGCAGACATCAGGATGCCGTTGCCGCAGGCCTGCAGAACCCTTCCCGCCATCATCATACCGAAATTTCCAGCGAAAATGCTTAAAATCAGTCCCAGGATAAATCCTGCGATCCCGGCCAGATAAAGCTTTCTGGTGGGAAATCGCGTAATCAGAAATGCCGTCAGCGGCATCACCATACCCATAGCCAGAGAATATCCGCTGGTCACCCACTGACCAATGGATGTGCTTACTCCAAAATATTCCACCACATTGGGAAGAGCGGTGGTCATAGCTGTGGATAAGGTGGAAGAAGCGATACCCGAGACGATCAGGCAGATAAAAATCATCGTCCTCCTGCTGTTGGTAAGCTGCTGTGTTCTGGTTTTACTTTCCATTGTGTTCCTCCATTCTGTGCCGTACCTTTTGATGAATATTGTCTGCCATCCGCATCAATAACCGTTCCGTCTGTTCCATCTCTTCCGGGCGGATGCCCTGGCTGAAGGTATCATAAAACTCCGCATGAATCCGCTTGATCTGCCTGGCTGCCGGAATGGCCTTCTCCGTCAGATAAAGATGCCGGACACGCCGGTCCTGTGGATCCTCTTCCGCGCGGAGATACCCCACCTGCTGAAGCTTTTTCATAACCTTGGTGAGCGTTGCCTTATCCACCCGGAAACGCTCTGTCATTTCCTGCGCCGAGGCGCCCGGGTGTTCAAACAGATATTCCACATAAAACTGCTGTCCCCAGCCGATCTCAAAGTCTGACAGGCCACGGTCATAATACATCTTCATAAGCCGGTCAAAAATGGAAACACAGCGGGACATGTTGGAAAAGCTGTCTTTCATCCTTCCTTTTTCTCCTTTCTTTTCAGTGGAACATACTATAGCACAAATTAGTAGCGCACGCAACTTTTTACATCGGAAAATCCTGCGCTTCCGGTCGAACTTCCCCTCAGAAAAACGCAAAAGAATTTGTATATATTTTCCTGTTCTTTTCGCAAAGACTCCCAAAAAATCTTTTTTCTTTGTTCACTATTCCTTTGCATATCCATTCTTTTTCAGGAAATTTCTGTACAATCGCCGAAAATAAAAAAGGCTCTTATTTCCCTCTTTTGCGGATGCTAGAATAAAGCAGATAAAAAAACAGGAGGAAGGAAAATATGCCGAAAAACAGAAGAGAGAGTCTGATTTATACTGTAATGATGTGCTTTACCATGGTACTCTGGATGAGCCTTTATAATGTAACACTGCAAAGAGGAGGGATGTCCGCATCCGTGATTCATGACGCCTGGATGGGATTTCCCATTGCCTACCTGTTCGCCATATGCTGTGACTGGTTTCTTGTTTCCGGGCTGGCCAAGGGCTTTGCCTTCCGTTATCTGGTGAAACCCGGCGTTTCCAGCCCCACCAAAACCGTGATCGCTGTTTCCTGCTGCATGGTGGTTCCTATGGTGCTTATCATGTCCCTGTACGGCGCCGCGGAAGCGTGCGTTCACACCGGACAGTGGGGTTCCATCGCATGGATCTGGCTGACAAATATTCCCAAAAACTTTATCATGGCGCTGCCCTTCCAGCTGATTATTGCCGGGCCTCTGGTTCGTTTTCTGTTCCGCCGGGCATTTCCGGAAGGAAGCATTGTGATGGATACGGCTCGCTGATTCGTCACAACGGAAAAACGAAAGCGCGCTTTCCCAATTTTCTATTGCAAAAAAGGACAGATGATCGAATCACCTGTCCTTTTTCTTTTCTGAACCCGACAGCCATGCCGGCAGTCTGTATCCGGCTGCAAACCGCCGCCTGCGCTTCTGTCAGGAAAAATATGTTTTATTCTGCAGATAATATGGTGAATCCGGCTGATACTTCCCCGCCAGATCATTATAATATTTCGCCTTGTCCCGCATCCCCATCCGATCATAGCAGACGCACAGAGAAATAGCCGGAAGAAATCCGTAGCATTCTTCCTGCACAAATGCTCCGGTATCCATCTTTTTCTCCGCTTCAAGAGCCTGTCGATACCAGAATACCGCCTGCTCATATTTTCCCCGGTCCAGAAAATGGCGTCCCAGATCACAGCAGGTTTCTCCCCGCGGCACATCGTATTTCAAACCCGCCAGCAGTGCTTCCAGAGCTTCCTCCTCTCTGCCCTCCCCATAAAGACAGGCGGCCAGCTGTCTGGTGGCGTCAATTTTATTTTCCACCCATCCGTCGGGCCGGTTCAGAAACTCCCGCAGAATCCGGATACCTTCCTGATATTCCCCATGCGTCAGCAGTTCTCTCCCGAAATAGTACAGACTCCGTCCATCCATGGGTTCACCCTCTGCCTGCATCTGGCGGTAAATTCTCAGATTCCGGTCACTGTCCCCGGCCTTAGCTTTTCTGTGCTCCACAGGAATATCCGCGAATATCACATAGCCCTGCCGGGGAATCGCTTCATGTACCCGGCCCTGAAACCGATACCGGGAGCTGTTTCTGACGATTCTCTCCCGAAAATATGAAAAAGCAGGTCTTCCCTTTTCATCAAAAGCCGTGATGTACGGCATCATCACCATATCTACCTCCGGCTGAAGATTTTTCTTCAGCCGCAACAGCTTACCCACATTGGCCGGCGTCATCACGTCGTCGGCATCCAGCCACATACAGTAATCCCCGGACGCCCGGGAAAAAGCGTAATTTCTGGCGGCTGAAAAATCATCCCTCCAGGAAAAATCAAAAACCCGGTCCGTATACTGCCAGGCAATCTGACGGGTCCGGTCTGCCGATCCCGTATCCACAATGACGATTTCATCTACCGCCTCACGGATACTGTCCAGACAACGCCCCAACACCTGCTCTTCGTCCCGTACAATCATGCACAGGCTTATGGATATCATCCCATCCCTCCTCTCTTCCATTTATTGTATGAGAGAGGTTTTTTTTCTATGAACTCCGACAGAAAGGAGCAGGGATTCCCACAGACAATTTCGCGGGAATACCGCCAGGCCGAAAACTTTTATGCTTCCTCCACCAGCCCGGCAATAATGCCCGCGCAGGTTTCCAGCCCCAGTTCCCCGCTGTCCAGGGTCATATGGTAATTGCCCGCCAGTCCCCAGTCCCTGCCGGTATACTTTTTATAGAAGAGTTTTCTTCTTCTATCTTTGTCAAGAATTCTCTCCTCCGCTGAAATCTCCCGTTCACCGTATATCTGTACCACCCGCTCTTCTCTGAATTCCAAAGAGGCGTGAATATATACCCGCAGACAATGCTCATGTACGGTAAGGAAGCAAGCAACCGAAAACAAGAGATAGACCGCCAGCACTACACTATTCCGAACCAAAGACCAAAAGATAAGCATTGTGGGAAAATCTAAACTTTTGGATTTTCCTACAAT